>JBBISM010000070.1:0-10198 GCA_037441245.1 Ignavibacteria bacterium | reverse complement strand
CGGCGATAAGATAAATTTATACTACTTGCCGATAGCATCGCCATAGTCATTGAAATAATTACTGCCAATAGAAGATTCTTCATTATATTCTCAATTATTGAATTTCCATAAAGCTATTTTTGGAATACCATCGCAATTAATTACTTCATCAAATTTAACAATTAATTCCAAATCATCAACACAAATCATTCCCACTTCTTTTCTATGTAATGACGAATATATTTTGAATTCTAATTTACCGTCATTACGATAATAATTTTCGTATCCCATCAGCACTTGAGAAAACAATTCATAAGGAGCAATAAAATATTCAATACTCTTATCCTTCACATAAGCTTCAATTCCTAATTTTAAAAGTTCATCTTGAAATTGAAAATCATTCATCAATCCATCAATAGGTACTAGCTTCATATTTGAAAAATAAGCAATCATTCCAGGCCATTCATAAATTAAGATTCTGCTCCCCGGTTGCAGATTTTCATCTAACCATTTGCCTACATTAATTGACCAACGACAGTTATTGATACTTCGAAATTGTACTGGGTTAAAGCCCCTTGTCTCAGGATTGAAATATTCAGACCAGCTCCTACTTATACCAGATAACATCAATAAGGTTGTTATCGTGATATAAAAAAATTGCATTTTTTGACTAATTCTCAATTTATCAGCTAAATAACGTAATGAAATAGGGACAAAAAATGCAATGGTCATTACACCTGATACATAATACCAAGCCCAATTTGTATGATGGTCTGTCAAGCAAACTATGTATATGGAGCTTATAATTGTGGATAAAGAAAAAACAAATAAAACTCTTCTTATATCCCGCTCAATTTTTACAAAAAATGCAAAAAAGAAGCATAATATCGAAGCAAAAGTAATAATCATACCGAAACTGCCCAAAGAGTTCAGGTCGAATACTATATCCGGAAATATGCTTTTTATCGCACCGCTTATAGGTACGAAATACCCCCATTTTGTATAATTAAAATACAAATATGGTGTAACAAGTATTAAACTCAATGTTCCTGCAATGATAATATTTTTGAAATTCTCCCATTTGAATTTTATTCCGAATGAATAGCTTATCAATACTGATATAATCAAAAATATATTGTCCAAACGTGCGAAAAAAAGGAATGTAATAATTACCCCCAAAAGAATAGCATTATTTATATTCAATACTTTAAACCTCACAAAGTAATAAGCTAATAAAAAATGCATCACCCCATTTATATGAGCTTCAGAAGCATAATTGCCGATAGCTAAAAAATATGTGGCTAATAAAGGAAGCGATATATAATAATTTCTTATATCTAAAGTTCGACAAGTCTTTCTAAATAAATAAGCGATGAGAATGAATAACAATACCTGAAAAATGAAAACAAATTGCAATAGCAGGATTTTATCGTTGCCAGATATTTTGCCCAAAATGATACATAGAACCATCCAAAGAGGATGATATCCATTAGTTGTTGTTATCGTATTGAATGTACTACCATAACCCTCGTTTATATTGTAAGCTACTTGCAGATAGAAAAATGAATCATCAGAAGGATATTGCCAGGGTTTCAATTGCGATGGTAAAACGAATAATAATATTGCAATAATTGAAAACACCAGAATGAATTGTTCTATTTTTGGGGGTTTTGAATGAGTGAGCAAATGTTTAATCCTTCAGCTTCTTATTATCAATTAATAAGTTGGATAAAAAAAATTTTGTATTGACAAAATTTTATCATTAATTTGTATGCAAATATATTGCAAAATATTCTTATTTATTGAGATTTTCATCATTATTACATACTTTCTCCATCTTTTCAATGACAATTATCATTCCTCAATCACTTCGACAGGGGGATTGAGAATTAATATGTTTTATTCCATTTTTCAAGGGTTTTTTTATGATTCTTTATGTAGGAAATTTGCCTTTTAGCTGTACTGAACAGCAAGTACGTGCCATTTTTGAACAATATGGCTCAGTTCATTCAATTAAATTAATAACTGATCGAGATACCGGTAGGAAAAAAGGCTACGGTTTCATCGAAATGGATCCGGACGACGGAGCTAAAGCAATAGAAAGTCTAAATCAAAAAGAATTTGGCGGTCGTAATTTAAAAGTAAATGAAGCTCGCCAACGTGAACAATTGAATTAATATTCAATATAAGCTTATGTTAATATTTGGGTTATCCCCCTGTCAAAGTGATTGGATTGTTCGTTGACGAGAATAAAATTCAATCCTTTCTTTATCATCGAAAGGTATTTTATTGGTACCAATTATTTGATAATTTTCGTGCCCTTTTCCAGCAACTAATACGATATCACCGACTTTTGATAAATTGATACTATATCGTATAGCTTCATCTCGATTTGTAATACATACCGCTTTACTGCGTGTTGACTTGGAAAATCCTTTGTATATTTGTTCGATTATCTTATCTGGATCTTCACTTCTTGGATTGTCGCTTGTGATAATGGCATAATCAGCTAATTCACCAGCAATTTCGCCCATTATAGGTCTTTTAGATTGGTCCCTATCACCACCACAACCGAAAACACATATAATTCGACCAACACCTTTATTTAACTCCCTTAAAGCCAACAATGCTTTTTTCAAGGCGTCAGGAGTATGTGCATAATCTACATACGCAGTAGCTCCATTGCTGAGTGTAACTCTATCCATTCTGCCAGGAGCTCCTTTTATATTGGCTATTGTATCTTTTACAACCTGTACTTCAATCCCATCAATCATTGATTGTACAACTGCCATTGAAGCATTTTCGATGTTAAATCTACCTGTCAATGTCATTTCTATGTCTAATTTCGAAAATCCAAGCTTTTTAGAATTATCAATTAAGCTAAATTTACTCTGAGAAGAATCGAGATATTCGTTGCTTATTATTATATCATTTGATTTACCCCGACCGACTAATAATTTTAGATTTGCTCGACAATCCTTTATAATTTCATTGCTAAATGGAGAATCTCCGTTAACAATGACAATTGATTTCTCGCTAAGCCCATCAAAAAGAGTCTTTTTAGCATTAAAATAATTTTCCATAGTAATGTGATAATCTAAATGGTCTTGCGTTAAATTTGTAAATATTGCAGTTCGAAAATCAATGCCATAAATCCTTTTCTGCTCGAGAGAATGCGAGGAAACCTCCATAAATACTTTTTCGATACCATTATAGAGCATCTGTTGGAAATATTCACACAACTCTTTCGATTCAGGAGTTGTATTGAGTGTATTTATCTGCTTATCATCAAAATGAACTCCTGTAGTACCGATAATCCCAGAATTTTTACCAGTGATAGAATAAATTTGATGGAGAAGATATGTAAGAGTAGTTTTACCATTTGTTCCCGTAATACCGATTACATCAATATTTTTTGTTGGATAATTATAAAACCAATGGGAAAGCTCAGCCAAGGCTATTCTGCAACTTTCAACTTTGAAATAAATCACGTTACTTGGCACCGAAAGTTCTTTAAAGTCCAATTCTCCAACAATAGCAGTTACTCCTTTTTTTAAAGCTGCGGGAATATAATTATGACCATCTCTATCGTTACCTCTCACTGCTACAAACAAAGAATCTGGATTGCAATTCCTCGAATCATATTCAATTGATTGAATTTTGCATTCAAATTGATTATGGCAACTTATCCAATGAAATCCTTTTTTACATTCCCCTATTGTTTTCATACAAATCCAATTCGATTTGTTAAAGTAATAAAAACAAATTTAATCAACGCAATTATGTCAATAATCAATTCTCGCTGAAAAAACTGCAGTAAAGAACGCTTTCCTAACTTAAAAAATTATTAATCCATAAAAAGAAATGGTTTCCAAGCATTATCTACATTGCCAAGATATTGCTTTAAAAAAAGAATATAGTGTGGTTTTACTGGTTTGGAAATTAATTTCATCCCAGCTTCTTCAGGAGTGCGATTTCCTTTTTTATTATTGCACTGAATACAGGCAGTTACTAAATTATCCCAAGACTCTGTCCCACCTCTTGACTTCGGTATAATATGGTCTATAGTTAAATCAACTCCCTTCTTACCGCAATATTGACAACGATAATTATCCCTTCGATGTAAATTTTTCCGCGATAGCTCAACCTTTTTATGAGGGAATCTTACGTAAGAAGCTAATCGGATAACACTCGGATAGGGAAAGGAACGATTAATGGTTCTTATTAATCGCTCTTCCTTCTTCTCTACGAGGTCTGCCTTCGTCAATAGTAATAAGACCATTGCTTTTTTTACACTGCAAATAGATACTGGCTCATAGCTTTGGTTGAGCATTAGAACTCGACTTCCTAAACCAAAATTAGTGGGGGGACTGGATGTTATTGAATCATTATAATCAGAAATGTTTTTTTCATGAAAACTGAAAATTGCCTCCTTTATGGATGTTTTATTATATTGCCAAATAATACAAAAATATAAAAATATTTTAAATTTCCATTAAACCAATAATTTACTCAATATTAACCTAACACAAATTATTTTGTAATTCCGATTTCATTCAGGTTGATAAATCTGCGTAAATGCAGGATTATTATCATTTTTCGCACGCGATTCATCAGCTAGTCTTTGTTTGAATTGAATATATTTCTCAAACAATTCGTTATCACTCAAAGCTAATACTGAATAGCAAGCAATCCAGCATTTCTACCACCACCGATAGCAACAGTAGCAACTGGAACCCCAGGGGGCATTTGTACAATTGATAAAAGCGAATCGAGACCATTCAGAGATTTAGATTGAATAGGAACTCCTATAACTGGAAGTGGAGTATTGCCAGCAAGCACACCAGGCAGATGGGCAGCACCACCAGCACCTGCTATTATGACTTTGATACCTCTTTTATCAGCATTTTGACCGTATTCGACTGCTTCCAGTGGATTTCTGTGAGCTGATATAACTCGCATTTTATATCCAATACCAAATTCATTGCATACATTAGCTATTTCCTGCATCGTGGGTAAATCTGAATCACTTCCCATTAATATTCCGATTTTTGGCTTCATAAATTATTTCTCCATATTTTTGATAATTTACAAAATTACAACAAATTTTATACATTTACTAACTTTGCAGACTTCATTTTGTCATTTATTCTTTTATTCACTATCTTTGCTATTTATTTTTCAACCAACAAATAATAATTGACAGCAAACATATTTATAATAAAGGATATATCAAATGAATGAAGGCGTTATAGTACAGGTTATCGGTCCTGTTGTGGACGTTGAGTTTCCAGAATCAAACATTCCTGCAGTTTTAAATGCTCTTTTAATATCCAGGAAATCAATAGAAACTGGTAAAGATAGTGAACTTATTTGTGAAGTTCAGCAACATCTCGGCGAAGATAGAGTCAGATCAGTTGCTA
This sequence comes from Ignavibacteria bacterium, assembly GCA_037441245.1. Taxonomy (GTDB): domain Bacteria; phylum Bacteroidota; class Ignavibacteria; order Kapaibacteriales; family UBA2268; genus CALHGZ01. Next base: position 4,796 of record JBBISM010000070.1, on the reverse strand, counting down.
TGGATTCAACAGATGGACTTGTGCGCGGAATGAAAGTATATGACACAGGTGGTCCTATTTCAGTACCAGTTGGTCCCGCACTACTTGGTAGAATGTTGAGCATAACTGGCCAACCAATTGATGAATTAGGTGAAATACAATTTACAAAACGCTATTCAATACATAGACCATCGCCAGCTTTCGAAGAATTAAGCACAAAAAGAGAAATGTTCGAAACCGGTATTAAAGTTATTGATTTAATTGAACCATTCACTAAAGGCGGAAAAACTGGACTTTTCGGTGGTGCTGGAGTCGGGAAAACAGTTATTATTCAAGAACTGATTCATAACATAGCCAAACACCACGGCGGGAACTCAGTTTTCGGCGGGGTTGGTGAAAGAACCCGCGAAGGAAACGACCTTTATCTTGAGATGAAAGAATCAGGTGTAATTAATAAAACATCGCTTGTATTTGGACAGATGAATGAACCCCCTGGAGCGCGTTTCCGTGTTGGATTGACTGCTGTTACATTGGCTGAATATTTCAGAGATGAAGAAGGCAAAGACGTTCTTCTATTCATTGATAATATATTTAGATTTATTCAAGCTGGTTCTGAAGTCTCAGCACTTCTAGGTAGAATGCCCTCCGCAGTCGGTTATCAACCCACTTTGGCAACTGAACTTGGTATTTTGCAAGAAAGAATTGCATCTACTAAGAAAGGTTCAATTACCTCAGTTCAAGCTGTTTATGTACCTGCCGACGATTTAACTGATCCGGCTCCTGCTAATACGTTTACTCACCTTGATGCCAAAACGGTCCTTTCGAGACAAATTGCGGAGTTAGGACTCTACCCTGCAGTAGATCCATTAGATTCTACTTCAAGAATAATGGACACTATGTTCATCGGTGATGAGCATTACAACACAGCTATGAGTTGCAGAAAAGTTCTTCAAACATATAAGGATTTGCAAGATATCATTAACATTCTCGGAATGGATGAACTTTCTGATGAGGATAAATTGACAGTATATCGAGCAAGAAAAATACAAAAATTCTTCTCCCAACCCTTTCAGGTAGCTGAACAATTCACGGGCTATGAAGGTAGATATGTGAAAATTGAAGATACTGTTGCTGGGTTCAAAGCTATACTCGATGGTGAATGCGACGAAATATCAGAAGGATTTTTCAGTTATGCCGGAACAATTGATGAAGTGTTCGACCGTGCTAAAAAAGCCAACATATAGAGGGTTATGCTATGCTTAAAATTGAATTAGTTGCCCCACACGAGAGAATTTTCAGCGGAGAAGCAGACATCATCTCCGTGCCAGGTTCTAAATCACCTTTCCAAGTACTTGTCAATCATGCTCCAATTGTTTCAAGTCTCGAACAGGGCATTATTCAAGTAAAAACTAACAATGGTGATACTTATTCTTTCGTCTCGAGTGCTGGATTCATCGAGGTATTGAATAATAAAGTATCTATTCTTGTGGATTTTGCCATTAATGTAAAAGATTTAGACGAATCTGTAATTAGAGACGAAATAAAAGATATTCAAAATAAAATATCCAACTGTAATGATAAAGAGCAAATAGAATCGCTTAAATCACACCTTAAATTAGCTACCATTAAGTTAAAGTCTTTAGAAAAATGGTAGTTACTCGTATCTAAATATTCCTTTTTCATAATAAAATGCACAATATTGTGCATTTATTAATGAAATTTAATAAAAAGTGTAAAATTATCCCTATTTAATATTAAACTGTGGAAAACTCTGTGGAAAATTGGTAAAAATGTTGATAACTTACGCTTTATTAAGTTATATTTCTAATTAACAATATACTCAGTAGCCACATTATCTCGAATCAGGCACAATTTTTTCATAGAAATTTAACACAAAGGAAACAATTTAAAAATGCCCTATTTTTTATTTTTCTATTAACCTTGCCCGGACATAAGGAATCAATCCACCTGCATCAATTATGGTCTGACGTGCCTTTGGTAATGGGATAATTGAAAACTCCTTTTCATTAGTTAAATTAAAAACTTTATCGCCAGTAAACACGATTTCGTCTCCTTTCTCGGCTTCTATTTCAGGACAAATAATAATTTTTAGTCCTAAATTTATAGCATTTTGCAAAAAAATACGAGCAAAGTTCTTTGCAATTACTATTACATTATGACCTGTCAATGTAGATACTGCTTGCTCTCTAGATGAACCACAACCGAAATTCTTGCCAGTAACGATAACTTGCCCCTTTGTGCAATAATCTTGATTTAATGCATTGTGTAATTCTGGAATATCCGAAAAAGCGTATTGGGGTGTTTCTGTTGGCAAAACAGTAGCCATAAAACGCCCTGGGTAGATGATATCAGTAGAGACATCGTCTCCAAATTTCCATAACACTTTTGGCATATTAATTTGCTCCTTTCTTTGGATGCGTAATCACTCCGGTTATCGCACTCGCAGAGGCAACAGCGGGCGAACATAAATATACTTCCGATTCTGGATTTCCCATCCTACCTTTGAAATTTCTGTTTGTTGTTGATAAGGCTATTTCGCCATCGCCTAAAGCTCCTTGATGGACTCCTAAGCAAGGACCACATCCCGGATTCATCACAACTGCCCCGGCTTTAATCAATGTTGCTAAATATCCTAATTCGAGTGCTTGATTATATACACGGGCAGATGCTGGGAAAACCAACAGTCTGGTATTCGAAGATACTGATTGCCCATCGAGTAACTCAGCCGCAACTCTTAAATCGTCAAGTCTTCCATTTGTGCAAGAACCAATAACAATTTGCTGAATTGGAGTGCCTTCTATTTCACTAATTGATTTAACATTATCTACCCTATGGGGACAAGCAATCTGTGGTTCGAGATTAGTTAAATCTATATAGATTTCTCGTTCATAATGAGCACCAGTATCAGATTCGATTATTTCTATATCACCATAAAAATTTGCTTCTTCTCTTAAAAATTTAACGGTTTCTTCGTCAGGTGCTACAATTCCCGATGTTGCTCCTGCTTCAACACTCATATTGCATAATGTCAATCTGCCCGAAGTATTCATTTTAGAAATTGTCTCACCGCAAAATTCCAGTACTCTAAAATTTGCACCTTCAGCACCAATTAGACCAATCAAATAGAGAATTAGATCTTTGGGATAAGTGTATTTTAGAAATTCTCCATTGACCACTACTTTTATAGTTTGTGGAACCTCGACATTAACAATTTTACCCAAAGCCCAAACTGCAGCCATTTCAGTAGCGCCAATCCCAAATGCAAATGCTCCCAATGCACCATGACTGGTCGTGTGGCTATCTGTACCGACAATCACTTTGTTTGGTTGCACATAACCATACTCAGGTAATACTTGATGGCAAATTCCACCAACATCACCCCGAATATCATGAAATTTTTTTATATCGTATCTTTCAACAAAATCTCTGATTTTCTTTTGATTTGTAGCTGTCTTTTTGCTCTCTGCAGGAACCCGATGGTCAAATATTATAGCAATTTTCTCTTGGTCCCATATTTTTGGCTCAAGATTAGTACCATTAAATATCTCAAAGAACTGATTCATTACCAGTGCTGCATTTTCGTGCGACATTGCTAAATCAACTCTTGGTTCGACTATTTCACCAATATTAACACTGGTTTTATCCACTGACTTTGCCAAAATCTTCTGAACTATGGTCTGTTTCATATTTTCTCCATTCAATCAACTGTAAAATGCAAATTATAAAATTTACTTATTAAAAAAAAATTAACTTAAAAATATTATAATTTGTGGGGTTTAGGAAATGAATTCTAAGATTTTTATTCAGGAAAGTTTGCAATATTTAGTTTTTTAATGATTTCTGGATTTAGACATTCTCTTATCTTGGCAAAAAGTGTTTCCTGGGTAAATGGTTTTGCAATATATCCAACAGCTCCCTTTTTGAAAGTAGTGCTAAGAATATCAATATTAAGATTACCAGATAGAATTAATACGGGTATATCGCTTGTAATATCAATTGCTTTCAACATCTTCAATAGTGTATCGCCTTTTACTTCTGGCATTATTATATCGAGCAAAATCAATATCGGCTTTATTTGTATTGCTTTTGCCAAGCCTTCGACCGCATCCATAGCTGAAATCGGAGTGAATCCCCAGGTATTCAAATAATGACTAATTATTCTATGTATCCAATTGTCATCATCAATAATTAAGATTGGAAGCGAACCTGAGGTAGATTGAATCTCCTTAGATGCATCCTCATTTGTTTGATTTGAATTGACCAAATTTCCTGGCATATTATTTTTTCTAAAATGCAATAAAACAAAAGAACAAATAAAACATGTTGTATTGATTTACTTAAAATTATATTCGGCAGAAAAATGAAAAAATTTAAATAATTCCCTTCGCTTTGAATTCTTCAATTTCATCCTGACTATACCCGATTTCCATCAGAATCTCTTTTGTATGCTGAGAAAGAATCGGTGGTGGTGTTTCCACATTGCCTTGAACTCTGGAGAATTTCGCCGTCATATTAAATAATGGCACTTTTCCGATTTCGGGTATTTCTATTTCGGTAAATGTATTTCTATGTTTAATTTGTGGTTGATTTAGTGCTTCCTCTAAAGATAAAATCTCGCCAGAAGGTACTCCCACTTTATTTAATTCCTCGACCCAAACCTTTGTATCCTTTTTAACCAAACTTTCTTCCAATAAAACAGTTAATTCTTTCCTATATAATTTTCTGTTATCTCTTTCCTTGAAACGTGGGTCATCCTTTAATGCTGGTAGACCAAGAATATCGGCAACAGCATCCCA
>JBBISM010000069.1:11161-11427 GCA_037441245.1 Ignavibacteria bacterium | reverse complement strand
ATATTTCTTTTTTGTTTAAATTAGTAATTTCATTGACTATATTGTTAATTTTATTGAAGCAAAACGGAGCAATAATGAAACCTTTAATCCCGGCCCGTAAAACTGAAAATATTCAATATGCAATCAGAGACATTATTTTATTGGCAGAACAGGTTGCCAAATCAGGCAAAGAATTGTATTATCTGAATATCGGAGACCCTAATGTATATGATTTTGTAACACCTCCCCATATAATAGAAGCAATCCATCAAGCAATGCTCGCAAAT
>JBBISM010000069.1:329-11144 GCA_037441245.1 Ignavibacteria bacterium | reverse complement strand
TCAGGAGTAAAGCCTGCGATTGATGCAATCGAGCGAGATGCAAGAAAAAAAGGAATTAATAATATACTCGATATATTTGTTACAACTGGAGCAAGCGAAGCAATCGAAATATGCCTGACTGCATTACTTGACCCAGGCGATAACTTTTTGATGCCTACTCCAGGATATCCTCTTTATACAGCAGTTCAAAGTAAACTTGAGCTCGAACCAAACCCTTATTATCTCGACGAGCAAAACAATTGGCAACCCGATATTGATGATATTCGCTCGAAAATTAACTATAAGACAAAAGCTCTTGTTATTATCAATCCCAATAATCCAACTGGTACCGTTTATAGCAAAGAGATTCTCCTCGAATTAGTCGAGCTTGCACTTGAACACAATCTTCTGATAATTTCTGATGAAATTTACGATAAACTGATATTCGACGGCAAACAGCATATAGCCATTGCTTCTCTCAGCGATGAACTACCCTGCGTTACTTTCTCTGGATTATCGAAAAATTATGTCGGACCAGGTTTAAGAATTGGCTGGGGCGTCGCAAGTGGCAAACAATCAATTATGGCTAATTTTCTCGAAGCAGTAAATAAAATTCTTCGAGCACGTATTTGTGCTAACCATCCGGGGCAATATGCCATACCAGTTGCTCTCGATGGAGACCAGAAGCATCTGCAAGAAAATGTCTTACGGCTCGAGCGAAGAAGAGATATTGCTATGGGTAAGTTGGATTCTATACAAGGAATTAAGCTGATAAAACCTGAAGGGGCTTTCTATGCTTTCCCTTCTATTGATGTTTATGATGACACTCATTTTGTTCGCCAATTATTAAAAGAAACTGGAGTTATTGTTGTCCCAGGCTCAGGATTCGGTCAAAAACCTGGTACACACCACTTTAGGATTGTTATTTTACCACAAGAACAATTACTTGATAAATCCCTCGACTTAATCGCCGAATATTATAAGTTTTATCAAGAACAATTTTTGACATAAATTTATTTTTTTAAAATTAATTTTTTCAAAATGTTATTCGAATTAAAATCAATTTCTGTGCATTATAAAAACAAGATGCCAGCATTGCATAACATTAATTTGATGATTGATTCTGGCTCAAGGAATATAATCATTGGTCCTACGGGCGCCGGAAAAACAACTTTTATCAACCTGCTAAGAAATGAAGTAGAACCAACTTATGGAGATATTTATTTCAAAGGCATCAATTACAAAAAATTAAAAGGCAAAAAACTTCGATTATTCAGACAAATATCCGGTTTTATCGAGCAACATCCCAAAATGATAAACGAATTAAACGTTTTCGAAAATATTCTTATCCCGCTTATATTTAACGGATATAAAAAAGACAAGGCAATAAAAAAAGTATTAGAATTATTAGCTACTCTCAATATTAGCTATCTGCGAACTAAATATCCAGGCGAATTATCCATAGGCGAAACCAAACTTGTCGCAACAGCAAGAGCTTTGATTTCCGAGCCTGAAATTATCATTGCCGATGAACCAACGGAAAATCTCGATGACGTATCAAAAATCCTTGTGCTCGATTTATTGGCTAAATCGTCTCAAAATAACAATACTTTGATTCTTACTACACACGACCCTGTGATTAAGAATAGCTTTAAGAGAGCTAACTCAATATACTTAAACGAAGGGAAAATAATAGATTGATAGTTTCTGTTTTACTTATTTGAAGAATTAAATTATGAAATTAGCACTTATTGGATATGGTTCGATGGGCAAGGAAATACATAAACTTGCTGATAAAGAAGGAATCATTGTAAGCCAAATTTTTGAAGTTGATAATCCAATCAAGCCAACGACAAATTTTGATTTCGATGTTGCAATTGATTTTTCTTATCCCGAAGCAGTTTTGAATAATGTGGTTACACTTGCCGAAGCCAAGAAAAATATTATCATCGGTACAACAGGTTGGTACGACAACTTAGATATAATCAAAAATATCGCCTTGCAAAATTCGATTGGAATTATATATTCATCGAATTTCTCATTAGGAATGAACCTATTTATGAAATTAATTGATGTCGCATCAAAAATCCTGAATAAATTCGATAACTTCGATATTCTAATCAGCGAATTACATCATAAAAACAAGAAAGATAGCCCGAGCGGAACCGCCCTAAATATTGGTGAAATGGTAATCAAAAATATAGATAGGAAAAAAACTATTTTAAAAGATACGATTAATAAAAAAATAGCTCCAGAACAATTACATATCTCTTCATTACGCGGCGGTAGTATTGTTGGTATTCATAATATACTTATTGACTCCGAAACTGAAACTATAGAATTAATTCATAGAGCAAAAAATCGTGTCGGATTTGCAGAGGGCGCTTTGCTCGCTTCAAAATGGGTTCTTGATAAAAAAGGAGTTTATAATTTTTCAGATTTAATTGAGAATATATTGATAAAATAATGTTGGCTTTATTTATCATATTTTTAATCTGTTTTCCCACAACTTATTTAAGTATGGATTCATTGGATAATACAAAAAAAGAGGTTATTGAAAAGCCCATTATTCAATTTCGTCCTGAAAAAATTGTTGTAAAAAGTATTAATGACAGGTTCATTGTCGAAAATATACAATTCTTGAACAGAGGCATCGGCACTCTTACAATTGAATCTATACAAGCATCTTGCAGATGTGCATCTGCAACTGTTTTGAGCAATAATATCGAATCATTGTGTATTGGGAAAATCAGACTTTCTATTAATATCGAAGATGTCGAGGGTAAAGTTTTCGAGTTTTATATAAATAGTAATGCAAAAAATTCTCCGCATACTTACAAAGTCATATTAGATTTGGATTCCAGTAACATAAAAAATTATTTAAAATCTGATTAACTTGTTTTGTAAAGACACTAAATGAGGTAATAAGTTGAAGACAGCAGATAGAGTAGCATTGATACTTGCCGGAGGCTCAGGATATCGCCTTTGGCCCAGAAGCACCGATAAAACCCCAAAACAATTTGTCCATCTAATCGGCGATGGCACAATGATACAAAATACATATTCTCGAATATCTAAACTCTTCCCTATTGAAGATACCTACATCGTTACTACAAAAGAACTATATAACTTAGTTTCAGAACAGCTACCCGATTTTCCATCTGAGAATATCATTATCGAACCCTTCCCTCGCGGCACTGCACCCTGCTTAGCTCTATCAAACATATTGCTTGAACAAAAATATAATCCAAATACTGTAGTAACCGTACTACCATCAGACCATATAATTTTTAATCTGGGCGAATTTTACGAAAGTTTAGAAATTGGAATTCGAGCAGCAAAAGAAGCAAAAGGTCTCGTTACAATCGGAGTCCAACCGACAAGACCAGAGACGAGTTTCGGTTATGTCCAAATAAAGAAGGATTACCGAGGCAATTTAAATGCTCTTTTCGATAATGGCGTCAGATATTCTACTACATTTGCAGAAAAACCTGATTCAGCTACTGCTAAAAGATTTGTAGAATCTGGCGATTTCTTGTGGAATAGTGGAATCTTCATCTGGGAAATTGCTACCTTTGTCAGTAGTTTAGAAAAATATTGGAGAGAAGACTATAGCGATTTTAATCTTTTACGCGAACATATCAATAAAGATTCTTTCCAAGAAAATTTAGAATATACTTACAAGCAGATAACATCTATTTCCATAGATTATGCAGTATTAGAAAAAGCTGACAATGTTTTCGTGGTGCAATCAACATTTCGGTGGAGTGATGTTGGCAATTGGGACGAAATCTATCGTTTATCAATGAAAGATGCAAAAAACAATGTGCTAATTGGAGATATTATCCCAATTAATACTTCCAATTGCTTGATTAATTCTAATGGTAAATTAATCGGTGTTGTTGGAGTTAATGATTTAATAGTAATTGATAGCGACGAAGCCTTGCTAATTTGCAAAAGAAACTGCTCCGATGATGTTAAAGAAATTATTGATTTTATTAGACGAAAACAAATGAATAGATTTCTCTAATAACAATAAATTCATATTGTTCATACTCAAATCAATATTATTAGCTGGAACAATCTTGCTGATTTTCACTGCTTGCTCTTCATCTTTACGTTTTACATCAATTGTCGGCGAAGATATTGTTGATTCTGATAAATCATTAGAGCAATCTAAGGATTTAAAAGCTGAACCTGATTTTAAAACTCATGAGAAAATTAGAGGTATTGCATCTTATTATGCAGATAAATTTCACGGAAGGAAAACTTCAAGCGGCGAAATTTATAACAAAAATTTCTTTACTGCTGCCCATAGAACATTGCCATTTGGTACTAAAGTAAAAGTTACAAATCTGAAGAATAGTAGAGAAGTAATTGTAATAATTAACGACCGAGGACCAATGATTACTAAACGAGTAATTGACCTTTCCCGTGCCGCTGCAGAGCAAATTGATATGATTTACGATGGAATTGTCGAAGTTGAAATCGAAATTATTGAGTAAAAATAAATCAATTTATTCATTGGGTGTAGCTTTTTCAATTTCTTCTTCTGTTGAGTTTTTATCTTTTTTTTTTACCAAAAGGGTCAAAAGGGTAAATTTGAAATTCAGGGAAATCATAATTCAACCAGGGACTACCAAATAATTCATCCCGCTCATCTTTCTTACCTAAAAATTGTTTAAAATTCTTCAAATTATATCTGGTTGTGTTTCTTACTATAAGTTGTAACATCATTCTCATTAATCGAAAATATTATAACATCTTTAATTTCATCTCCATCTCATTTAATAAGCATCAATGTTTCAATGTTTTCATCTATAATATGCAGGTTCGTTTGGTATCCCTGAATATTTGATACTTTTTTCAATTCATTAATAAATTCATTGCCCTTCTTGCTATCTGATTTGTCTGGATTGTATTTGATAATTTTCATTTGCTGAATGCCATCAATCATAATAGACATTTCAGAATTTCTTGCATAAAAAGGTGTCGGTTCAAGCATACTAATGCTGGAAAATCCCTTTTCTCGGGCAAATTTTTCAAAAATTGCGATTACTGAACCTGGCTGGCTAAATGCAATAATTGGTATAAGGAACAAAATTGTCCCAAATAATTTTATCATAATTCTTTTCCCGATTATTGATAAAATGAATTATTTTGGAGGAAAAATCATTCAGAATCTTTTTTCTCTTTTTTATTGTCTTTACCGCTTTTAGAACCCTTTTCTTGTTGAATAACAGTTTTACCAAAATTCATTAGATCATTCATATTCAAAGAGCCATTAATCCAAATTAAAACTGATTCATCAGCTTCATTTGCCACTGCGGTTATAAATTCACTGATATCATTACCAACTGGTTTAAACATTATCTTTACATTTTTGCCATCTTCCACAACTGATAGAAACTCCTTATAACCTTCGAGTTTATTCATTTTTTGTAAGTCATTCAGGAACTCTTTGCCATCTTTCGCATTAGTCCCTTTTTTATGGTCGAACTTTAGTATTTTCAAGCCCTTAACTCCTTCGACAGACATTTTTAATGCATTTTCGGCCATAAACATTGAAGCAGGATCCGTTAGATTTACCGATGTAAAATCTTTTTTCCCTGAATATTTATCGAATACATTCTCAATGCTGAAAGGCTGGCTAAATAATTGAATGCTTGCAAAAACAAATACAAAAATAATGATATTGAGCTTTTTCATATCATATCTCCTTATGATGTAATTGATTATTAATTAGTTTATATTTTTGTAATAATTCGATTGTCTCATTTAAAGTTTTAATTTCATCAATGCTTGCTTGGGCGTATCCCATATATTTCGCAATTTTATTAAATGCTTCTTTTGTTAATTCAGTTCCGACTTCTTCATTTTCATAAAAATTTTCATTTGTTATAACGATTGTTGTATCTTGCTTTCTTTCAGAGAAATAATAATAAACAGTAACCAAAATAATAAGCAAAGACGCTGCCAATGCATACCATTTATACTCCAGTTTAAAGAAATTTCTATTCCGTTTTAACGGTTTTTGCAGAATTTGGCTCGGTACTGAGTCATTTGATACAATTGCCTTTTCTGACTGTAGGAATAAGAAATAACTACGATATATCTCAAATTTTTTTTCGTAATCGCCTGTCGAAAAATAGTGTTTCAAGAAATTTTCTTCTTCAAGAGTTGTCTCACCATTGAAATATTTTTCAATTAGTTCTTCAATTTTCATAATATTTATAGATTTTTGTTAATAATTCTCTAATCTTTTTTCTTGCCCGAGATAGATTGATTTTTACGATATTTTCATTTAATCCTAACATATCAGCAACTTCTTTATTATTATATCCTTCGATATCTCGCAAATGAAAAATAATTTTTTGCTGTTGTGGCAATTTTTCTATAAGCTCCAAAATCAACTCGTGCAATTGATTATTTTCTGCTTTTCGTTCAGGAGAAATTTCTTCTGAAACCAACAAATCTTCATATTCATCTATTTCTATCTTCTTCATTCTATTATGTTTGGATTTCATTTTATCAAGGGACAAGTTTTTTGTTATCGTAATTGCTAATGCTTCGGGATTAGCATAGGCATCAATTTTATCAGCCATTTCCCATAATCGTATTAGGGATTCCTGCACAATATCTCTCGCATCTTCATAATCTCCAGTTATCCGACGAGCTAACCGAAACATTTTATCCTTGAACGATAATATTAAATTAATGTCAACGCTCATATATTATATTACGAGCGAAATGAAAAATAGTAACATAGTTTTATTATAATTAAGAGAAATTTTTCTCGAAAATCAGTTTTTAACGGCTAACTTACCATTAATCCATACTTCCGAGATTTGATTTATTCCGAAATGATAAAACAAGTGTGTATAATCTGGGCTATCAGCTATTATAAAATTAGCAAGCTTGCCAATTTCAATGCTTCCAATGATATTCGAGCGGTCTATAGCTTTTGCTCCATTCAAAGTAGCAGCAGAAATACACTCTTCAGCGGTCATTTGCATATTCATCGCTGAAAGCCATAAAGTAAATTGCATATTCTCGTTAAAACAGGAACCTGGGTTACAGTCCGATGCAAGTGCAACAATATTACCGCTATCAATAATCTTCCTTGCATTTGCATAAGGCATTCTAATTGAAAATGCTGTTCCTGGTAGTAGAGTGGCAACAGTGCCGGCTCTCTTTAAATCCTCAATTCCTTTATCGGAAACAAATAATAAATGGTCTGCTGATATAGCACCGAGCGAAGCAACAAGTGATGCTGAACCGACATCGGCAAGCTCATCGCAATGAACTTTAAGTTTTAAGCCATAATCTAAAGCTTTCTTTAAAATGATTTCGCCTTCTTCATTAGTGTAATAGCCCTTATCAATAAAAGCATCACAAAATTCAGCGAGCGAATTTTCAGCAATTGATGGCAACATCTCATCAGTGATAATTTTTATATATTCTTTACGATGATTTTTAAATTCGGGTGGGAAATCGTGGGCACCTAAAAAAGTAGCCACTATGGGAATATCAAATTCTTTCTGCAATATTTTAATTGCTTCAAGCATTTTAATTTCACTTTGATAATCAAGCCCATAACCGCTTTTTATCTCCATAGCAGTAGTGCCATATCTCATAGCAGACAGAACCAATTTTCTGCCTGTATCGGCTAATTGCTCAATATCGGCACTGCGGGTAGCTCGCATAGTAGTTAAAATTCCACCACCTTGACCTGCTATTTCAGTATAAGTAACGCCTCTCAGTCTTTGAGCAAATTCATCAGAACGGTCGCCAACAAAAACAATATGAGTGTGGGAATCCACAAAACCTGGCAAAATGGTTGTATTTTTAGCAGAAATTACTCGTTCGGGTTTGAAATATCCGAGATTTAATTTTTGCTCAGCTTCATAAGTTGAGCCAACCCAGATTATCTTCTCATTAAAAAGAAACGCTCCATTTTTAATAATCCCAATATCCTGCATATCAGAACCAGCTTTGAAATTCTGTCTTATAGAATTAACAGTTACTAAAGTGCTTATGTCTTTTATTAATATATTCATTTCCGATTTATGATTATTTTACTTTCGTCTAAATAAATAGGCACCTGCTTTATGAAGGTCTTTGCCGTGAACAAATTTATAATGTACTGTTACAAGTGATATTAAACTTTCAGTTGGTTGTTTTTCTGAGTAAATTAACCAAATATAAGAAGGTTTACGATTTTCAATGTATTCTTCTAAATCCCGTATTAGATGCAAAGAACTCATAAAATAATCCAATCTCAATGAGGAATTTTTCTGGATAAAATAATAATGAAATAAATCCTGAATTAAATCAACCTGTAAAGAATAACCGATTATAATAGCATCATTTGTCATTCTATAGTTTGCAAGTACAAATTCAGTTGCCTCTCTGATTTGAGTCTTTTTGACTGGTTTGTTGTAATAATCCTGAATATAAATCAAATCAAAAGCGATAAACAGAATCATTATTATCGCAACAGCATACCTGTAATAGTAAGCAATGGGTAGTTGCAGTATAGCTCGGGATAAAAGTATATAAGCAGGGGGCAAGCATATTAAAAAATAACGCTCGAGGAATAAGGATTTAAATATCAATGACTGAATGAATATAATCAAAATTGGCAACAAAAACCAGAGCCAAAGCATTAAATCAGCATCCATAAACTCAATTGATTGCTCATTTTGTTTTTTCATTTTTAAATTATAAATAAATTTTAAAATTGAGAAAAACAACAATGCAAGTATCATATAAAACAAAATCGGTTCGGTAGCATAGATATAAAAAATTACATCATAAATTGACTTTATAGTCGGTTTTGGTATCCAAAAACTTTGGATTTTGCTCGCCTGGAATAGCATTGAATTGAACCAGGGTATATATAGGACAAGCGCGAGTAAATAAGAAATTAATATTCTGTAATTGAAAGTTTTATTTTTCCATAATAATAGAAGAGAACCAATAAATAACAATCCAGAAATAAATAGCCCAAAATAATGTGTATAAGACAGAAGAGCAAGCAAAAGCCCGAACAAAACTACTTGGAATGATTTAATCTTGTCTTTTCGTTTTTCATTTTCATTTATTATTATCCATAAATAAACCGCACCGATTGTAAGCATTAACAATAGACTATAATCTCGTGCTTCCTGACTGTAATATAGAGGCAGCCAGAAAACTGCCATAAAACCTGCAGAGATTATTGCTTCTTTGAATGAGTATAATCTATAAGCCAATAAATAAATAAACAGAATTGATAATGTGCCGAATACAGCCGATGGCAATCTCAGAGCAAATTCATTTTCTCCGATGTATTTTATTACAAAATAATAAAGTAATTGATGTAAAGGTGGGCGATTTTCTTTTGAAATCTCATTCCAAACTTCCACTAAATTTGCTTTATTGCTTAATGACCAAGTAACTATCTCATCATACCATAAAGATTGATTGGATAGCCCGTTAAATCTGAGATATGCCCCAATTATAAGTAATATAGCAATAGATGTTATTTGCAATATTTTTTTATTTTCTTCCAATAATTTCATATCATTATTGAATTCTTACGGTGGCTTCCAAAAATTACCATAGAATTTATAACCATTTGCTTTGACTATTATTCCTTATCTTTTCGACAATTTTCTTAATTTCTTGCACTCTATTTTTAGGGCAAATTAGTAGAGCATCATCAGTATTAATTACCACGAAATCTTTCAAACCGATTGTTGCTATTAATGCTTTTTGATTTTCATTAATTATAATTGAATTATTTACATCAATTTCGGCAATATTCCCTTTCAAAATATTATCATTCTCATCATGTTTATAGAATCTATCGAGAGAATCCCAAGCACCAATATCATCCCAATCGAATAGAGCTTTTATAACAACAACACTGTCTGATTTTTCCATTAAAGCATAATCAATCGAAATATTCGGCATCTCGCAAAAAACTTCATCAATTAGAGACAAAGGTTCGGGCAAGGCAATGTTTGTTTTATTTTTATATTTTTTTGAGATAATTTCAATTTTACACCCGATTTCAGGTGCATATCTAATCATCGCATCTATGAAAACATCCAACCTCCAAAAAAACATACCGCTGTTCCAATAAAAATTGCCCCGCTTAATATATTCTTGAGCTTTTTCCAATTCGGGTTTTTCGTGAAATTTTCTTACTTGTAAAGCTGATACTTCATCAGTATCATCAAAAAAACCTTCTGATTCAATGTAACCGTATCCAGTTTCTGCTCTTGTTGGTTTTATTCCTATAGTTGCCAAAACTTTATTTTTATGAACATAATTCAGTGCAAATTCGACTGTTTTTAAAAATTTGTTAACTGGTGAAATCATTTGATCAGCAGTAAGAACAGCCATTGCAATATCATTAATCAATATTCCTTTTTCTGCATATTTTTCATTAATTATAGCAGAAGCTAGAGCAAGACAAGGAGCTGTATTGCGTTTGTGTGGTTCAGCGATTATATTTTCTGGAGGTATTTCCTGAACAGCTGATCTCATAGAATCAAGCAAAATAGATGAAGTAATAATATAAATATCTTCTGAGGTGATTAATGGTTTAATTCGTTCGATTGCCTCGTTAATCATTATCTTCTCAGGATTAGTCAGATTAAGCATCTGTTTGGGCTTTTTTATTCTACTCATTGGCCAAAATCGCTCTCCCGAGCCCCCTGCCATTATAACAACTACGTTTTTCATAAATCTTTTATTAAAGTATTATAAAATACTAATTTAAAAAAAAATCACTAATAGCAGTTATTTACCAATAAGATGATTAATTATACCATTAGATATTCA
>JBBISM010000069.1:0-314 GCA_037441245.1 Ignavibacteria bacterium | reverse complement strand
GGGATATTGGGAATTGGTATGTAATCGGGCGATTATACTTATTAATTCGGTCATTTTAGTAAATTTTGATACCCTTCTCCGCATTTGCAATCATAAATAAAGCCCTCATCAAATAAAATAGTTGCTATACCATTGGCAAATTCTTTTATAAAAGTTTTTACTTGATTCTCATTTCCTTTCAGAAATTCGCCTCTTGCACCCAAGACGACCATTGGAGTACTTTCACCTAACTTGTTCATAGAGATTTCAATCTTTTGGAACTCGTTTTCTTTTTCTGGTTCTTTTGGCAGAAATCTCACTTTTACCATTGATTC
>JBBISM010000068.1:4520-11435 GCA_037441245.1 Ignavibacteria bacterium | reverse complement strand
GGCGAAATAGTAAATTCTATATTGCTAAATTCGAGGAAATTAATTACTTCATCGAAATGTTTTCGGCTCGGAGAATCCAAAAAATCCATAATATTGGGAGCATTACTTATAATGCTTATATCCCTTTCATCTTTCGAATCAAGAATTCGTAAAGGATTTGTATTTAACCTAATACAGCTATCCTCTGATAAATCCATTCGATATTGCTCGAAGTAATTTACAAGTGTTTGGCGATAATAAGCCCTGCATTCACTTGTCCCCAGAGAATTAATTAATAGTTTATATTTTTTAATTCCGCAAGAACTAATAATATATTCAGCCAATAAAATCATTTCTTTATCAGATTCAGGATAAGGCGAGCCAAGACATTCAGCGCCATATTGATGAAATTGACGCAACCGCCCCTTTTGAGGTCTTTCATAACGGAAAAAAGGTCCAAAGTACCATAATCTAAGCAATGGAGATTGTTCGAGCAGTTTATTTTGAATAACAGAACGGACTAAAGCAGCTGTCATCTCAGGTCTAAGGGTTATTGACTCGCCGCCTTTATCTTCGAATGTGTACATTTCTTTATTAACAATATCTGTGTTATCTCCGATACTTCTTGAAAATACTTCTGTTTTCTCGAAAATTGGAGTTCTTAATTCTTTATAGCCGAATAAATTCGAAACTTCCCGAAAAACATTTTCTATTTTATGCCATTTTCCTATCTCATTTGGTAAAATGTCTTTGGTGCCTCTAATTGATTGAATCATAAATTTGCCGAAATATTAGAAATTGAATAAACATTTTTATTTATCCTTCGTTATAAATCTATTAACGAATTACAAAAATAACTAATATTATAATACTGTTATAATTATGAATTCATCTCTAATTCGAGAACTTGAATTAATCGGGGAACGGATATTTAATGAAAGCGAATTAAACTTTTCCAGTCAATTAGCGGTATTCATCCAAAATCTTCAATTAGATGAGTCTTCAATTATTATCAGCTTCCTGATGAATTCTAATTTACAGGATTCATCAATTTTCAAAATCATAAGCCTGAAATTTGGCGAAAAATACATTGAACCAATTAAACTATTGCAAAGAATTAGCAATATTACTTTACCCGATACGAGCAAACAAATACAAAGACTACGAAAACTATTCATAGAAATAACAAATGATTTAAGAATAATAATTATAAAACTTGCTGAGCAACTCATTAAATTGAGATTTGCTGAGTTAGGCAATTCATTCGATATAAAAAAAATATCTGAAGAGTGTCTTTATCTTTATTCCCCTATTGCTCATCGCCTCGGAATACGAAAAATATACACTGAAATGGAAGATATCGCTTTCAAAATTCTCTTCCCAGATGACTATAACAAGTTATATTATGCAATGGAGAAAAATAGAAAACTCTATGAACAAAAGCTATTGAAAATGACAAAAGAGTTGAACATTTTGCTTAAAAACAATTCAATTGATGCAACGATTCAATCCCGAGTTAAAAGATTATATAGCATTTTCCTTAAAATCAAGAACAAGAATACATCATTTGAAGAGATATATGATTTAATGGCGATAAGAGTAATCACAAGCTCAATAGATTATTGCTATCAAACACTCGGAATAGTTCATCGTAACTGGATACCAGCTGAAGGTCGTTTTAGAGATTGGGTAAGCTATCCCAAGCCAAACGGATATCGCTCAATTCAAACAACAATCATAACAAAAAACGGAGAAAAATTCGAAGTTCAAATTAGAACTCAAGAAATGCACCGAGAGGCAGAATATGGCCCTGCTGCTCATTGGGCATATAAAGAAGGAATCATTAACGGAGAGGATTGGACTTTCAGACTAAAAGAATTTCTTGAAAATGATGAATACTTCGAAAATCCCTATGTCATAATTGATAAAATAAGTAGTGAAATAAAAAGAGACTATATCAATGTATTGACCCCAAAGGGAGATGTTATTACATTACCAGAAAGTTCATCAGCAATTGATTTTGCTTATCATATCCATACTCAACTCGGCAATCAGATTATTGGTGCAAGAATAAACGGCAAATTCGCAAAACCAAAAAGCAAGCTAAATAGCGGAGATGTAATCGAAATTATTACCAGCAAGAGTGCTAAGCCATCAAGAGATTGGCTCAATTACGTCAAAACTGCTAAAGCTCGCTCGAAAATATTGATTTGGATTAAGAAAAACGAAAGTGAACAGATTATATTCGAAGGAAAAAGAAGCTGGGAAAAATTAAAAAAAATGTTTAAAAAGAAGCTCGATGGACACGACGATGAGCATCTGTTCAAAAACAATTTAAATAAAATCGGTTTCAAATCAACAGATGATTTTTATTCTGCTATTGCAATTAAATCAATTAAGTTATCTCGCTCATTACTCAGAAAACTATTTCCAAATGCCTTTACAAAACCAATCAAAGAGAAATCAATTGACAAGAAAAAAATACATTCCAAAGATTTTGAACCACCAGTATCCATTGAGGGTCTATTTAATATCGAATCGCAAATTGCTAAATGCTGTAATCCAATTAAGGGCGAATCAATTATAGCTTATATAACAAAAAATTCAAAAATAAAAATTCACTCGATTAATTGTCCGTTTATTAATAACTCTCCAATAGATACTGAAAGATTGAGGAAAGCAGAATGGTTAGAGACAGATTCAAGACAAATTGTCAAGCTGAGGTTTTATGGTTATAATTATATCGAAATGCTTTCCGAATTGATTGAAAAATCAGCTGAACAAAACATAATGATAATCAAAACAGAAAAAATTCAATCAAAAGATGATAAAGCATTAATTTATAGCGAAATAGAGATTAAAGACATCACTCAATTGAGGCAATTTCAAAACAGAATTATCAACTCTCGAAACATAAACTCATTTCAAATGTTATAATATTACTTTGCTTTTATTTATGAATTTATTATTAAATTGAGATGCAGCATAATTATAAAATCGGATAAAATTTATATGAGAAAATATATTTTTTTTATTGCAATTCTTACATTAATAGCAGCGAAAGCCAATTCTCAATTAAAAATCACAAATATTGACGCAAGCAACTACCCATTGATAAGTCTTGAATTTTTAGCATTTGATTCAACTGGCAAAGTTTTAACCGTATTTCCAACAACTTCGTTCAGCATCAATGACAACAGTAAGATTTATCAACCATTTGAAATATCCTGTCCTCAGTCTACAAGAAAAAATTTGTCTTTGCTTGTAACTATTGATTTAGCTATTTCTAATAGTGATTCTATAAACTCAAAATTTGAATTTGCCAAAGATTTAACCAGTGAAATTTTCAAACTAACTATCCCCAAAAATAATTGTGCATTAGCTGGTTTCGATAATATTAGTTATCTATTTACTGATTTTACTCGTGACTTAACCCAACTTGAAAATGGACTTAATTCAATAAATCGCTCTCGAGGTTCATATTTCAACGCTGGTTTATTATCTAAACCTACTGGAGCAATCGAGTTACTTAAAAATCAATCCGATGAAAAAATTTTGCTATTGATCACAGACGCCTCGAGTTCGGCTGATAAGGATAGTGTCCTCAAGTTACTAAATCAATATAAAATCAAGTTATTTGCAGTAAGTTTAAGCAAATTTCTTTCAGATGATGTCATCGAAATAGCGAATCTTAGCGGAGGCAAATATTTCGCTGATATCCCACAAGAATATGATATTTCTCTTTGGGCAAAAGTCATTTATGCTTACATTAACAACTATACACCTTGTAAAATTGTTTATGAAGTAGATTACTCTTGCGATGAAATTCATACTTCCATTATGAAAATTCTCCAATTAGACTTCACCGATAGTATAAAATATACTCCTCAACGAGAACATTTAGCACATCTACAAAATTCCCCTGAGTTTATATCTTTTGGCGGAGTATTGCCCCCTGCTTTCAAAGAGGTTAACATTTTACTCAAAGCAATAAACGATGATATAATAATTGATTCCCTCGTTCTAACGGATTGGCATTTCTCAATTAGCGCAGGAACGACCCAAAATATTTACATATCAAAAAATAGAGAACATAAAATCACACTAAGATTCACTCCAAGCGACTCGACATTAATATTTGCGAAACTATTGATTTACTCCCAGAATGCTTGCTATGGTAAAGAAATACTTATGACAGCTGGATTTCCCAATACAATTCCTTACGAAAAATCAATAAAAATCACAAATCCAAAATGTGGAGATAAATTGATTGTTGGCGATACTGTAACAATCGAATGGAGCGGGCTATTGCCGAAAGATGTTGTGCAATTGGAATATTCTACAAATAATGGCAGAAGCTGGGATACCCTTGTTTACGACATAAATGAACTAAAATACAATTGGATTGTTCCAAATACCCCTTCGGATTCCTGTCTGATTAGAATCATTCAACTTTGGCCAAATAATATCGGCCGAACAATGGATCTGCGCCATCAAGGAGGTGTCAATTCTGCTATGTTCAATTCAGATGAAACGCTCGTTGTAACAGCCAGTCAGGATAATACAGCACTTATATGGAACGCAAATAATGGAAAAGAATTGATTAGATTAGAAGGACATACCAGGCCTGTTCTCTGGGCAGAGTTCAATTATAATGATAAATTAATTGCAACTGCTTCGCAAGATTCCACTATTATAATCTGGGATGCCACAAATGGTAGCTTATTAAAAAGACTTATCGGGCATTCAGAAGAAGTTCGAGCCGTTAGATTCCATCCATTTGCTGATACTTTGGTTTCCGTCAGCAAAGATGGATATGCTTTCCTATGGGATTTAAAAAGTGGAGACATAATTGATACACTCGATTACTCCCCTATTCATCAATGGTTCGCTGATTACAGTAAAGACTCAAAATACATTGCTATTTCTGGAAATGACAGAAATGTCAAAATTTACAATACAGATAATCGCTCCATTGAAAAGATTTTCGATACTGGAATAGCCCAGCAGGGGCTTGGTATAAACGTTCATTGTACTTTTTCTCCTGATGGCAAAAAATTTACTACCTCTAGTTGGTATGGTAAAACAATTATTTGGGACTTTGAAAAAGGCGATACTATTGCAACTGTCGAGCATATTGATTCATCTGGTAATAATAGTGCAATTTTCTTTGCAGGTTTCGATTATACCAGCGATACTTTGTTAACTTCTGGTTTCGAACATAAATCAAAAATGTGGTATGCTCAGACTGGCAAATACCTTGCTACATTGCAGGAACACCGCAGTTCAGTAAAAACCGGAGTATTTAATTTTGATGGTATGCGTGTTCTCACATCCAGCTTTGATTCCACTGCCAAGCTCTGGAACCGCGGTAAAAGAGATATACAAATGGACACAACTCAGTGTGTATTCCAGATATACCGTGCTACAATCACCGCAAAAGATATTGAATTCGGCGAAGTAGCTTTTGCTGATGCAGTTGATACCGTAGTTACTGCATTTATTACAAATAACACAAAAGCTCCAATCACAATTCGTGAAATAAAAATTGAAGGTGTCTCACGCAATGATTTTACTATTCTTAGCGATTTTGCACCATTTATTCTTGATTCGGGCGAGCAACATTCACTCGAAATTCGTTTCAGACCATTGATCTTAGGCGTTCGATTGGCAAAAATTAGAATCGTTATTCCAAACAACGTTATTTTCGTTAATCTCAGTGGAGAAGCTTTCAATCCTGACTTGCAGACTTTCGCTAAATTCATTGATTTTGGAGAAGTATTTATCGGTGAACATAAAGACACGACTATAAACCCATTATTGAGGAATAGATTTTTCGACCAAATCAGAATTGATTCAATTGCATTAACCCAGCCGAATGAACATAGATTCAGGATATTAAATTATATATCGCCCTTAAGATTGAATCCAGATGATAATTTTGCTTTATCATTGAGATTTATTCCGGATACCAACATTACTTTCTTTTCAACATTGCATATATATTCCAATGGAAGAGGTTCACCGAATAAAATTCCGATAATAGGCAAAGGAATTTATCCGTACACTGATACAATCATTGTTAGTATTCATTCTGCAAATGCTTCGCCTGGAGAAATTATTAACATACCCATCATTTGCAAAAGCCCAGGGAAAAATAATCTAACAAAACCCTTTAGCGGGATAATTGGTGATATAAGCTTCAATTCATCACTTTTAGAACCGAATAATGAAAACATAATAAATGATTATATTGATGGCTCAATTAGAACAATTACATTGGAGTTGCCATATAACAAAGAAAACGATACCATACTCGGTTATCTGACATTCAAAGTCGGACTTGGCAATGATAGCATAACTAAAATTAAATTGCTGAATTCAAAACCGATTTCACAAGAGAGAATTTTTATTATCCAAAATGCTGGAATATTTACATTAGATGGAGTATGCAATGAAGGGGGGGCTCGTTTATTTGAAACAGACGGAATGCTTTTCCTTTCGCAAAACAATCCGAATCCTTTTTCTGATGCAACAAACATAAAATTTAGTATAATTGAAAAAGGATTTACCCGCTTGCTACTATTCGATAGCTTTGGAAAACTCAAAAAAGTACTTGTGGAATCCTATCTCGAACCTGGGGAATACACCATAAACGTTAATGCTGATGATTTTAACTCAGGTCTATATTTCTATATCCTTCAAACTCCAAGCCAAGCAATAAGGAAAAGTATGGTGATAATTAAATAAATATTTTGTAGCGCATAGGGGAATCGAACCCCTGTTTTAGCCTTGAGAGGGCTACGTCCTGACCGCTAGACGAATGCGCCCTTTAATAAATAATAAATTTTTTATAACATTTATCTTTACTAAATTGCAAAATTATAATTTTCCAATAACTTTAACAATTGAAAGTAATAATTATTTTTTCACTTT
>JBBISM010000068.1:0-4420 GCA_037441245.1 Ignavibacteria bacterium | reverse complement strand
TTTAGGTTTACTATGAATAGACAAATTAAACTGATTATATTACTAATATTTCCAATACTGATATTCGCACCACGATTAGCTTATGGTGGCGAATATTTAGAGGTGAGTAAAGATTTCACTCTTTTCACATCAAAGAATTTGCAGGGCTTTCTGAAGCCACTCTTTACAACTATTGGCGAGAGTTTCAATTCTAATCTCTACAGCACAGCCCTATACGAAAATCAATGGAGTATCGGACTCGATATATCGGTCAATGGAATGTTTATTCCAGATGCTCATAAGCATTTCGATGCAGAATTACCCATTGCTTATGGCACTGATGCTGTTGATAATGCAATGCTTAAAGACGGCAAACTTTTCCGTCAAATAGGAAAAACAACTCAGCAACCGACGCTTTATGGAGGTAGTTCGTATGCGATTTTTAGCGCACCACAAAATCCATCTGGAGCAAGCTTTGGTACTGATTCCTTCGGCAATATAATTTATGATTCAACATTTAAGTCTGTTGCATTTGCCGAGGGTAATAATGTTGATTTTATCGCAGGAGTTCCCGTTATTCAATTAATTGGAGGATTTCCATTTGGTACTCAACTGCGGTTGCGATTCTGGACTTTCCCCTTGCAAGATGAAATGATGACCTATTGGGCTGGAATAATCAATCAACGATTCGACCATTTCTTCGATTTATTCGGTACAGATACAACAATGGGTTTAGCACTCAATTTTGCTTATCACAGCTTAAATCGGGGAAAAGGATTCGATATTAATTCATTAGCTCTTGGATTGCACTTCAGTAAAAGCTGGGATATTGGATTTACTCTATATGCTGGCTTACAGTACGAAAATTTATCGGGCGAATTTAAAGCGATAAGGGATACCGCTGGAATGCAACCAAACGATGTTGCTAATAACCCCTATATTGAAGTTCGGGAGCGACGACCTATTGAATTTAAAATTGAAAGCTTCAGCAATTTTCGATTTTTAGGAGGTATTTCTTACCGAGCATCAATATTTGAATTGCACGCCGATGCTGCGTGGGCGTCGCAACCTATTTTGACTTGTGGATTGACAATATGGATTGCTGAATGGGGCAGAAAATATAGAGAATCCGTAACAATCGAAAGATATGAAGAAATTGAAAGAATTGAGCGTATCAAAAGAAAAGAAATAATTAAAGAGTAATCAATTTTAGGGGAATAAATTATGAAAATCAATATATATATTCTAATTTTAATAGCTGGAATAGTTCTTTCATCCTGCTTCACTGAAACGGTAGATACATTTTCGACAATTAATTTTCAATTAGTCATACCTTTCCATTCATCGCATAAAGATAGAGCAGCTCCAGATACTTCGCCAGATTTTACTAACTTGAGTAAATACAAGGAATATAAAGATAATGTTGATAGAATTAAGAAAGCAATGATTTTGCAATTCAATTACTGGATAGATTCACTGGTTTATATAGACAAAGGCGGAAAAACTGTCAATTATAACCCCAAAGACTCGAATATGCCAGAAATTAAGTTTAATCATATTAGATTCTATTTACGTTTTGCTGACAAGAAGCAATTCCCAGTTAACACAGATGAATTTGACCCGGTCAATTATGAATATAGCAAAACCGATCCAACAATGTATCTTCTTGGTGAATTTTTAAATGTTGATGTTAAGGATTATTTCCGTCAGGCATATCATATAATTGATGTTAGCGATGAAGTTGCTCGAGTCATTTCCGATGCAATAAAAAATCGCCCGACTTTTTTTATTATTACAGAATATAGTCCAATGGCGGACCAGGATATGCAAATCGAACCAAAGAGGTATTTCCCTTATATAGCGGCTCGATATGATTTGGTAATAAAATTTGAAATAAGTTTATAGCTCTACGAATATAAAGTACAAGGAGCAGTTACTATTTCGCTTAGTAACTGCTTTTTTATTAATTTTGTAAAAAAAACGATATGAGAATCAAAGATGTATAAGATTTTATTGTGCGCAATAACTTTAATTTCATTATTGCAAATTGAAAATAATTCAGATTTTAACTATGAAGATTACGAATCCGATTTTTTAATGGTTGGGGATACTGTTTGCTTTTCATACCAATTTTTTCCCAGAGATACATTAATTTATTATGTACATTCTTTTGATAGCATTATCATTGACATAGGAAAGCCGCTATTGCGAGAAAGGTATGAAAGAATAAGAATAATATGCGATTCAGTCAATTCTAAGGGACGTTTCTTTTTAAGACAAACTCTTCTTAACTATTTAGCGTATGAATCCAGCGGAGAAATTAGAAATATCGAAAGAACGACTTCTCCTTGGTTAAATAGAACAATCGGTTACGAAATTGATTCTTTAGGAAAGCGATATTCTCATTGGATTGATGATAGTACCATAGCTTCCACTTCTCCAGGAGGAGCATTTACCCCTCATTTGATTTTCCCTTTCGGAGCTAATTGCAAACGGATAAATGAATCTTGGAATGTAGAATCCATTGATGATTTACCTGAAAATGGTATTCCAGTTCCGATTGTCAATCAATCCTCTCTTTTTCGTGCTAATGATTATGGCGATACTTTGGGTAGGCGTTGCATTAAGCTCGAATACATAAAAACTGCTCAGGGCAGTAATTGGGTGAGAACGGAAAACGATTTCATTGTTGTTACTGCTGTTCTAAATGGCTTCGGATTTCTATTTTTAGATAATTTGGAGCGTATTCCTGTTCATTATTTTTCCACTATCGAACAAAAACTAACAATTACTTTTAGCGATGAAACAATACAGCCTGGATGGCATTTTATCAACTCAAATTATACTCTTGAATATATCAATAATAGGGAAAAAATAATTCCTAAAAGCACAAAACCTCGAACAGGAAGAAAGTAATGGAGTTTATATTTATTTATTCAAATTCAATCCTTCTGAACCAGCAACAGAAACGCAAACCGCAGCATCTCCAGAAATATTTGTAATTGTACGAGCCATATCAAGCAATCTATCAACACCAAGAATTAGTGCTATTCCCTGAGCAGGTATGTTGATTGATTCAAGAATCATTACCAACATTATTATTCCAACTCCTGGAACTGGTGCCGTACCAATCGAGGCAAGCAATGCAGTTAATAAAATTGTCAACTGTTCTATTATCGTAAGGTCCAATCCATAAACTTGAGCAATAAAAACAGCCGCAACACCTTGATATAGGGCTGTACCATCCATATTAATTGTAGCACCTAAAGGAAGTACAAATCCAGAAATGGATTTAGGCACACCGATTTTATTTTCGACACAATCAAATGTAATTGGTAATGTAGCTGCACTTGAACTTGTTGTAAATCCAATAACTTGTGCAGTCCTTATATTCCTAAAAAATGAAATAATACTATACTTACCAATAAACTTAACCAGAGAGCCATAAACTATCAAGGTATGGATAAACAACCCAAGAAAAACAGCCAAAATATACCATATTAGAGTTGATAAAAACTCATAACCAAATTCAGCAATTGTGGCAGATATAAGAGCGAAAACTCCAATTGGTGCAATCTTCATTATAATTTGTACCATTTTAATCATTATTTCGCTAACTCCAGAGAAAAACCCGATAACGTATTTCGCTTTTTCTTTATCTATAAATAGTATAGTCAGTCCAAAAATCAATGAGAAAAAAACAATTTGAAGCATAGCACCATTTG
This sequence comes from Ignavibacteria bacterium, assembly GCA_037441245.1. Lineage (GTDB taxonomy): Bacteria > Bacteroidota > Ignavibacteria > Kapaibacteriales > UBA2268 > CALHGZ01. Next base: position 716 of record JBBISM010000068.1, on the reverse strand, counting down.
CCATAGCACTAATTGGATTTTTGGGAACGATAGATACGATAAAATCAAGTATATTCAATTCAAAATGTTGTGATATATCAATTGGGGTCTCATCCTGAAATTCAATTAATAATCTATTGCTCGTTTCGCCAGCTACCTTGGTTCCTGGTTGGATTAAATTGGCTAAAGTTAGCCCAATAGTTATTGCAATTATGCTCGTTATAATATATAAAGCTAAGGCTTTAGCACCTAATCGCCCCAATTTTTTCACATCTTCAAGACTTGAAGCACCAATTATCAATGAAGCAATTACAAGGGGAATTGCGATTAATGTTAAAAGATTAATAAACAGCGTTCCAATCGGCTTAATTTGAGTAGCTATGGTCTGGACTTTTGAAGTAGAGACAATGTTGGGGATAAATTCCTGTTTAATATCCAAATTTACAAGGAAATCAATACGCTTTTTCTCAATTTTTCCCCTCTTAACTGTCTTATGGATAAAAGCAACCTCATCATTGGAAAAACTGAATTTTTCGGATTCTCCCTCAATTATCAATGTAATTGTATCCCAATCAGAAATTTCAATAGATTTAATTGCTGAACTATCATCAAGATATTTTATATTGATTGAATGATAATCAGTCTTAAATATTATTCCGAAAACCGCACCAAGCAATAATCCAATAAGAATTTGCCAATGTAATGATAGTATTTTCTCCGAAAGCATTTGGTCTAAC
>JBBISM010000067.1:6453-11477 GCA_037441245.1 Ignavibacteria bacterium | reverse complement strand
ATTTCTGTTTCAATGACGATGAATGGGGCAGTACTGCCTATAATGGCATTTTATATCGTCTCAGCCGAAGAACAGGGCGTTCATATTTCCAAACTTAGTGGTACTATTCAAAATGATATTTTAAAGGAATATTTAGTTCGCAACACATATATTTATCCCCCACCAGCATCAATGCGAATAATTTCAGATATATTTGCTTTTACTGCCAAAAATATGCCCAAATTCAATTGCATATCCGTATCTGGTTATCATATGCAGGAAGCCGGAGCAACTGCTGACCTCGAATTGGCTTATACTTTAGCTGATGGATTGGAATATGTCAGAACTGGCATCAATGCGGGTTTGAATATTGATGATTTCGCTCCGCGTATATCTTTTTTCTGGGCAATAGGAATGAATTTCTTTCTCGAAATTGCTAAATTGCGAGCAGGTAGATTGCTTTGGGCAAAGTTGATGAGGCAATTCAATCCACAAAACAATAAATCACTGGCATTACGCACTCATTGCCAGACTTCGGGTTGGAGCTTATCAGAGCAAGACCCCTTCAATAACATAACAAGAACCTGCATTGAAGCTTTATCTGCGGTAATCGGTCATACTCAATCATTGCACACGAATTCATTGGACGAAGCCATTGCCTTGCCAACCGAGTTCTCTGCCCGTATCTCACGAAATACTCAACTTGTTCTTCAAAAAGAAACAGATATTTGCAAGGTTATTGACCCACTGGGTGGCTCATTTTATCTCGAATATCTTACTTTCGAGCTTATGAAAAAAGCGTGGGAACATATTAGAGAAATTGAATCGCTAGGTGGTATGGCGAAAGCTATAGAAATTGGCGTCCCCAAAATGAGAATTGAAGAAGCATCTGCTAAAAGGCAAGCCCGAATTGATTCTGGAGAAGATATCATCATTGGAGTCAATAAATATAAACCACCATATGACGAATCAATCGAAATACTCGAAGTTGATAATACCGAAGTTCGAAATAAACAAATAGAACGCATAAAATTATTGAAAAGCACAAGAAATGAATCTTTTACTCAAACAGCATTGGAAAAATTAACTGATGCAGCAAAAAACAATATAGGAAATCTACTGGAATTATCAATCGAAGCAGCAAGAGCTAAAGCTACTTTGGGAGAAATTTCGTTTGCTCTCGAAAAAGTATTCGGAAGGCATAAAGCTATAACTAAAACTATTGCAGGTACATATAGCAAAGAATATAAAATGAAAAATGAAATACAAGAAGTAAGAAAAATGGCTGATGATTTCGAAAAAAGTTTCGGTCGTCGCCCAAGAATATTTATTGCTAAAATGGGACAAGATGGACACGACCGAGGTTCAAAAGTAATTGCAACCGCTTATGCTGATATGGGATTCGATGTGGACATTGGTCCTTTATTCCAAACCCCTGAAGAAACAGCCAAACAGGCTGTTGATAACGACGTTCATATAATTGGTGTCAGCTCTTTGGCTGCAGGTCACAAAACACTTGTACCACAATTAAGACAAGAATTGATAAAATTAAATAGAGAGGATATATTAATAGTCGTCGGTGGAGTTATACCAATTCAAGACTATGAATTTCTTCGGAAAAATGGCGTCGTAGATATTTTCGGACCTGGAACAAAAATACCTGATTCTGCAATAAGATTAATGAAAATACTAAATCAACATCTCAAATCAAATGCTTAAATCAGAACTTACTCTAGATAGTCTTTCTAAAGGCATCATCAATCGAGATAATACATTATTAGCTAAAGCAATAACACTAATCGAAAGTACAAAACCCACAGATCACGAAAAAGCAGAGCAATTAATAAATCTAATATTAAAGAAAACGGGCAATTCGATACGAATTGGAATAACAGGCAGTCCAGGTGTTGGGAAAAGCACTTTTATTGACTCATTTGGCTCATTTCTTACTAAATTGGATAAAAGAATTGCAGTTTTGACAGTTGATCCAACAAGCACAATTTCCTCAGGCTCTATTCTCGGCGACAAAACTCGAATGGAGCGATTGGGGCAGAACAGAAATGTCTATATTCGCACATCCCCATCTCGAGGTAATTTAGGTGGCGTTGCACTTAAAACACGTGAAGCAATTCTTTTATGCGAGGCAGCAGGTTACGAAATGATATTAATAGAAACTATTGGAGTCGGACAAAGCGAAATATTGATAAGGTCAATGGTTGATGTTTTGATTTTATTGATAACTCCTGCTGGAGGCGATGAATTGCAAGGGATGAAAAAGGGCTCAGTTGAAATCGCAGATTTAATTCTTATCAATAAGTCCGACGGAGAGTTAGAAACTATAGCCCAAACAACCCAAAAAAATTATGAAAATGCACTACATTTGCTAAATTCACCTACAGAAGGCTGGACTCCTAAAGTCCTTTCAATTTCATCAATTGAGGATAAAGGTATACCAGAAGTCTGGCAATCTATCACTGAATACTTAAAAATTGTAAAATCAACCGGGTATTTTGATAAACGGAGGGAGTTGCAAAGATTAGATTGGTTTCATAAGGTACTCGACGATGAAATTATGAAACTTATATTGACCAATACAGAAATCAGAAAATTGATTAAAGCTACTGAGAAACAAATAGTTAATGACATTGAATCACCATATACAGCAGTCAAAAAGATTATTAATAAATTAAAATTTTGATTATACTTCTAATTAATTCAATTTTACCTTTAAACGAATCTCGGATTTATTAAGAAAAAATTTTGCAGATTCAAATTTTGGTAGCGTAAAAATCAATTTGGGATTGTTCGAAATACCCCAACCTTCAGCTAGTAAGCCGAGCAAGTTTCTATCCATCATAACATTTTCATTTTCATCGTGATGAATTGTAAGGGCATAATCACCAAATTCAATATCATCAAACACAATTACACATTTGCCATCAACAATCGGCTGGACAACTCTTTTAAATGCACTATCACTTTTTGTGGGGAAAAATTGAGGGCTATTATATAAATGACTGCGAATATTTCCATTGCTATTTCTCAACCCCTGAACTTCGACTATTATCCTGCTAAAATTTGACTTATTACCGTTAGCATATAGTGAATAAGCCAATGTAACGATGCAATAAATCCATAATAAAATCTTCATATTCAGATATTTTGATTATGACAATTGAATATTTGTAAAAATAGTAATTAGGATTAACAAAAGCAATAAAAAATTTTAGTATGTTCATAATTAACAATAACTTAACTAAACATTAATTATTCTGTTTGATTATTATGCTAAACGAAAATAAAGTAATTGTAGGAATGTCTGGCGGTGTTGATTCTTCGGTATCGGCAGCACTGCTAGTCGAACAAGGATACGAGGTCATCGGCTTAACAATCACTCCATTTAAAATAGATAATCAATGCAGAACAATAGAAAACGAACGAAGCTGTTGCTCTTACCAAAGTGTCTTAGATGCTAACGATGTTTGCAAACAGCTCGGTATTGAGCATACACTTATTGACTTAACCGAAATTTTCCGAGAAAGAGTAGTTAATAATTTCATTAATGAATATCTTAGCGGGCGAACGCCCAATCCTTGTGTAATTTGCAATCATACAATAAAATGGTATGCGATGCTCAAAAAAGCTGATGAACTAAATGCCAAATACGTTTCAACAGGTCATTATTCGAAATTAATAAAAGATAAAAATGGTACGTTTATACTGAGCCGAGGAAATGACAGAACAAAGGACCAATCATATTTTTTATGGATGCTCACTCAAGAGCAACTTGCACGAACAATTTTCCCATTAGCACAAATTGAGAAAAGTATAACAAGACAAATTGCTCGTAATTTAGACTTACCAGTGAAAGATAAATTCGAATCCCAAGAAATATGCTTTATTCCGAAAGATGATTATCGGCAATTTATTTCTGAACAAATCCCTGATTTAAATAATAAAATAGGAGTTGGCGAAATAATTTATAATAATCAAAAGATCGGCACTCATAAAGGTTTTCCCTTCTATACAATCGGACAAAGAAAAGGATTAAGCATTTCATATAAGGAACCACTTTATATAAAATCAATTTCTGCTGAAACAAATACTATCGAGGTCGGCACATTGACTGAAATACAGAAAAATGGTCTTATTTCTGACAAATTCAATGTATTTAGCTATGAATTATTATCTGACAATGGAGGCTTAACTGCAAAAATCAGATATAGAGATATGGACGAACCCGTAAATTGCGAAATCCGAAATAATCAATTAATAGTAAATTTTTTAAAACCCAAAAAGGCAATTACTTCAGGACAATCCGTTGTAATTTATTATGACGAGTTATTGGTCGCTGGAGGTATTATTGCAGAATCATTTTGAAATGTTGAAATAACAAGGTTAGATATGAAAATAGCGATACTTTTATTAATACTACCAATTGCAACTACTTATTCACAAGATGCACTTTATAACCCACCACCTACTGAAATGATTCCAGAAGTTTTTCGCTTTCATAATTTTGAATATGTTGATAGCTACAGTTGGCTTGAAGATAAAAGCAATCTAAAGGTTTTCGATTGGTCAAAAAGTCAGCACGAACACACGATTGATTTCATCAAATCGAATGCACCACAAATTGACAAATTGCGAGATGAAATTAGAAAATATTTAGATAGAGATTACCGTTCAGCACCATTCTTTGTCGGAAATCGAGAATTCTTTTGGGCAAGAAAAAAAGGCGAACAACAGAATAAATTATATACTAAAATCAATAAAAAAGAGAAATTACTATTCGACCCAATGATAATAGATCCAACTGGCAAATCAGCAGTTACACAAACCGCTTTCACAAGAAATGGCGACAAAGTTGCTATTGGACTTCAATTTAAGGGAAATGAAATCAGCGATTATCGCATAATTGATACAGAAACAGGAAAGCAAATAGGCAATACTATCGAAGGCTTAAACTCATTCAACTGGACAAAAGATGAAAAGTATGCCTATCTAACTATCAGAACTGTTGAGATGATTAAATCGCAAATTCC
>JBBISM010000067.1:0-6443 GCA_037441245.1 Ignavibacteria bacterium | reverse complement strand
AACATATCTTCACAAAATTGGCACTGATAGAAAAAACGATGTATTTTTAGTTGCACCGAAAGATGCAAAAGATTTTGCAAGTGTTTGGGATACTCGATATGGAAACGTTACTTTCTTTTCAGAAGGTGATTTTTTTACTAACACTTTAAAAATCAGAAAAGCCTGCTCAATGGACGAACCAAAAGTCATTTTCAGTAGTAAAAAATACAGAGCCAATCCCCAAACAACCGACGATAAAATTTATTTTCTTACAAACTACCGAGCACCTAATTACAAGATTATGGTTGCAGCCATTGACAAACCTGAATTTGAACACTGGACGGAATTTTATCCCGAAAAAGAAACTGTTCTCGATGGATTTGTCATTACTAAAGATTATTTTATTGTCAAATATAAAAAAGATGTCCTAAGCAGACTTTCAGCTTATAACTTCAATGGCGAATTAGTAAAAGAATTAGAATTACCCGAATTCGGCAATGTAACTGGAATTAGTTACCATGACGAGACCAATACAGTATTTGCAACCCTGGCAACATTCACTTCTCCATCTAAACTCTATAAATTGGATGGTAAATCGCTTAAATGGGAATTTTTCTGGCAAGATGAAGTAAATATTGATGTTAGTCAAATTGAATCGAAACAGGTTTTTTATACTTCAAAGGATGGCACAAGAGTTCCAATGTTTATTGTTCATAAAAAGGATAATAAACTTGATGGTAATAATCCTACATTACTTTACGGCTACGGTGGATTCAATATTACAATAAGCCCGAACTTTATTGGAACAACAGCATCGTTTATCAATCGAGGAGGAGTTTATGCTCTTGCTTGTTTAAGAGGTGGAAGCGAGTATGGTGAATCCTGGCATCGAGATGGAATGCTCGACAAAAAGCAAAATACTTTTGACGATTTCATCTCTGCCGCAGAATATTTGATTAAGGAATCTTACACCAACCCACAAAAACTTTGCCTTAGAGGAGGAAGTAATGGCGGACTTTTGATAGGTGCAATGATTACCCAACGACCAGATTTATTCAAATGTGCTATTTGTGCAGTGCCTCTTCTCGATATGCTTCGCTATCATAAGTTTCTAATTGCTCGTTATTGGATTCCTGAATACGGCGACCCAGACCAAAAGGAGGATTTCCTTAACATATTAAAATATTCACCGTATCATAATTTGCGTTGGGGATTTAATTATCCTTCGATACTGTTCAAAGCAGGCGAAAATGATTCTCGGGTTGACCCAATGCACGCAAAGAAAATGTCTGCTTTAATGCAAAATAATCCAGCACAAAGAAATCCCATTTTACTTTTTGTTGATTTCGAAAGTGGTCACGGTTCGGGTCAATCCATAAATCAAATGATTGAAAATATTGAATTGGAATGGCGTTACATTATGTGGCAATTAGGGATTAATTAATGCAAAGCGGTTAATTGCTGTGTAATTCGAAATTTCCAGATATAATTACAAATCCTTTCAAAAAATTCTTGATTTAACTGATAGACCAATTCTGGATGTTCGGGTAAAACAAAATCATAAACGAGCAATTCATTCAAATATCCTGATTTGCTGGCATCAATTATCCCATTGATAATGTCGTTATTTTTTACTTTTAAATTCCCATCACTATCTTGCAAACTATTGTGTATATTAAAGTAGGAAGATAACATTTGCAAGACGCATTCTTTTTCTTCTAATAATGCCGGGAAATTGCTTTGTTCCGACATTTTTTCACGATATCCTGATTCATAAGTCCATAAAGCTTTATACAGCAAATAGCTCATCCAGGCAGGATGCTCATCAAAATCAAAGTAACAAATAATTAAACTATCATTTTGCTTATGTAATTTTATGGGTTTTCTAATATAATCAGCATTGAAGCGATAATTAATCGAGTTAAGATATTTATTCAAAGTTTTTATTACTCTCAAATCATTTCTATTCAATATATGGGCAAGCAATATCTCATAAACTGCTGATTTAATATTACCTCGCTTAAAATATGTATCTGATAAAAACCAATGAGCAAGGTAATCATAATAATTAATACGAATTGATTCACGATACCAATAAATAGCTGAATCATTGAGATTAAGAAGCGAATAACAATGACCAATATAAGTCATAATCTGCGAAATATGTGGATAAGCCTGCAATATGTAAGTATACTTTTCGATTGATTCTCGATACATCTTATTTCTGAAATGTTCCTGAGCAATCTCATAATATATTTTCATAATGCTATCTGATTCAAGAACATCTCGAAAGTCTAACGTAACAAATCTTTCGTCACTTGATTGGAACAAACTCCAATTATTCGAAAGTAAGGGCTTATTTTGTTGTTGATGATTCGCAATAGAAAAGCCTATGATTTTATAAACATTTGACGATTGATTCAATATCTGCATTAACTCCGATGGACTTTTCAATGGTTGACAATATAGAATTATCGCTGATGCGAAAAATATTATATAAACTAAAATTTGAAACATTTTTTAAAATATTTTATTAATAATATTTAATATATGAATTTATTTTAAATTATGCAAGTACTTTTTTGTATTTTTTTTAATTTCTTGAATTAAATTTAATTTTCGGCAATATATAATCAATCTTTAAGAAATTTGATTTATACGGATTGTTAAATTAGTTTGTATTCGTTGAAATTAATTCAAAGATTATTCTTGCGGCGGATTGACATAATGCTCGTAATGAGCTGGATATAAATTCCCGACTTCGCTTGTACCGATGTTGCCGACGAGCTTATTGAAATACTTTTCCGCTATCCAGTTGAACATACTCCCTTCGATGATTGTATTGAAGCGGAATAAGCGTATGCCCCTACTCGTTGCATCTTCCGAATCAATATATTTATTAATTTGCGTTTGGACTTCCTGCCTAATTTGTTGGTCACGGGAGCCCCAAAGAAACCGTCTTGCGTGCGGGGTCTCGATTCGTACCCAATCTATCGCTATCGGGGCATTACCGAGATACCTTATTCTTATGCCGAGGGAGTCAATCCTGCCCGGCTCTAATCCTCCCGATAATGTGAGGGCAGGTTTGGTTTTAAAGTAGTAGTCAAAATATAATGGATACTATAAAATTTACTTATCCCAAATAATAATTTGGAAGTAACAAAGTTAGGTGTTATATTTGCAAAAATTTTTTCCCGTTAACTAAGGATAAATTTATGCTATTATCTATAATCAAATTAATTGTATTATTTTGTTTTTTTAGCTTATTCGCTTATGCACAGGAACTAAAATTGCTTGCACATTATCCGCTTGAATCTTCCGGCGTGGATATAACAGGTAACTTACCAGCTATGAAAATCTTTAATACAACCTTTGTAGATGGCGGTATTTATTGTAACGGAATATATGCCGCCTTGGAATCGGATCTTAATGCAAGTCATGTAGAAACGCCCCCATTACCCGAGAGTTTTTTTAAAAAGTTTAGCATTAGCGTCAAGTTCAAAGTTTATGATATTCCGAAACATAACCCATACCCATGGAATGAAAATCCGATAATTATTGGCGGAATGGGGTGGCGATGGATTGGATGCTATTTAACAGAAGATACTACAGTTGCTTTTCTATATAATAATTCTAATGAGTCGCATACAACAGCTCATTATTCTTTCAATACTTGGCATGAGATAACGATTTCTTATGATGATGCAACAAAATCAAGTGAATTATATTTTGATAATGAATTAATTAACAAGACTACTTTTGATATGGATAGAGGAAAATATGATTGGGATAATACATTTAGCACAAAAAATTATTCAAGAGGGCAAGCATTTCTGGGAGTTATAAAGGATTTAAAATTATACTCTTATGATCCGGCTTCATCCTCCGTTTCTGATGGTTTCAATATCAATCAACACAATCAATTAGCATCTTGGAGTTATCCAAATCCATTCTCAACTGCTACAGACATACATTTTGAACTTCCAGTTAGTAGTAACGTTGCCATAAGCATATATAATTCACTGGGAATGAAAATCACTAATTTATTTCAAGGATTTCTTGAAAACGGAAAACATAAAGTTGTTTGGGATTCTGCTGACTTGCCTATGGGGGTTTATAATTGCAATATCTCGTATGACAATTACTCTTCAAATATTATGCTTATAGTTATTAGATAGTACAATTGGGATATATCCTAAAGTAAGTAAATAATCTGAACCGTTATTAAAGGATTGTGTATAGTTGCTTGATAATCATTATTTTTGCATTGCTAAAAATTTTAGTTTTGATTGTAAAGCTATATTTAATAACAAATTATGCATAATTCGAGATAATTAAATTAAATATAAGGGATTAATTCTTACGGAGCCAAAAAGAGCAGGCATTTTGGTTAAATTCAGTGTATTTATGAGGTGTATAGAACGATTTTTTTGTTTTCTCATAGTAATCTCTCAAAAGATGGTTTTGAGGAAATATAATTTCGAAATCGGGATTCGATGTAAGAAAAGCTTCAAGCAAATATTGCTCGTTCCAAAAAGAATGGGCATCAACAATTAATCGAGAAGGATAATCTCTCGGATAAAATATATCGTGAATATGTATCAACACACCAGATTTGAGATTGGGTAGAATACGTAGGTAAAGATGTAGCACATCTCCCTCAGGTTTAATTTGGTGCGATGAATCAATAAAGAGAATATCGTTTGCATTAAGCTGTGTAAAAAGTTCGATTTCGCAATCCTCAACTTTATTACGGATAATTTTTGCTTTTGTCTTCTCCAACCATATATTCTCGAATGGTTCGATACAGATTATTTCACTTTGATTATCAGGAGATTCATCCAGATTTGCTTTAAGAGCCAACAATGCCACTTTGGTAGAAAATCCAGCTCCCACCTCAATTATTTTTCGGGGTTTGAAATTTCGTATTATTAAATAGTACATTTCTGCTTCCTGCGGTAGAAAAAATGGGAATTCCGTTATATTACCTTCATTTAGTAGCTTATCATATTCGATATTTTCTGTTTCAGATTTGTAGGAAAGATTTTCAGAAAAAGTAAAAATTCTATCATAGTCAATTTTTATCGTCGGATGGGGCATTGGTTTATCAATCAAATTTAGATTTTTGAAATCGGGCATCGGGTCATAATAATGATTTGTAACAGGGAACACACCAACTTTTCTAAATATTGCTCTGCTAATTGTCATTCGTGTTACTCCTTTAAGACGAATAAAACGAAAGAATTTAGCAAAAAGAAATGTTAAAGGTGATAAAATTAAATCTAATATTTTTAATATCAATGTTTTCATAAATTTAAAACATTCCCCCCCGAATGATAAATCGAAGGGGGAATGTATATTAAAGTATAATGATATTGTAATCAGGCGCTTTGATAATCATAATTAATCATCCATCTAATACCAAATTTATCTGTAAACATAGTGAAGTACGCCCCCCAAAATGTATCTTGCGGTTGCATTTCGACCGAACCATCTACAGAAAGCCCAGAGAAAATTCTATCTACTTCCTCTTTGCCTTGTGTATCTATCGAAATATAAAAATTATTACCGACAATTAGTTTATGTCCCATCGAGGGCATAATATCGCTACCCATTAGAGTACTCCCATTGCCGATTGGAAGGGAGATATGCATAATGCGATTGCGTTCGTTTTCAGGAATTGATTCAGATTCGGGCATATCAGAGAATCTGCTAAAATATGAAAATTCGCCACCAAAAACGGATTGATAGAAATTGAAAGCTTCTTCTGCATTTCCATCAAAATTGAGGTAAGGATGTAACGTAGCCATAATGCACCTATAATGTTAATAATAAATAAAGTTTTTCATAATTAGATATGACAAAAAGCAAATTTAATCAAAGTTTAAGAAAAAAAAGGTATATATGTTGAAACCTCAAAAATTTGTAAATATTAAAAAAAGCGATTTTAAGGGAAGGATTTGAAAAATTTAAACGTTTTTTTGAAATTAGAATAGAAACTGGTAATTTTCAGATGTTATAAAAATATTATAAAAAAAGTGTTGTGCCCAATGTTGAAGAATAGAACATCTAAACCAAATAATAATTTTGGAAAACATAGAATGAGCAAAAAGAACAAAATAATTTTAGCAATAGGATTAATATTCGGAGTTTTAGGATTTGCTTCAAAACTATTATAACGTTAGACAAATTGAATAGAAGATAAAGATGAAATTTTTAAGATACCCAGGCGGAAAATCAAAATTTCTTTCGTATTTGGTAAATCACTTACCAACAAGCAAAGACATTGGAATTATTCGCAGACGATTTAAAAGGAAAATAATAACTGTAATTTGACACAAACGATAGACAACGAACATAAGAAGGGCAGCTGGTAACACGGGTTTTGCGTCAGGCGGGGTGACGTGCTTCGCAGAAACATTTGTGCAATGTTCAACATTTGCGCAATTATATATAATATGAGG
>JBBISM010000066.1:7809-11700 GCA_037441245.1 Ignavibacteria bacterium | reverse complement strand
CTGGATGGGGCCAAATACAATTAGAAGCTTATCAAGGCGATATAGCTAATTGGGAAAGTTTTATTTTTAAACCAGATAATAATAATTTTCTCAATAGAGCAGAAACTGGCTTTATCTTCCTGCAACCACATCTTCATTTAGAATATGCATTGACTGACTTTTTTGTCATCAGACTATCTGCATCGTACAATATGAGTTTCAGGGGTGCTCTTTGGACTGAGGATTGGAAATTTAACCGCACTGCAAAGCTCGAAAACGTTCCAGAAGGTATCGGAAAATCTGATGGATTAATTCTACAAATCGGTTTATTTATCGGTTTATTTAATTATTGATACTGTTAAAACTTTTCTTATAATTCAACATCTCCTTTTGTCATTATGGAGAGAAAAATAAAAATAATTGCCACTAATAGGCGTGCAAAATTCGATTACGAAATTATACAAATCATCGAAGCCGGAATTGCACTACAAGGGACCGAGGTTAAATCACTGAGGAATGGGCAATGTAGCTTACAAGATGCTTATGCTGGATTCAAATCACGTAATGATGACGAACTTTATATTTTCAATTTACATATCAATCCATATAGTCACGGCACATATTCGAATCATGACCCTAAGAGACCGAGAAAATTGCTTGTTCACGAGCGAGAAGCAATTCGATTGAAATCAATGGTGCAGGAAAAAGGATTAACAATTATTCCACTTTCCATATATTTTTCGGGTCATTTAGTTAAAGTTAATATCGCTGTCGCAAGAGCTAAAAGAAAATACGACAAACGAGAAACGACAAAGAAAAAGGAAGCCGATAGAGAAATTAAAAAGAAATTTGCACGCTAACAATCTAATTAATTTTCATTTCCATTATTTTCAATATCTTTCGGAATGAAGTATAAAATAATCATTCCAGGCAATGTAGCTATTGAAGCTATTATGAATAGACTTGTATATCCAACCCACATTTGCAGTAATCCACTTATGAATCCGGGTATCATTATTCCAATCGCCATAAAACCAGTAGATATAGCATAATGAGTAGTTTGATATTTTCCTCTTGAAATATATAGTAAATATATCATAAACCCAGTAAATCCCAAGCCATAGCCAAATTGCTCAATTGCTATACATAATTGAACAAATGGATAAATATCGAAAACCCAGCTACTATTAACAAAACTTAAATCAATCAAAACCCTACTTATAGGTTTAAAAACAGAGAGGTAAATATATAGAGCATTCGGTAAATTCATACATATAGCTAAATACCATATTGTGCTACGCAAGGAATATTTCTTGACTATCCACCCACCCAAAATGCCACCTACTACCAGGCAAGTAGTTCCTATTGTACCATACATAAAACCAACATCAGCAATGTTTAGCCCCAATCCGCCCGCTTCATTTGTATCTAATAAAAATGGTTGAGCCATCTTGACAAGAATCCCTTCACCCAGGCGATAAAGAAGAATAAAAGCAATGATTAATCCTATCGAAGATTGCTTGAAATAGCCAATAAAGGACTTTTTAAAGTGATAGTAAATTCTTCCATCTGAACCATCGTTCTTTGGTTCCACTTTTGGGGAAAAAACATAATGATAAATAAAAAGAACAATAAAAATTGCTGTACAAATTGCAAATGAAAATGCCCAACCAAAATGAACCGAGCCGAAAATTTTGCTATAATTACCCGCAATGACAACTAAAATGCCACTACCAAAAATGACAGAAAAACGATAAAATGTGCTTCTGATACCAGTAAAAAAAGCCTGGTCTTTTTTATCCAAAGCAATCAAGTAATACCCATCAATGGCAATATCGTGTGTAGCAGAGATAAATGCTATTACTGCAAATAACAAAATTATTGGAGCAAAACCATAATCAAAAATCAAGAGTATAGATACATATGCAAATAAGAATCCGAGAAATATTTGCATCGAAAGAAGCCATCCTCTCTTAGTTCCTTTGCCATCAACAATCGGACTCCAAAATGGTTTTAACGACCAAGGTAGATATAATAAACTTGTGTATCCAATAATATCATTGGCAGCATTTAATGATTTTAAAAGTATAACAGAAAGGTTATTTACAATAACGTAAGGCAAACCTTCTGCAAAGTACAAGGATGGAATATATAACCACGGGCTTTTATTCTTCTTCAAATTAAAATATAATGATTAACAGCTTATTCAATTTTTTTCTTTTGAAATGAAATATAAATAAAAATAAAACCCAAAATCACAAATGGTATGCTTAGCAATTGCCCCATATTCAACAACATATCGGCTTCGAAGGCGCTTTGATTCTCTTTTGTGAACTCAATAAAAAATCGTGCTGTAAATAGACAGGTCAATAAATAACCGAAATATCTTCCAGTTGGGATGTTAATTTTAGCTCTATAATAGCTCAAAATTAAAAATATGAAAAGAATAAGATATGTTAAGCCTTCATATAATTGTGATGGATGCCTCGGTATATTATCAACTCTCATAAAAACAACAGCCCAAGGTACGTCGGTTTGTTTACCAAGTATTTCGGAATTGAAAAAATTACCCAACCGAATCATAAACGCACCAATTGGAATAACAATCGAAGCCCTATCCAATACCCACAGAAGAGAAATATGCTTTCTTCTTCGAATAAAGATTAATACAGCAATCAAATTGCCAACCGCAGCACCATGACTTGCTAATCCACCGTGCCAAATTTTTAGAATCTCAATTGGATTGTTCGAATAAAATTCAGGTTCATAAAAGAAGCAATGCCCAAGTCTGGCACCTAAGACGGTTCCAAGTATGAGAGATATTGTTAGTCCTTCCAAATCTTTTGGACTTTTGCCTTCTCTTTTGAAGAAATTCGATAATATTTGAATACCGATAATAAAACTTAATGCGAATAGAACACCGTACCATCTGATATGAATTGGTCCAATTGAGAATATTTCAGGAGATACGTTCCAATTTATTGCTAAAAATACTTCCATATCGAAATTTAATATTTAATTTACATCACAATTGGTTAATAACATTTATGTCTGTTGGATTTGCTGCCCATAGCAATTTTTCACGAATCAAATCGAAATAAGAACTTTTCAAGGGTTTGATTAATTTAATTTTTGAATCCGATTTTTTACAAACAATTTTTTCTCCATTCTTTAAAGTAAATTTAATTTGTCCATCAGCAACGAAACTTGCCTCACCTGTAGGAGAATAGACCGAGAGCGTTACCTCAGCAGTATCAGGAATGACTAATGGTCTCAATGTCAAAGAATGAGGCGATATTGGAGTTAAACAAATAACCTCAGTCGAGGGGACAAGTATAGGACCACCGCAAGATAAAGAGTATGCCGTTGAACCAGTAGGTGTATTTAAAATCAATCCATCTGCTCGGTAGTCAGCAATAAAATGCTCATTAATGTAGGTTTTAACAGTTATCATTCTCGATGAATCTTTTTTTTCAATGACAAAATCATTAAGAGCATAAGTTTTCACACCATTAATTTCTGTTTCAAGCAAAGTTCTATCAACAACTCGATAATCTCCTCTTAAAATTTGATTAAGTGCTTCATCAATTTTATTGACTGAATACTCGGCTAAAAATCCGAGTCTTCCGACATTTACTCCCATAATTGGAATATCAGTACCAACTAATACTCTTGCGGCTGACAAAATTGTTCCATCTCCACCGAACGAAATAACTATATCAGCAAATCTATCATACTCATCAACAGTTACAATTTTATCAATTAAATCCTTATTATTAAGTAATGCTATTATCTCGGGAGCTGCACAGCACTCTGAACCAATTTGTTTGATTTTATTGATGGTATATTCAGTCCATCTTACAGCTTCCGTTTTATCAGGGCTTATAAATATTGCAATTTTTTTCATTAAAT
>JBBISM010000066.1:0-7794 GCA_037441245.1 Ignavibacteria bacterium | reverse complement strand
ATTCAGATAAGTCAACAATATATTGGGGCAAGGATTTCTTCTGAGAATAAGCAATTTCGAGGGGTGTATAAACGATTTCGTGATTAATTTCACCCACAAACTTATCAGAAATCCCACTTAATAAAGCATCTACAGCAGAAACCCCTAATCTACTTGCCAAAACTCTATCTCTAACTGTTGGAGAGCCACCACGTTGAATATGACCGAGAATTGTTACTTTTGCATCTATTTCGTATTTGTCCTTCATTAATTGTGCAATCGTAGATGCATTTCCTAATTCATCTCCTTCGCCAACGATAACAATTGTTCGTTTATATTCTCCCTGCTCAGAGATTCTTGCGTATAGAATATCCAACTCGGTAACAGTCTCAGGTACTGCAATAAACTCAGCTCCACAGGAGATACCCACATCCATAGCTATAAAACCAGCGTGACGCCCCATCACTTCGATAATAAATACACGTCCGTGCGAACCAGCAGTATCACGTATTCTATCAATAGCTTCGGCACAGGTATTAATGGCTGTGTCATAGCCGATTGTGTAATCAGTACCGAATAGGTCATTATCAATTGTTCCTGGAACGCCAACTATATTGATTTTATGTTCGAGCCATAATTGATGAGCTCCACGAAATGTGCCATCTCCGCCACAGGCGACAACTCCTTCAATTCCATTATTGATTAAATTTCGGGCTGCCTTAGCACGTCCCTCGGGTGTCATAAACTCCATAGAACGGCTGGTTCTCAATATTGTTCCGCCGAGCGATATTATATTTGCAGTTTCCTTACGCCCCAATTTGATAAAATTTCCTTCTATCATTCCATTATATCCACTAATAATACCCCAAATTTCAAGGCCTTTATGCAAACCATATCTAACAACAGCACGAATATGGGCATTCATTCCGGGGGCGTCTCCACCACTTGTAAATACAGCTATTCGTTTCATTATTTATTTAATCATTCTATTATGAAAAAAAACAAACGTAAAAATAAAAAAAATATCAGTAATAAAGACCTATTAAATTTTTGATTTATCAAATGCTTTTCGAGGTGTTATCAACAATAATTTCAAATTTAGGATAAAGTACCTCTTAAATTACCTTTATAGCCATTTAGGAAATCCTTTATATCCATAACTTTTTTACCTTCTAATTGTATTTCCTTTATAGAAATTCGCCCCTGATTGCATTGCACGATGAATTTATTATTAATTATCTCAAATTGAGCAGATGTAACTGATTTAGAGTCATAAAATTCAGCTCGTAAAATTTTGATTCTTTTATCATCGAGAAAAGTCCAGGCACCAGGTTCGGGCGAAACTCCGTTGATAAAATTTTTAACTTTTATTGCATCTTGTCCCCAATCAATTTTGCATTGCTCGGGGAAAATCTTTGGAGCCGGTGTAGCAATCGTATCATCTTGTTTTACTGGTTTATAGTTTCCGCTCAAAAGTAAATTACAAGTATCAATAGCTAATTCTGCTGCTAAAGGCGACATTAATTTATATAAATCTCCAGCGGTTGCATTTTCTGGTATTCTAAATTTTTTTTGCAGTAACATTTCTCCAGTATCAACTTTTTCCTGCAAAATAAAAGAGGTCAAACCTGTTTCTTTCTCACCATTGATAATCGCCCAATTTATAGGTGCAGCTCCTCTAAATTTTGGTAATAAACTTGCGTGTATATTGAAACTCGCAATTTTTGCAGAAGTATAGACTTCAACTGGTAAAATTCTAAATGCAATCACAACAATAATATCTGGTTGATATGACCTCAATTCTGAGATGAATGCTTCATCTTTCAATTTTTCTGGTTGTAATACTGGTATTCTCAATTCAATTGCTTTTTGTTTAATTTGAGATGGGTGTAATTTTCGACCTCTTCCCTGAGGTTTATCAGGGACGGTTACAACCGCATGCACTCCAAATTCCTTGTGTAGAAGTTCAAGTGAGGGAACTGAAAATTCAGGTGTTCCCATAAAAACGATGTTCGAGTCAGTTCGCATGTATTAATCGAGTAATAAAAATTATGAATTGCAATTTAAAAAAATTTTGTTAATTCAGATAAAATCAATAAATTTGCAATCTATTTTCAATGGAGTTTTCAAAATGGCAAAAAAAGAAGCAAGAATAATAATTACGCTCGAATGCACAGAGGCGAAAAACGAAGGCAAGCCTGCCTCAAGATATACTTCTACAAAAAATAAAAATAACACTTCTGAAAGATTGGAATTAAAAAAATACAATCCTTTTTTGAAGCGACATACTTTGCATAAAGAAATTAAATAAACGATTTTAATATTGCTTCCCTGATTTTGCCAATTCCAATCTAACAGCTTCAATTTTTTTTAACTTACGAGCTACTGCTCTGCCTAAATTGATTTTTCGGGAATTAGCATAATTCATCAATGCTATAAATACATCGGCTGTTTCATCTTCGAAAACACTTTTATCAACTTGTTTGCCCTTCCAACTTTTCTTTTCGGCATTAGCCAATTCTCCAGCTTCACCATTCAATTCCAAACAAAAAAATTCAGGCGAACGAGCAGGAAAGTTTTCATTCTGGTATTTTTCAAATGAATCTTGTATTTTGGGGACGTATTCATTTACCAATTGTGTAAATTCGTCAAAATTAATCACGCCTCCACCTCATTAATCAGTTAAAATATAAGGAGCCATCTTTTCATATTTTTTTGGTCCTATTCCATTAATATTCATTATATCTCTTGGAATTCTAAATTTTTTATTTTTTCTATATTCAATAATCAAGTCAGCAGTTTTTTCGCCTACGCCTGGCAGATTCATCAATTCGCGTTTTGAGGCAGTGTTTATGTTAATTTTATTTTTAGGTAACTCTTTTTTCTTGTATTGAGGAAAAGTCTTTTTGTCTTTAATCACAGTATCAGCTCGTGCTAATATTTCATCAGGTTTATTTTCAGCATCGGAGCCAATATATGAAGTCTTTTGAGCTTCAGCCAAACTATCAAGTAGATTAAATACCACTGGGTTATTTTCAAATTTTTTTAAATCTCGATAATCAAAAATTTTAATAAATAGACCGATCAGCAATCCGCTAAATATCAATGCAACAAATAAAATCTCGTATTTGGTAACTCCAAGTTTTTCCTGCAATGTATCGAACAAAGTGCTCATAGATTTGCATTAATTTATATAAATAGTTTATACAAATTAATGATTATAAGCAAAATTGGAAAGAATTAACTGAAAAGAAATTTATTATAAAAATCTCAGTCACATTGTAGCGACTTTACCCAACTCTAAATATAAAGACACATTTTTTTCAAAAAGGTTGCATTAATTTTTATTCATTAATAATATTCTGGGACATAATTATAATCGCTAATCGGCGGTCGAACGTAATTTTGCTGAATTTTCCTTGGAGATAAATCAAAAGATTTAGGCAATACATCTTCATATTTAATCATATTCAAAATATGCGAAATACAATTCAATCTTGCTTTGCGCTTATCATCAGATTCAATCACGTACCACTGAGCTTGCTTAATGTCTGTAAATTTGAACATTTCGTCTTTTGCTTCTGAGTATTCAATCCATTTTTCATACGAGGCAAGATCCATTGGCGAAAGTTTCCATCTTTTTATGGGATTTAAAGCACGTTCACGAAAGCGTTTTTCTTGTTCTTCATTGCTCACTGAAAGCCAGTATTTAAGCAATATTATACCTGACCTTACTAACATCCTTTCAAACTCGGGACAAGAACGCATAAATTCTTCGTATTCTTCATTTGTACAAAATCCCATTACTTTTTCAACCCCAGCGCGATTGTACCAACTTCTATCGAAAATCACAATTTCGCCAGCTGCTGGAAGATGAACCACGTATCTTTGAAAATACCATTGAGTCCTCTCTCGTTCTGTTGGCTTATCCAAAGCAACAACTTTGCAAAATCGAGGATTGAGAGGTTCAGTTATTCGTTTAATTATACCACCTTTACCTGCTGCATCGCGCCCTTCAAATATTATCACTACGCGCAATCCTTTATGCTTCACCCAATACTCAAGCTTTACTAGCTCAACTTGTAACTTTTCATATTCAGATTCGTAAAATTTTCTACTGATATGCCCTTTACTGCTATATTTCTCGATTCCGTTTGTGTTATTGATTTTTTTGTCTCCCATAATGCTTCCTCTTTAAATTATATGTTTTTTATACTTTTCGACTAAAATTATGAAAAATTAAATAATTTTATAAATATATTGATTTAAACATACAGTTCTTTTTGATTTATTCGTATATAAATTATATGGGAAACTTGAAAATTCTATAAAAAAACTATTTCACTTGTTTTTTGATTATGAAAAAATTATATTATAGTAGTTTTATAATACAACAAAAAAATAAAAGGTGCAATATGAAAAAATTCACATTCCCGACCATAATGACACTTATATTTTCATTAATATTTCTCAATTTGCAGGGAAATATCTTATATGCCCAAATGGAAGAAATTCTTGAAGATGCACCCCCGAAAAAGAAAGAAAAACCCAAGAAAGAAGAACAACTCGAAGAACAGTTAGAGGAACAACTGGAGGGAGAAATTCAAAAAGAAAAAGTTGATGAAAAAAGTGGATTTGAAGAATTGGAGGATGTACCTCCAACTCAAGCAGAAAGAATGAAATATTATCGTGAAGTATATGAAGACAATTTTGATGCAACATTCGAGGAAGTCTGGAGCATCGTGCAAAAATCCTTAGAAGATGCATTTTGCCAAGTTTCCAAGAAAAGTTACTCCCAAACAGACGAGGGATTATTTCGCGGTTCTATTATATCTGAATATTGCGTTTTTGCCATCGGTGAAGATACAACTTTTAATGTGCTAAAAAAATATAGTAAAAGAATTCCTGTTATCCGAGGTGGTATTTGGATTACTGGACGAATGCGATATAAATTCACAATTACTGAAAAGGAAGATGGAACTGTTGAGCTAGTTCTCAACGGAGAAATCAGCGGGTTCGAAAGATACGTTACTGGACAAGTGCATTTCTGGGAGTCGAATGGATATTTCGAAACCATGATACTAAGAAGAATTAGAAATAATCTCTTAGTCCTTAAGAACTGATAAAGCACAGTATTGCAAAATGCTAAAAGTTCAACTCGGGAAAAAAATACAAAAAGAGCTAATTGCATTGGCCAATCCCCAAAAAGCTATACAATTAATGCGTTTCTTCAAATGTGGACCAGGGCAATATGGAGCAGGTGATATATTCATTGGTTTAACTGTCCCTGAAATTAGAAATATTGCGAAAATCTATTTCAAGCAAGTAAATTTCGAAAGTATTGAATTCTTGATGACTTCGATATATCACGAAGTCCGACTTACTGCTCTTTTAATATTAACTTATAGAATAGCTAAAGCAGTTGATGAATCAGCAAGACAGCAAATAGTTGAATTTTATATCAAGCATATAGATTATGTCAATAATTGGGACTTAGTTGATTTAAGTGCAGATAAAATTCTTGGAGAATATCTTTATGACAAAGATAGAGCAATGCTATACGATTTTGCCCGCTCAAATCATCTATGGAAAGAAAGAATATCTATCATTTCCACATACAATTTCATCAAAAAGGGAGATTATCGGGATACGTTAAGCATTGCAGCGATATTGTTGAATCATAAACACGATTTGATTCATAAAGCTGTCGGCTGGATGCTTAGAGAAATTGGGAAAAGAGAACTCAATACTGGATTATTTTTCCTCAATAAATATTACAAAGCTATGCCAAGAACAATGCTAAGATATGCTATTGAAAAATTCGATGAGTCATTGAGACTGAAGTATCTTAAGGGTGAGATAAATTAGAATTGTTTCAATACTCTAATATCATTATCATAAAATAGTCGAATATCATCAATTCCCGTTCTGAGCATAGCTACCCGTTCAATGCCAAATCCAAAAGCGTAACCTGAATAATCTTCAGGTTCAATCCCACAATTTTTCAATACATTGGGATGTACCAATCCACAGCCAGCTATTTCCAACCAACCGCTATACTTACATACCCGACAACCTTTGCCTTTACACAAAAAGCAAGTTATATCCATTTCAGCACTTGGCTCGGTGAACGGGAAAAAAGATGGGCGAAATCTAAACTTAGAATCGAAACCATACATTTTTTGAGCAAAAACAATCATTGTCCCTTTAAGTTCAGCAAAAGATACGTCTTTATCAATATACAATCCTTCAATTTGATGGAATTCCGCAAGCGAGCGAGCGCTTATTGCCTCATTGCGATAAACCCTACCCGGCATAATTGTTCGGATTGGTGCCATCTGATTCTCCATTATTCTTATTTGGACGGGTGAAGTATGAGTGCGAAGCAATAAATCTCCTCTTTCTGAGGTAATAAAGAATGTATCCTGCATATCTCGAGCGGGATGCTCGGGCGGAAAATTCAAAGCATCAAAATTATGATACATATCTTCGATATCAGGACCTTCGGCAACTGAAAATCCCATCGAAATGAAAATTTCGACCATCTCATCTAAAATTTGCCTTACGGGATGGAATCTACCAATAAAACTACTTTTGCCTGGCAAAGTCAAGTCAATATCTAATTCGGTGCTTTGATTTTGACTAAACTTTTCTAATAGTGAATTATATGCATTTTGTGCAAATTCTCTCAATTGATTTAATTCTTTGCCAGCTATCGGTTTTAACTCTTTTGACAAAGTCTTTAATTCGTCGAAATGGGCTTGAATTGTACCTTTTTTTACTAAGTGCTTCAGCCGAAATTCTTCTAATTTCCCGGCTGTATCAATGGAATTGATTGATGTCTTAATTTCCTCTGCCAAATCTTTGATTTTGTCAATCATAAGCCCATATTGAACTAAATTTTAGACAATGGCTTTTTCAACAATTGCTTTAAAAATTTCGGGCTTATTCATTGCAAAATCTGCAAGAATTTTTCTGTTGATTTGTATATTATTTTGCTTCAATCCATTGATTAGCTTTGAATAAGTCGTTCCATTGAGTCTGGCTGCTGCATTGATGCGAGTTATCCATAAACTACGGAACTGCCTTTTCTTTAACTTTCTGCCGGTATATGCATGAAGCAAACCTTTCTCAATATGATTTTTGGCTATTGTCCAAACATTTTTTCTCGCACCCCAATAGCCTTTGGCAAGTTTGATGAATTTTCTGCGTCTGCGGTGCGAGGCTACTTTTGGAACTGATCTTGGCATTTTTTATCCTTTAGTTAGTTCAACAACAGGTTTAGGGAGAGCCTCATTTGCCCCTTTCACCATAAATTAAGACTACTACGAGCCTGGAAGCATTCTTTTTACTTCTCGAATATTTGTAGCATCAACAAGCGTACTTTGGCGTAAATTTCTTTTGCGTTTCCTACTTTTTGTAGTTAGAATATGACTTTTATAGGCTTTCTCACGCTTGAATTGACCGCTCGCTGTTCTTTTGAACCGCTTTTTCGCTGCTGATACTGTCTTCATCTTTGGCATAAATTATCCTGAATTTGATTTCTTAAAATTTAAGAACTTCAAATATAATAATTTCATCGCATTTTTCAAAATCAGATTGAAAAATTTGCGTCAAAAACATTATTTATCATTCATAATATACTATTAAAATATTACAGCAATCGAGGGCATCAATAGCAAAATCCAATTACTGAATAAATTTTCACTATCCAATCACAAAATTCATTTGCAAACAATGTAACTTTTTATTATTTTAAGTGTTATATAACAATATAAAAAGAACAAATACAGGCGGAGCGACAGAAAATAATCA
>JBBISM010000065.1:256-11804 GCA_037441245.1 Ignavibacteria bacterium | reverse complement strand
TTAATGAAATTATTTATTTCAGCTGGGGATATTTCTGGAGATATTCACGCTGCTAAATTAGTCAGAGAACTAAAAAAACTATTACCAGATATTGAAATAATTGGAATAGGTGGAGAAAATCTGTTAAAAGAAGGATTAGAACCCATTGCTCCTTTCGATAAACTATCTGTTGTCGGATTTTGGGAAGTAGCAAAAAATTATAATTTTTTCAGAAATATTATCAAAAAATCTAAATATATTTTCAATACTTCCGATATTTCGGCATTTATTCCTGTTGATTATCCGGGTTTTAACATCAGATTGCTCAATACTGCAAAAAAAAATAATATTCCCATATTTTATTTTATAGCACCACAACTTTGGGCTTGGGGCAAAAATCGCATCAAAAAAATAGCAGGAAGTGTTGATAAATTACTTGTAGTTTTTGATTTTGAACAAGAGTATTTTTCCGAGTTCAACATTGATACTATTTGGGTTGGACATCCCCTAATTGATGATGAAACTTTCCACACAAATAAATATGAGAACAAAAGGGAAAATATCATCGCTCTTTTCCCAGGTAGCAGAAAACAAGAACTCAAATATCACCTCAGTCTATTGAATGAAACTATTGCTTTAATTCGCCCGCAACTACCTGATTATAGATTTGGTTTAGCAAAAGCTAATATCATTCAAGATTCTTTAATTGATTTATTTCTCAAAGCAAATCCTGATTGCGAAATTTGGCATAATAGCAGAAAACTAATGTTCACAGCCAAAGCAGGAATAATCAAGACAGGCACTTCGACTTTAGAAGCTACTCTTTGCGAATTGCCGTACATTATGTTCTATAAAACTTCACCCATCAATTACCTAATTAGCAAAAATATTGTTATTCTCGAATACCTTTCGCTTTCAAATATCATTCTAAAAGAAAAGTTTATTAAGGAATTCATTCAAAACGATGCTACACCAGAAAAATTAGCAAATGCAACTATCGAATTGCTCCAAAATGAAGATTACTACAAGAACATCTTAGATAACTTTAAATCAATTAGAGCAAAATTAGGTGGACAGGGTGCTTCTAAAAAAGCGGCACAGATAATTTACAACAATTTAAAGCAATAATTAATATGAGAAAAATATTCATATTGCTAATTAGTTTCATCGCATCAACTTGGAATATCAAAATAATCGGCAATGTTCCTAATAAACCAGCAATTATTGCTTTCTGGCATGGATTGATGTTGCCTGTTTGGAAATATTTTTCATTATTCGAACCAACTGCTATTGTAAGTCCTTCAAAGGACGGTGAATTATTGGCGCAATTACTAAAAAAATGGAATTATAAACTTATTCGTGGCTCTTCGGATAAAAAAAGCAAAGAAACTATGAATAGACTCGTGGATTTAGCAAAAAATGAACTTGTATTGATTACTCCTGACGGACCTCGGGGACCAACTCATAAATTCAAAGCTGGTGCAGTTGTTTCTGCAATGAGAGCAAATGTAGCTTTATGTCTGTGTACCGTTCAAATTAAATGGAAAATCATAATCCGTAAAAGTTGGGATAATTTCACATTCCCATTGCCATTTTCAACAATTACCTTGAAAATATCGTCTCCAATTTTTATTAGTCAGGATACATCAAGAATTGAAATTGATAATTTAATTAAAAAAGCAGAAAACTTATTGAATAATAACCAATTATGAAGAATACAATTTACATAACTTTAAGTAATATTTATAAATATATTGTAAATTATAGAAATAGGCTATATGATAAAAACAAAGTTAAGATAATTAAATTACCTGTTCCTGTATTCAGTATCGGAAATATCTGTGTCGGGGGAACTGGGAAAACACCATTTGCGGTATTGTTAGCTCAAATGTTAGTAAATAACTCTAAAAAACCAGCTATAATCGCAAAAGGATATAAAAGGAAAAAGAAAAATATAAACATTGTTTCAGATGGAAAAAATATCCTTTGCGATATAGATTCTGCAGGAGATGAAGCATATTTTATTGCCGAAAAAATTAACATCCCAGTTGTTATTCACGTTAAAAAATATATCGCTTCGCAAATAGCTTTAAATTCATTGGATATTGATTGTATAATTTTAGACGATGGATTCCAGCACCGCAAATTAAATAGAGACCTTGATATTGTTTTGTTAAATAATTTTACATTCGAGAATGTCAGTCTTATTCCGCTCGGTAGATTAAGAGAAACTATAGATTCCATAAATCGTGCTAATATTATTGCTATTCCTAAAGAATTTAGATATTTTGAAGAACTAAAAAAATATAATTTCAGTAATATCATAATATTCAAGCGTATAATTAATAAAATTTATGAATTATTTAATTTAAATATTATTATTCACAATGATTTATATAGTAAACAAATTTGTCTTATCTCTTCAATTGCTTCTCCTGAGCAATTCGAAGCTATGCTTGTTGACTTGAATATCAATCCAATAATGCATTTCAAATTTCCAGACCATCACAACTACATCTTAAAAGAATTGATTGAAATCAAAAAATTTTGCCTTAGAAATGGAATTAAATATATAATTACTACTGAAAAAGATGCAGTTAAATTAAAAAAATTCAAAGAATTATTTGCTGATTCTAATTTTTGTATTTATGTTTGCCAATTAGAATTATCTATTACAGAAGGTTATGATTTACTTCAAGGAAAAGTTGATGAAATATTTGGAAAATATCAGAATTTATAAGTACTTACCGTTCTTATTAATTTTCTTTTTTATTATCTTTATTGCTTGTTCGAGTAGTAAGCAATTAACAATTGCTTTGTCAAAAGGGGTCGGCTCCGAAGGATATCTACGCTATTGCCAATGGCTTAATTCATTAGAATATAAAGTAGATTGCATTAATCTTTATGGTATTCCTTATGATGAAGCCCTAAATTTATTGCATAAAAGCTCAGGGCTCATTCTTACTGGTGGACCTGATGTACACCCAGATAGATATGGAAAAATTGAGGATACCGCAAGATGTGTTATTGATGTTGAGCGTGATACTCTCGAGTTTATGTTAATCGAAAAAGCTCTTGAGATGAAAATTCCAATTTTTGCTATCTGTCGGGGTGAGCAAATTCTTAATGTAGCCCTAGGTGGTTCCCTAATTGTTGATATTCCTGAAGACCATCCCAATGCTATATCTCATAGATGTGAATTTTCTGATACTTGTCTCCACAAAGTTACTATTAATACTAATTCTGAATTGTTTAAAATCACTGGTGTCAATTCTGGAATTGCAAATACAAATCATCATCAAGCGGTAGATAAAATTGCTGAAGTCTTTAAACCAGTTGCATTCACCGAAGATAATATTATTGAGGCGTATGAATGGGCAGAGCCGAAAAATCGTTCTTTTTTAATTGCAGTGCAATGGCATCCTGAACGACTCGATAAATCTAACCCGCTATCAACACCACTTTTGAAGGTATTTTTGCAGAAAGTTAATGAATTTAAAGAACAAAAAATGATAACTCATAAATAGAAATCTAATTGTGCTGTCAATCTATTGCTCTTAAATCCTTCAATTTCGTTATAGCCAGAGGAAATGACT
Organism: Ignavibacteria bacterium; assembly: GCA_037441245.1. GTDB lineage: Bacteria > Bacteroidota > Ignavibacteria > Kapaibacteriales > UBA2268 > CALHGZ01. Next base: position 8,229 of record JBBISM010000065.1, on the reverse strand, counting down.
TTTTGATTATTCTTCAACAATTGCGTGTATTTAACCCAAATTCTGATATACTGGCTTATTTTATAATCGCCATACATATAAAGCCGAATTCCCTGACCATACAATGGGTAAGTTAATGCATAACCAGGCATTGTATATTCGTATTGCCATATAGCTGAATTATAACTATCTGTATTATAATAACTCAATCTGCTACCTATATTAAAATTTTCAAATATCTGAGTTTTGTATTCACCGAATATTAAAACACCCATCTCGGAAGGTTTCACTGCATAATAAAATTTCCTGCACACTTCAACTCTCATTCGGCAAAATCCTTTATCAGTAGTATTGGCTCTCAATTCGCATCTTAGAGAAATTCTGTCTGATTTGGTGAGTAATTTTGGGGTTCCATCGGAAATAAAATCGTTTTTAATTTCATACCTGAATCTCAGATTTCCAATAAAATCACGACCAAAATTATATACGAAATCCCCCAATAAATCAGTCCCAGAGACAATAGCAGGAATATAATAGGTTCGCCCGAGTGTTTTATAAAAATCAGCATATATTGAAATTTTGGAATTCGGAATTTTTTTCAAAGTCAAACCTGTATAAATCCCAAACTCGTTTGTTGGACTTGAGTTCTCGCCAAAAATATAACCAAATTGTGCTCGATAAGATTCAGGAAAATATCTCATTGCTACTGTCATATCGAAAAAATTAGCTTTGAAAATATAATGTAATTTTGAAGCAATCTGTATGCCCACATCCTGAGTAATTTCTGTCATAAGCAAATGTTCATCGTCGCTATAAGACATAAAAAATGATAAATTTGAACCTCCTTTTCCTTTATAAACATACGAAGATTGGGTTGCTAATTCCAATGGATAATTGAAGTGAAACCCAGCAATTGAAAATTGAAATCTATTGATGCGATAATTAAAAATTCCCCCTATTATATCTTCCCTTAAATCGTTCTTCTTGCTTATTTCTGTGTTGGTTCGGAATAAACCATCGTTTTTAATCGAAGTTACAATATTATTGACCGAATCAATTGTAGAATGTCGAAATTGCCGAGAAACAAAAGCATCAAATTTAATTTCGCTATCATTGTTGATAACTATATATTTTGTGATTGCAATTCCACGAAAAAAGTTACTTTCAATAGATGAACGATAAGGTAAAATCCCTTTACCTTTGTATCTTGCGGGATTTATTACTTCTGCTCCTTTTCTTAAACCAAAATTTCTCCAAAGCATATTTCCAAGCCCAAATTCAATAGAATAATCACCCAAGAGAATATTAAAACCAGATACTTCACTATTAAGATAACCACTAATAAAATCAAAATTATCTGGTTCACCAGCATCTTTATTTAATAAAACTCCCCCCTTCAACACATCATAGTTAGCATCAAATCTTGAATAATAATCAAACTTATTACCAAGAAAATTGTTTTTTTCGAATCCCTTGACATTTTCTATTTGATAATTTGAGCGAAACCGCCAATTCATTGATGGATATCGAGTATCGGTTGGATACAGATAGGTACAAGTTTTCAGGATATATCTTTGTATATCGCTCAAATCAAGTGAATCAAATAATACTTTGTAATCTTTGATTCCCTGAAGTTGAATTAAATCAACAATTCTTATTGCAAGATCTCTATCAATTAGTGGAAGTCTGCTGATTAGTATTGAGTTTGCTTTAGTTAATGAGATAGGATACATTCCATAATGCTCAATATCATCAAATATTTCGGATTCATCTAATTCAATCACTGAACTCTCAAAAAGCTGTTCATTGCTCAATTCTTCAAATTGGCTAAAACAAATGTGAGAAATAACCAATAATAATAGAAATTTATACTTCATAGTTTCTTACCAATATAGACTAATTGCAGGAGTCTGTGCAAAACCTAATATATTGTGATATTGGAGATTAAATGAAATATTAATCCAATCAAATGTATTCAACTTAATAGCAATGTTGAATAATTTTGGTGCGGTAGCATAGGAAACCCGAAAAACCGTAAAATCAAATGGCTCATACAAAAAATGAACCAAGAACCCACTTTGAGTTGCCAATCGCACTATACCTCCAAATTCAAAAGAAATATTGTCAATTGGAGTATAACAAATTCCAGCGGTTGCTATTTGATTCGCTGTGCTCTCTCCACCAGTGAAATACTCACGTGTTATATTCTTAAATGAAAATCCCGTTGTAAGTTTTTTGCTGATTATTAGCATTGTACCAAAATGAAATTGGAAATTATAGTCAGCAAAATTATCTTTGATACTCATTCTAATGTATTCGCAAGAAATTCCGGCAATTATCTTGTCCGTTAGTTTATACGAACTCATTAGCATTATCGCAAACTCATTATATAACTCATTTCCTAATCCATATAAAGATAAACCTAAGCCCCAATCTTCGCTGAACTTCATTCCAATATCAGCATACATTGGCGATATTTCTTTTAATCCAAATTTTGAGATAGTATAGGAAAAGCAAGCGTAATTATTGTCAACAAAATGAATAATTGCTGGGTTATCAGCAATTTGATGCTCATTAATCAAGACTTTAGGATTGACTATTGGTAATAGAATTTGGTTTTGATATAATTGGGCATAAGAGCGATTCTCAAAAAGTATAATTTGTACTCCTATGAGATAAAGCACAAAACTTGATAAATTTAGCTTCATTGATTCTAAATTGAATTTATTAATACTATATTTGCAATAAACAAAATTGTAGGGATTTAAAAAAATTTTTGTAACTCATTATGAAGAAAATCTTACAACTCGGATGCGGAATGGTAGGTAGAGCTATGGCTCTTGATTTATCAGAAAATTATCAAGTTACTGTGGTAGATAAAGACAAAACAGCCCTTGATACTCTTAGTGGTATTATAAACATTACCACAATACATCAAGATATTACTAATAAAGAGGAAATTATAAAATTAGCTTACCGAAGTGATTTGGTGCTTTCCGCAGTACCTGGTTTTATGGGATTTCAAACAATAGAAGATGTTATCAAAGCAGGAAAAAACATCGTTGATATATCTTTTTTCCCAGAAGATGCTTATGAATTAGATGAACTGGCAAAAAAAAATTCAGTCTCAGTAATAGTTGATTGCGGAGTTGCGCCAGGAATGAGCAACTTTATCGCTGGATATCATTATAATAAAATGATAATTGAAGATTTCGAATGTATGGTCGGCGGATTGCCATTCATTAGAGAATTTCCATTCCAATACAAAGCTCCTTTTTCTCCAATTGATGTTGTTGAAGAATATATTCGACCAGCAAGAATGGTAGTTAATAGTACAATCATCACTAAACCAGCACTCTCTGATAGAGAATACGTATTTATTCCTGATATTGGAACTCTCGAAGCCTTCAATACTGACGGATTAAGAAGTTTAATAAAAAACTTAAAAATACCAAATATGAAAGAAAAAACATTACGTTATCCGAACCATATAGATTTAATATTGGCTTTAAAAGAGTCAGGGTTTTTCGATATGAACCCAATCAAAATGGAAGATCATAAGTTTACTCCAATCGAATTTACTTCAAAAATTCTATTCAATAAGTGGAAATTAAATCCAGATGATAAAGAATTTACTGTAATGACTATCAAGATAATTGGTATTGAAAACAATAAAAAAGTATCGTATAATTATTATCTATTCGATATCTATGATGCAGATAATAAAATCAGTTCAATGGCACGAACAACTGGTTATACAGCCACAGCAATAGTAAACTATATTCTGTTATTTGGCTTAGAGCAGAAAGGTATTATTGCACCTGAAATTTTAGGACAAAATGAGAATACATTCAATTTTGTAATGAATTACTTAAAAGCCAGAAAGGTTAATTATATTCATTCAAAAGAAATGATAAATTAATACCGCCCTTCCTTTGCATTACGATAGATTTCTGTATTTATGGGGTCAATATAAATGAGGTTGTCATAGACGCTTTTATCAAGATAATCTTTAAATAATTGGCTCAATTCTAAATATTTAGAATCTAAAAAAACCTGCAATAAAATACTCGGACCGACCATTTTATCCTTTTTAAACCGAGCGATTTCGCTTACTATATAATCTAATTCTTCGAGAGCTTTCTTTTTATCATTAGCAATTCTATCCAATCCATCAACATAATAAGCAAAAAATAGGTTTCGTAAGTCGTAATATCGCATATCGTTCAATTCACTAATCAAATTGAATTTGTTGAAAGCCCCAGGGGAACTTCTCGTTTCATATCCATCTGCTTGTATTGATGCACCTAATTGGAATATTTGCTTTGCTTTCTCGAATGTGGGACTGCCCCCAAGTTCCTCATAAGTATCTAAATCTAATCCAATGACAATCAACATATAAAAGTCAATCAATGTAGTGAATTCATTGTATCTCAGTGTGTTATAAGAATGCGAAGCAAATCTATTATATTCAAATGCCCAGTTATCATCAACAATACGAAAAGCGACAGATGCACTTCCCTCAGGGCCATCAATTGTTCTTTTCGAAACTACTAAAAGGCGAGCTTTATATCTACCGCCAAATCCTCCGATAAGAACTATGCTTATATCAACAGGTATTTTGGGTCCCTCCCAATTAATATCGGAAAATTTGTTATTATTGATATAATTCTCCAGGTCATTTGCTAAGGTTTGTACGTTATAGCGATTATCCATCTCTACCCTATCCATATTGACAGTTACATTTGCAACAATTTCCTGAGAGAATGATTGAGTAATATGCAAACTAAAAAGCACTGCTATTAGAATTATTCTAAACATTATTATTGAACTCATTTGTTGTTGACAAAAATAAATTTAATTAAGAAATCAATTATTTCAGTCTTTGACTTAACTCAAAAAGTATTTTCTTTTCTCTTTCAGTTAAATTTTGGTATCCAGATACAGAGATTTTATCGAGAATTTCATCAATTAGTTGTTGTGTGATTTGCTCTCCATTTATAATTACAGTATCTTTACTTCTTTCAAATTCTTCATCATTTCTCGAGACCCATTTGACTCGAGTTGGCTTCGGTTCTTCAGTATATTTTTGGGAAAAATAAGACCTATAATGTGCATCAGATTTAAAAAACTTTTCAAAAAATCTATAAATACCCCATCTTTCAGCAAATCGAAGGAGAATAAAGCCCGTGAATGCTCCCCCAAGATGTGCAAAATGGGCAATACCATCTCTACCCGAAAGACCAGCGATTAGCTCTATTGCAGCAAATATGATAACGAAAATTTTCGCTGGTATCGGAATAAAAAATGGGAACATAAATATTGACCTATTCGGAAATGTCAATCCGAAAGCTAATAAAATACCATAAACAGCACCTGATGCCCCAATTGTTGGTAATGGTTCATTAAACAATGGACTGATAAACAGATGTATTACACCAGCTCCAATACCACAAAGAAGATAATAAAAAAGAAATTTTTTAGAACCCCACATATTCTCCAATTCTGCACCGAACATCCATAAGGCAAACATATTGAAACCAACGTGAAGAAAAGTAGAAAGACTATGCATAAATTGATATGTAATCAGTTGCCAAGGCCAAAACGAACCAGGCTCCAATAAATTAGTTCCAGTTATAGGCCAGAGAGCAAAAAATTTCATCAATAAATGATTTATGCTCGATGGAAAAATAAAAAACTGCAAAGCAAATACTGACACATTTAGAATTAAAAGTGTTTTCAATACTGGTGGCATAACTGAAGAACGTCCGTACCTATTCATTTATTCTGCCCCACAATCAATTCAATGATAAATAGAAAACATCTATACCGCTATCCGAATTAACAATTACTCCAGAATATAAGCTCCAGTAAGTTCCAAATATCCCCCACCAAACATAAAAGTCTTTATTTACACTTTTTACATCAAACGATTTAATCATCATATCCAAAGCGTGAATCAAATCTTTCTTATCGGTATATATCCTATTCTCTTTTGGTTTAGTATTCGGTAGCAAATGAATCAGTTTCTTAGCAATTTCTAATAATCCAATTATGGAATCCATCAAATCGCTAGTTATATTTGATAAATTCTTTAAATTCCCCACAAGTTCATCTAAAGAAATGACAACATCATTAACTTGGTCGAATTGTTCTTGGTAATTATGAAATAAAATCATAAAAATCTAATTTGTTCAACAGCATAAATGTTAATACATAGTCGTATCAAACCAGCTATTATTTGAGTATTCACATTTCCAAAGCAGAAATTCCTGGTAAAACTTTGCCTTCAAGAAATTCCAGAGAAGCACCACCACCAGTTGATACGTGGGTAACTTGATTTTTCAGATTTAATTTATTTATAGCAGATACAGAATCACCACCACCGATGACAGTTATAGCTCCTGATTTTGTTGCTTCGGCTAAAGCTCTTGCGATAGAGTAAGTCCCATCTGCAAAATTTTCAAATTCAAATACACCCATTGGTCCATTCCAAAAAATTGTTTTAGATTTTAGTATAATGTCTCGATATTTGCCCCGTGCAGTTATACCAATATCCATACCATAATCTTCTGCACCAATTTCATTAGCTTTAACGCATTTATAATTAGCATCATTAGAAAATCTATCGGCAACAGTATAATCATCAGGAATAATCAAAGGGATATTTAACTTATTGGCTTCTTCAATCAACTCTTTAGCCAAATCAATTTTATCCTCTTCGATTATAGATTTACCGATTTGGTTTCCTTGTGCTTGCAAAAAAGTATATGCCATTCCACCACCGATAAGTATCTTATCGCATTTGTGTAGTAGATTTTTAATAACATCAATTTTGCCAGATATTTTTGCACCTCCAAGAACAGCTATAAATGGTCTATTTGGGTTATTTAATGCTTTACCGAGATAATGCAACTCATCGAGCATAAGTTTGCCAGCATATTTATTATGGAAAAATTTTGCAATAGCACTGGTACTGGCGTGCGCACGATGAGCCGAACCAAAAGCATCATTAACATAGCAGTCGCCTAACAAAGCCAATTTCTCAGCAAAAAGAACATCATTTTCAGTCTCTTCTTTATGGAATCTTACATTTTCGAGCAAAACAATATCTCCAGGATTAGCTGATTTAACGGCATTTTCAGCTTGTTCACCAATGCAATCATTCGAAAAAATAACAGAATATCCAAGAACATCTTTCAAATAATCAGAGACAGGTTTTAATGAATATTTTGTGTCGTAATTTCCTTTGGGTCTGCCCAAATGCGACATCAAAATTGGAATTCCGCCATCATCAATAATTTTGTCTATCGTAGGCAGTGACTCAATAATACGAGTATCGTCTTCTACTTTACCTTCAGTATTAATCGGGACATTAAAATCTACTCTAACTAATACTTTCATTCCCGAAAAGTTAGCTTCATAAATTGAAGTAATCATAAATTAACACTCCTAATTCTATTTAAATGATTCATATAGCTTTATAATCAAATCAACTATTCTACAAGAATAACCGTATTCATTATCATACCAACCAACAACTTTAGCAAAATTTCCATTAGCATCGGTAAGTAAAGAATCGAATATACAGGAAGCGGGATTGCCAATAATATCAGTCGAAACTAATGGTTCTTCGGAATACTCGATTATTCCTTTCATATAAGTTTCAGCAGCTTCTTTCATAGCATTATTTATCTCTTCTTTAGTTACATCTTTGCTTAGAAGAACCCCCAAATCAGTCAATGAGCCATTTGGTACTGGCACTCTAACTGCATACCCATTGAATTTACCTTTCAATTCAGGAAGCACAAGACCAACAGCTTTAGCGGCACCTGTCGTAGTAGGAATAGTATTAATAGCAGCGGATCTTGCACGTCTCAGATCACTATGGGGCAAATCTAATATCCTTTGGTCATTCGTATAAGCGTGTATTGTAGTCATAAATCCAGATTCTACTCCAAATTTTTCATGAAGGACTTGCACCATAGGAGCTA
>JBBISM010000065.1:0-235 GCA_037441245.1 Ignavibacteria bacterium | reverse complement strand
GCATTCGATATTAGCTTTTCTTCGCCAGTAAGATTTTGGTCATTCACACCAACAACAACAATAGCGTCTAATTGATCTTTGGCGGGAGCCGAAAGCACAACTTTTTTTGCACCATTCTGTATATGAAGGTTCAATTGTTCCCTTCTTCTGAAAACGCCTGTTGATTCGAGTACAATATCAACATTCCTCCAAGGCAAATTTTCTATTTGTCTTTCGCTTGTAATTGGAACTTTAA
>JBBISM010000064.1:0-11975 GCA_037441245.1 Ignavibacteria bacterium | reverse complement strand
CTATCAATGGGTCAATATTGTTGGGATCTGTCAATAAAAATTCTACATTGTTTCGTGAAGTAAAGCGTAAATATCCATCGCAATATTTTTCAGCTAATTCAGCGAACATTCTGATTTTATTAGTGCTTAATAATCTTGGACTTGCTGCTCTAACTGAATACAATTTAGCCCCCGATTCAGCTGTATGAACCAAAACGCCTGGTTTCGGTATTTCGTGATATTTCCATTGACCGTAATTCTCTTTAATAATTGGTGGCAAATATTTTGTGTAATGCGGTGGGCCAATATCAGTTAATCTCTCTGGTGCTTGATCTGACATTTTTTATTTCCTTCAATTTATTTAACTTAATTATGATAAACAATTATTTTTATTCTTCCACTTCTTCTTCGAAAAAGCTTTCGTAGAAGATATACGGATTTTCTCTCGGGAATGCAATCATTTCTGGCATCGGTGGCAATCCGACTGCTTCAATGAAATTGCCCAATCCTACTCTTTGAATAAATTCGCCTATTCTTTCTCGGTTCTTACCTTCTTCGCACCATAAGTCGAACATATTGTCAATTAATTCCCATAGCTCTAAATCATCATAGGGTTCTTCGATTTCGATGAATGGTACAAATACTGATGATAACAATGCGCCCTCGATAATTGGGGCTTTCGAGCCGATAAGTATCGCTGCTCCTCTATCCTTTCCAGGTGCTAATGCTTTAGGTAATACATTAATACAATGCATACAATGGCGACAATTCGAATTGTCTATCTTAATCTCATTGCCATCCCAATCAATACATTTAGCTGGGCAGTTCAATACAACTTCTTTAAAAATATTTGTCCCATTATCTTGATACTTCTTTACTTCCTCCTGATTGATTTGAATTTCATCTCGCCAGGTACCAATGATTGATATATCTGCTCTTGCGACCGATGCTACACAATCATTTGGGCAACCCGACATTTTAAATTTCATCTTATAAGGGAATGCTGGCCTATGTAGTTCATCTTGATAACGCATTGTTATATAATATGTCAAAGCCATTGTATCATAGCAAGCCCATTCGCATCTTGCCATTCCGCAGCAACAGCTAGGAGTGCGAACTGCAGAGCCCGACCCCCCCAAATCAAATCCTAAATGCGTTAGCTCATTGAATGTTGGTTCTAAATTTTCTGTTCTTGTTCCTAGCAATATAATATCTCCCGTCGAACCGTGCATATTTGTTAATCCCGAGCCATATCGGTCCCAAACATCACATATTTGCTTCAAGGCTTCAGCTGTGTAGAACCAACCTGCTGGTTGGTTAATTCTCATCGTATGGAAATGCGAAATATCAGGATATTTCTCGGGTAAGTCTGTATATCTACCAATGACACCCCCACCATATCCCATAACACCTACAATCCCTCCATGCTTCCAGTGACCAATTTTTTCCTCGTATGATTGCTCGAGCAAACCGAGTAAACTATTTGCCATTTGGTTAGTTTCAGCAGCCATTTTAATTTCTGTAACGAAACTTGGCCACTCTCCGCTCTCAAGCTGGTCGAGTAATGGAGTTTCAAATTTTCTATTTACCATTTCTACTCCTGTAATAAGTTTAGAATTTCTATACTGTTACTTGTTGTGTAACTTTATTTATTTTTAAGTTTTTATCGAAAATTTCAATCTTTGCATCCCTACCATACATCTTCAAATAGGTTAATCCCATAAATCTATATATCATATGTGCAAATTTTGAATAAGGCATATACCAAAGCAAGCAATATACTAATACTAAATGCACGAAATACGTTGGATAAGCAATAATTGGTACTTCAAGCAGTCGAAGAAATACACAGCACATTCCAGTAAACGACACTCCCCAAAGAATCCACAAAAATAGCATATCATAATAGGTGGATTTCCCTTCTCGGTCTTCGGTAACTTGCCGTTTAACTAACAATAACAACCCACCGATAACCAGTAATGTTCCTGCCAATAAACCAAAGCTTTTCACTATAAGCCCAATCAATTCAATCACTTCATTTGGGTCATCGAAGTTCACGCCCCCCAATAAATATAGTGGCATATTCATATGCTCTGGCAAAAATTCATTGAATAAGCCAAGCTTATCCCCAAATATATTTGCTACAACTATAGCTGTGGCTATCAAAGCTCCTACAAATCCATAAAAAATAAATAAATGCCCATAATAACGTGCTGAATTTGTTGGGCATTTATCAAATTTTTTGTGCAAGGCAAGTTCTTTTATTACTTGAATGAATGATGGAATTAAACCCTGAACTGGTTGATAATTATTATGTTGATGTAAGTCATCCCAATATCTTTTGAACCCTATATATGCGAATGCAAATACTAGTATATTTCCAAAAATGAAAAGAACCTCAATTGGTCCGTGAGCTATAAAATCTTTATACTTAAACTGATGAACAGACCAATCAATAGCAGATAGATTTCCCCCTTGAGTTACTAATAGCAATATGAATATTAATATTGTCGGTAGTATCAATAAATAAGGTAAATATTTTGGTTCCGATAGTGCTTTCCCCATAAATTTCGGAGTAGAATAAAAACGATAGATGTAGCTTCTTATAGCGCCCATTAGATCAGCTGGTCTTGCTCCACGCGGGCACATCTGACTGCAATCCATACATCCATGGCAAAGCCAAATATCTGGATCATTAACCAGTTCATTTTTCAATCCCCATCCTGCTTTTATCATTTCTTTTCTGGGAAATGCATTTTCTACGGGTGATAGCGAACAAACTACCGAGCAGGTAGCACATTGAAAGCATTTTTTCATTGTATCGCCACCATACTTTTTTAAGTGGCGAATGAATTCAATATCACTATTTAATTGTTTCCCGTTGTTCAACTTATTTCCTTCTAATTATTCACTATACTCCAATTGAACTATAAAATAGGTTTCATATATTCTTGTTTCAAATTAAGGGTTGGCTCTCCAAATAAGCTATATTTAAGCCATTTGAAGCCGAATGTTAATAATTCGACATCATCTGTTCTCATCTTATTAATTAATTCATCTTCTACTGCAAATCGCTTGAAAAAAGAGCTCCTATAGAGAAATTCCCTAAACTTATCAATATCGTAGCAAACCATATAAAACATTTCCAATTTGACCGGCTCGGTGATTTTGCCTTTCACAAAGTGGTCATTGCAAGAAATTTCTTTAAACATCTCGCCCAATTCGGTATATTCATTGACACCTTGATTATCTTTCCATTCCAAGATAGTCCATTCTTTATTTTCAGTGAATCCCTGGCAAATGGGTTCTTTCAATAAAAAGTAAAATTCTTCTTGTTCGTTGCTTATGCTTTCCGAAGGTGAAGCCATTCCAAGTGGATACATCCTGCAAGACCAAGGCCTATCAACATACACAGTGCAACCATCTATACTTAACAAGGGGCAATCTAATGTTTCGCTGTTCATTTTCAATATAACTATTGGATGCTTTAAATTTTCTTCGATAGGAATTATCGTATATTTTTCTAAAAACTCGCTCGAGCTTATTCCCAACCTATTTTTCAATCTAATGATATCATAAGGTGTCAAGAAAATATTAACATCGTTACAGCACTTGTTGAAACAGCTTAATCCGCTATGGCACTTGAAATCGAATTTTGCATCCTCGTCTAATCTCGGATATTCTTTTATAATTGTTTTGTTAATTTTATCAATATTATTCATCGTTTAACCTTTTGATAACTAAGTTTTTGCTATCATATCTTTCCAAGTATATGGTGATGATACGGGTATTGGTCCGTCATCACCAAAAAATGGATTATACTTATACCTATAAGATGCTGTAACATTATAGTTAGTTCGCATCCATTCCCATCCTCGGACATAGTATCCGCATTCATCATTGAAGCATACATATAAATATTCGCAATTAAAATCTGTATCCTGGGGTAAATTTATTCTTTGCATTTCTGAACCGCAGTATTTGCAATGTATTTTTTCCATTTATTATCCTTTCATAATTAAATACAAAACTCAATTGCACTTTTTGCCTCTAAATTTTATATTTAAAAATGGCACCTGTGGTTGTATCCACAGGTGCCTTTTGGAATTAAAATATGTGGAGAATGTCTTTTGTAAATACATCCCACTTATCAGTATTCTTGTCGTAAGTAAGATTTACAAATTTCTCCCATTTGTCATTGTCTATCTTCGGTGTATCTGCCCTGAAGTAATACCCAGGCCAACGAGTTTCTTCTCTGAAAAGAATAGTGCGAACGTGTGCTTCTGCTTGCCACATTCTATGGACATTCTCCCAGCATCTCATTAGTTCATGCAAATCGGCTGCTGCTAAAAGTTCTGAGTCTTCTTTAAGGAATGCAAGTAGCTCAAGTCCTTTTTCTAATAAGGGCTTGTTTGTCTTGAACTGTGATGATACTCCACCAGCATATTCGTCCATAATTTTTTGCAGTCTGAACATAAACATCTTCGGTCGAATATAATTTGGGTTGATGTCTGGATCAGTTGTTTCCTTATAGTATTGCTCATAAATATCTAGTGGCTTAAGAATTTTTTCCTTCAATGCATTAATCTCGGCATCAATATATTTATGCGTCGGATTCTCTTTTACAATATATTCAATTGCTGCTTTGGCTGCAATACGACCTTCGGCGTGCGAACCCGATGAAAACTTATGACTTGATGCGCCAGAAGCATCGCCTACTGCGAATAATCCTTTTACTGTTGTCATATTCGCATATCCCCAGAAATATTCCTGCGGTGCAAGATCTTTCGGACCCGAAACCCAAGCACCAGATGCACCTGAGTGCGAGCCGATAAAGTATGGTTCGGCTGCTGCTATTTCCGATGCACGTTCTTCGGGGAATATGTTAGTTGCTGCCCATAATATTGCTTGCGAGATAGTCATATCCAAAAAGTCTTCCCAAGCTTCCTCTTCGAGTTCTTTCATTTTTTTCTTGTATCCCTTTGGGTCATCTTTATATGCATCAGCCAATTTTTGGATAGCTTCCTCAGTTCTCATATAAATCGGTCCCTTGCCTTCCATAACGTCCATCATTCCAAGCCAGTTGCGAAGATTTGCTGGAATTGGTTTGACTTTCCCATAAGGTAACCAATTCTCAAGCTCTCCTTTTCTTTCGACCATATATTCGCCACCGAGAGCAGATGTTGCGCGTGATTTAAATAATAAGAACCAAGCACCAACAGGTCCATAAGCATCTTTGAATCTAACAGGAATGAATCTTACTTCTTGGCAGGTCATTTCAGCTCCTGCTTTGATAGTGAAGTAAGCACTTGTTCCTGAATTCCACGGTGGATACCAGGCACGGCCCAAGCCTTCGCCTGATGAACGTGGTTTGAATACGTGAACCGCCCCACCAGCTGCAATAATTACTGCTTTTGCTTTGAATACATAAAATTTATTCTCTCTAACACTGAATCCTACTGCGCCCGAAACCTTATCACCATCAAGCAATGGCTCGACAACAAATACACGCTCGATTATATTATCTATACCGAGAGCATTCTTAGCAGCTTCTGCTACGACAACTTTGTATGATTCTCCATTAATCATTAATTGCCAGCGACCTTCGTGCACATAGTTTCCTTCTTCATCTTTCCAAATTGGCAATCCCCATTTTTCAAAAAGATGAACTGATGAATCAACGTGGCGAGCTATGTTCGCAACTAAATCCTCGCGGGTAATACCCATCAAGTCATTTCGAACATAATCTACATAGTCTTTTACAGTATTATTACCGCTTGTAAGGTCAACATATTGATTAATCGCTGATAAACCCATAGCAACAGCACCTGAACGGTCAACGGCTGCTTTATCAACCAAAGTAACTTTAACATTATGCTTTTTTGCCCAGTAAACGGCTTCGACAGCTGCACCGCAAGCAGACATACCGCCACCAATAATCAATAGATCGGTATTGACTTCTACAGTTTCAAAATTTGCCATTATTAATCTCCATTATTTTATAAAATTAACTATTTAATTATCAATTATTGTTTTTTCCACAAATCATCTAATTTAAGTGATGCTGGTTCAGTAAATAAATATGGGCTTGATAAATCATCATTTGGGGTTTCCCATCCACCGTCGGGCACTGCTGTTCCTTCTGGGGTTGATCTGATGGGGAATTTAAATCGTTTGAGCGTTCCATTGCGGAATTTAACTGTCCACATAATTGAGTCAGAGCTCCTCATCGGAGTTACTTGCGCTCCCATAGGAACAAAATCTGCATATCCACGAACTTCAATGGCTTGTGTGGGGCATATTTTTACGCAATTGTAACATTCCCAGCACATTTCTGGTTCAATGTTGTAGGCTTTCATAAGATCTTTGTTCAAAACCATAAGATCATTAGGGCAAATGTACTGGCAGGCTGTCTTATCAAGTGCCTTGCATCCGTCACACTTTTCTACAATTACAAAACTTGGCATTATACATCTCCTTATTTGTTTAATAAATGATTAAAATATGTACTTTACTTATATAAAGTATTTTTAAAATTCAAACTACTCGCCTGTTGCAGCTTTATGCAACTTTACTTCTACTTTTTCTGTTAAACCGGTGTAATATTCTCGCAAAATTTCTAAAACTTCTGGTCGGCTGAATTCTTTGGGAACTTCTTTTCCCTCGGATAAGGATTTCCTCAACATAGTACCGCTCAATAATAGTCTGTCGTCTTTTGTATGCGGGCAGGTTTTCATTGAAGCCATTCCTTCGCATTTGCTGCACCAGAATGTCCAATCAATTTTCAATGGTTTGCATAGTAGCGCTCCATCCCATAATTCATCGAAAATATCTTGGGCTTCAAATGCACCATAATAATTACCGACTCCTGCGTGATCGCGACCAATAATCATATGTGTGCATCCAAAATTCTGTCTGAAAAGTGCGTGCAAAAGAGCTTCCCTCGGTCCAGCATATCTCATATCCAATGGATAACCACCTTGAATTACAGTATCCTTTACGAAATATCTTTCTACCAGGACATCAATACATCTGACACGTACATCAGCGGGAATATCGCCTGGTTTTAATTTTCCTACTAATTGATGAATATATAACCCATCGGATACTTCGAGCGCTATTTTGGCTAAATATTCATGACTCCTATGCATAGGATTTCGTAACTGTAATGCCGCGATTGTTCGCCATCCTTTCTCGGCAAATATTTTTCTCGACTCTGATGGTCTTTGATAAACATCTTTGAACTCGACTGGAAATGTAGCTTCCGATAAAACTTTGACTGGACCAGCTAAATTGTATTCAGCTTGCTCCATTACCATTATAACGCCTGGATGCTCCATATCCACAGTTTTATAAACATGTTTGCATTCGAATTCTTTGTCAATTTTGTACTTTTCTTCAACTTTCATTGTTGCCATAATCTCGTCGTACTCATCTGAATAAAGAGCGACTTCATCGCCGATATTAATTCTATCGGCTGTTTCTTTGTCGCAAGATACTGTTACTGGGATAGGCCAGAAGAGACCGTTTTTGCTCTGCATTTTCATCTCTGAACAAACGCTTTTCCAATCATTATAACCCATAAATCCAGTAAGTGGTGTAAATCCTCCAATACCCATCATTATTAAATCCCCGGTTTCTCGGCTGGTGATATTAACTTTGAGCATCTTTTCTGCTCTTTTCTTTTCTTGGGTTAATTCTTCGCCTTTCGGTAACAATTCGATTAATTCTGGGCTTCCGTGTGGGCTGATTAATTTTACTGCCATAATCTTCTCCGTTAAACTATTGATAATACAATGTTTTGTAATTACAATAATATTTTATTCATACTCAAAAATCAAATAACACAAATTTTATGTATACGTTATGTTGTAATTTAAAACCTAATATATTTATTAGACTTAGCTAAATATCAAATGAAACAAAAAAAACATTCATAAGCTATTGATTTATTCAACTTTGAATGAATTGATTTTTTACGTTTTTTTTTATTAATATGATGAAACTATTAAATTTTACAGAATCCCGATTTCGAATTGCTCAATTTACCGTAGTTTTAGTAATTTGGCATTAAGATTTCGTGTTGCAATTTGTCGCCAATCGTTCTACCATTTAATAAAAAAGGGCGTATTGAAGTTCAATCATACGCCCTAAGAAGCCATCTGATTATCTTTTATTCCTGATTTGACTGTTCTGCTGCTTCGTCTGATTTGCTTGTATTCTGTTTTTTAAAATGACTGAAAATGTCAACGCCAGTTGTATTTTCGAGCATTTCGGTTATTGAGGTCACTAATCCAGGAAATTGATTTACTAATTTCGTTAAGCCACCATCGGAAGCGATTCCAGCTGTATCAACCACAGTCAACTTATCAATCTTAATTTGTTTGATTGTACTGACAATTGAATCAACAATTTGAGGTAAAATATTCAGCATATAGACTTTTTCGCCCGTTCCTTTAGCGGCATTATAAACAGCAATCATTTGGTCGAGTACAGCTCTTTTTGCCTCGCCATCAGCAAAAATTGATGCGGCATGACCTTTTGCTTCCAATTCCATAGCTTCTTTTTTTGCTTTTGCTGGCTCGATAACATCAGCCAGTAATTTCTTTTGCTGCAATTTAACCCGTTCTTCTTCTAGTGTTTGCTCAAAAACCACTTGTGCTTTCTTACCAGCAACTTCGGCTTCTTTTTCTTTTATTACAGCATCTTTTTCTAATTCAGCTTTCTTGATTCTGAGATTGTTCCGTTCAATTTCTATAGCCTGTTGAGCTTTTGTATCGGTAATTTTAACATTCTGCTGAGCTACAATTTGGGCAATGTTGATATCCTGATTGGATTGAGCTTTTACTCTTTCTGCACGAGCGAGAGCATTTGCTTCAGCTTCTTTTGTTTCCGCTTCTTTATTAGCGTTTATTATTAATACATTTTGCTCGGAATTGATACGAGCAGTTTCAATTTCTTGATGAGCTCTCGAGCGTGCCTTTTGAGCTCTTTCCTCGCTTAATGCTTCTGCTTCCTCTGCCTCTGCTTTTTTCTCAGCTTCGACTTTTTTTGCATTTGCAAGCAATTCAGCAGTTTTCATTCTTCCAATCGAATCAAGGTAGCCTCGTTCGTCGGAGATATTCGTTATTTTCAATATATCTAACCTCAAACCTAATTGATTCAGATCGCCTACAGCTTCATCAATCAAGACTTCTGCAAATTTCAATCTATCTTCATTGACTTCTTCTGGTGTTAAAGAAGCTAAAACTCCCCTTAAATTACCTTCAAGTGTATCTTTGGCAATGGCATGTATTTGCTCCCTCCTCATATTCAAAAATCGTTCAACAGCATTGCCGAAAGCGGGTTCAGTAGAATCAATCTTAATATTGGCAATCGCTTCGACCTTCAAAGGTATTCCACCTTTGGAATATGCATTTGTAACCGACAGTTCGATTGGTATCGTCTCGAGAGACATACGTGCTGCTTTCTCGATGAAAGGTATTCGAAGTGCCCTGCCTCCGCGTATAATTCTATAACCGACGACTTCTCCACTTGGAAGCCTGCGACGGCGACCTGATAATATTATTACCTCGTTTGGTTGTGCTATCAGTAAAAGTCGAGTTATAGCAAACATCACAATAAATATTCCTATAACTACTAAGAATGCAATTAGAATAATGAATCCAAACATAAACCCCCTTATAATATTTCGAAATCTGTAACTATTAATTTATTATTGGCTATATCAATTACTAAAACTTTTTCTCCTTTGAGATATTCATTTTTTTGTGATTCTTCAGATAAAATTGCGATAAATTCTTCAAACTTTCCCCCAAATTCTATTTTTACCTTACCTGGCTTATCATTAAATACATTTAATGTTACCTCGGCAATTCGACCAACTAAATCCGTCATACTTATAATCTCCCCTGATTCGCTCGATTTCAAGTATTTCATAAATCTGTACCCAGCATAACCAGAAATACCACCAACCAATATTGATAATGGTAGAGACAAAAATAGAGCTATTTCAAATAGCGTCAGTAATGTTCCTGTCAGTCCAAAAAAAGTAGAGAAATAGATAAAATTTCTAAACGATACAAATTTGATAGCCTCTACTACACCTTTCCCTTCGGCATAGTGTTCAATAGAATGTGTTTCGCCAGCTACGGGATGAGTATCGCTTATATGCAAATCAACGCCACTATGAACATCTGCATCAGTATGACTTTCACTACCAAATATTAGCGAACCTGCTAACAATAATCCGCCAAAAACTAAAAAAGCTAAATAAATCTCAAACATATTTTTTGCGTCTGAATAAAATTGTATGGAAATTAATAATTTTTCCGTTAATTTCATAAATTAAAATACTTTTTAAAATAATTTTGATATAAACAAGATAATTATTTTCAAGTTTAGGATAATATAAGAAATAAGATTTTCTTATTTTTGTGTTTAATTTAATTACCATTATAAATAATCCAATTTAATTGGGAAGGAAGAGCTATGAAGTCAATCGGAATTTTTTTTGGTATGGAGCAAAGTTTTCCCCCTGCATTAATTGACTATATTAACGACTTAGGCCATAATGAAATCAAAGCAGAACTAATTCAAGTTGGCGGCGTTACAATAGATAAACCCCTAAAATACGATGTTATTTTTGACCGAGTATCCAATGAAGTACCATTCTATAAATCTATACTCAAACAATCAGCCTTGAATGGAACAAAAGTTATCAACGACCCCTTCTGGTCTTGTGCTGACGATAACTTTTTCCACGCTTCATTAGCAACCAAATTAGGAATTAAAATTCCTAGAACTGTTATCATTCCAAGCAAAGAGCATCCCCCAGGAACTTGCTCAGAAACGATGAGAAACTTAATTTTCCCATTAAATTGGGATGAAATTTTCGAATACATTAAGTTTCCAGCCTATTTAAAATCGAACAGAATCAATGGGTTTTACACAGCCTTTAAAGTATATAATAAGCTCGAATTCTTCTCAGCTTATGACCTTACTATCGATAGAATTATGATATTGCAAGAGGCAATTGACTATGACAACTACTATCAATGCTATGTTATCGGGCAAAAGAATGTCAAAATTATGAAATACGACCCGACCAAACCACAGCATCTAAGATATTCACCCGACGAACCGAGCATTGAAAGTAAATTGACAAAAAAAATTGAAAATATTGCCAAAAAGATTTGTTTAGCTCTCGGATTTGATTTCAATGCTATCGAATTCGCAGTTAAAGATGATATTCCTATTGTGATGGATTTTCTTAATATGACTCCAAATGCCGACAAATCGCTTTTATTAGAGCATAACTTCAATTGGCTTATTGAAAAAACTTCTGACCTGTTGATTCATTTCGCCGAAAAAAATTATGAATTATCTGAAGTATATCCTTTTTCGCAATTACTGCGGAAAAAGAAAACCGTTCGAAAAATAAGAAAGAAAAAGAATTAGATACCCCAATAGTAATTTCTGAATAGAATAATCAACATTTTGTTTTACTAAAATGTCTATTTAACCGTTAATGTTAAATACTATTATACATTTTGGATTTATCATTGGATCATAAATGAAAGACACAGAAAAACTAAAATTTCTAAACGAAAGTATTAACAAAGTCCGTAATGAAATTAGCAAGGTTATCATCGGGCAAAAAGATATTATAGAACAACTTTTAATCGCTTTATTCGCAAATGGGCATTGCTTATTAATCGGTGTACCAGGATTAGCCAAGACCCTACTTATCCGTACTTTATCCCAAACATTGAATTTAAAATTTTCACGAATACAATTCACTCCCGATCTGATGCCGGGCGATATTACAGGAACCGAGGTTATCGAAGAAAACATCACAACACGTCAAAAGGAATTCCGATTTGTCCAAGGTCCTATATTTGCTAATATCGTACTTGCTGATGAAATAAATCGAACACCTCCTAAAACTCAATCAGCACTTCTCGAAGCTATGCTAGAACATAACGTTACCGCTG
>JBBISM010000063.1:2624-12035 GCA_037441245.1 Ignavibacteria bacterium | reverse complement strand
GTAAGAACGGCAACGCTCATAGCCTAATACTCGTTTCATAAACGCAAATGGACGCGCAGTCTTTGTTTGTGAATAAATCGAGTCCGGATTATTTGTTGCTTCGCTTTGTTCTTAGTCAGTTAGTCAATAAAACGGTTTCCTTCTATAACGGATTGAATCAATTTTCATCTTTCAGAGGTTTCATGTTATATTATTTTATTGACTCTCATTGTTGATTTTTTATTAGTCAAACTTTCACCAATATATTCATAACTATCTTTAGACTATGCAAAAAAAATTTAAAAGTAAATATTTTTTTATAACAAGTATTTTTGAAGTTAAATAATCTCATTCCAAAAACTACAAGTATTAGAATAATTCTCGAATATGTTCAGAAATAATAATCATTTTTTGCTATTTTTGTACCTGATGGAACAAATGATTTATACAATCGGTCTTATTCTTTTCATTTCGATAATCATCGTTTATGTGTTCAATAGATTGAAACTTCCTCCAATGCTCGGGTACTTCATCGCTGGAGCAATCATTGGTCCTAATGGATTTAAATTTATTGATGATTATAGCACCGTTGAATTATTATCCGAAATGGGTGTGATTTTCCTGTTATTTATTATTGGTATCGAATTTTCCTTGACAAAGCTTTTCAAAATCAAAAAAGTAATATTTCTTGGGGGTTCGATACAAGTTTTCGGAACAATTTTAATTACAACGATAATTTGCATCTATTTAGGATTTGATTTAAGCACAGCTATTTTTATAGGTTTCTTGCTTTCTCTGAGTAGTACAGTTGTTGTAATGAAATTACTTCAATTATATGGGCAAAATGATTCACCACACGGGCGTTATGCTCTCGGAATTTTGATATTCCAGGATATTATGGTAGTACCAATGCTTCTGTTTTTACCAATTTTAGCAGGAATTGATAATAATATAACCCAAACATTAACTGAAACTGTCATTAAATTAGTTGCAATAGTTGTTTTTGTGATTATATCTGCTAAATGGGTCGTACCATTTATATTTGAACAAATAACACAAACACGCATCAAAGAGCTGTTTCTTTTGACAACTATTTTGCTCTGCCTTGCTATAGTTGGGATTTTCGAATTAATGGAACTTTCCATAGCTATTGGGGCATTCATTGCTGGTTTAATAGTTTCAGAATCAGAATTTAATCAAGAAGCAATAGCAAATATAACACCATTTAGAGATGTTTTTTCGGGTTTCTTTTTTGTTTCAATTGGAATGCTTTTAAATCTTAATTTCCTTATTGATAATTGGGCGCTTATATTAATATTAGTATTTGGCGTAATAATCATTAAAACTATAATAACAACACTGGCTAGCCTATTATCTGATGCAAGTATTAGAACATCAGTTCATACGGGCTTGATTTTATTCCACTTAGCTGAATTCTCGTTCGTTATTTCTATTGCGGGTATGCAATTGGGTTTGATTGATGATGATTTGTATCAGAAGTTTCTCGGAGTTTCAATACTCACTATCGCTATTGTCCCTTTTATTTTTCAATATGCCCCTTCAATAGCACAAAGCATTTCCTGCAGGAAAATTTTCAGAAGATATTCGAATAGGATTGATTTCGAAGAAATTAAATCCAATCTTGATAACCATATAATCATTATTGGATTTGGTATCAATGGAAGAAATGTGGCAATGGCTGCCAAAATCGCTGGTATTCCTTATATTGTCTTAGAGATGAATCCAATGACTGTCAAGCAGGAAAAATTGCAAGGAGAACCAATTTATTATGCAGATGCATCAAATAGAGAAATTTTAGAACATTGCAGAATTGATAAAGCAAGAATTCTTGTGATAGCCATTTCCGATCCTTTATCTTCAGAAAGAATTACAGCACTTGCAAAGAAAATCAATCCTAATATTTACATAATCGTGCGGACAAGATACGTCGGAGAAATGCAATCTTTATACAAAGTCGGTGCCGATGAAGTAATTCCTGAAGAATTCGAAACCTCTATTGAAATTTTTGTTAGGGTGTTGAACAAATATTTAATACCAAAAAGCGATATCGAGAAATTCGTCAATCAAATCAGGGCTTCTGGCTATGAAATGTTTCGTTCATTATCACTTGAAAATAGTAATTTACAGAATTTGAAAATTTCACTGCCAGATTATGAAATAACAGTATATGATTTGCCTGTAAATAGTAAGTTAATTGGTAAGTCCCTTGCAGAATTAGCTATTCGTGAGAAATTTGCAGTTACTTTACTTGCAATTAAAAGGGGAGATAATCATATTATCAATCCTTCAGGAAAGATGATTTTACAAGCAGATGATAAATTCGTACTTTTCGGAAAACCAGGGAAAATATTTGAGTTTGTAAATGTTTTAGCCGGACAAGAAATCGCTTGAATTAATTGAAAATATATTTAGCTCTAATATGCTTTTCTCTGTAATAAATCTCAAAGTATTGTGTAATTCTCATTGTGGTCAATATTGAGAATAGCGTGATTAATATTTAATCATTTAAAACGTTAGTAATAATTTAAAATAAATTGGGAAATATGATGAGATTTTTGAGATTTTTACTTTTTGCATTTTTATTCATATCGTTACCTTTGATTAGCCAACAATACTTTCAATTAATCGAAAACAATCCGGAACAGAATTTTTATCAGGTGCAACAAGCTGGTGAAGAATTTTGGAGAGACCAACCGATTGAAGAACGCAGAGGTTGGAAAAACTACAAGCGTTGGGAATGGTTCTGGGAACCCAGAGTTGGCGAAGCTGGTGAATTCCCGAATGTTGCTAAGCTCTATGAGGATTGGAAAGTCCATACTGCAATAAAAGAGAAGGATAGAATCCTTAGTTCGAAAAAGTGGGTTCAACTTGGTCCTATTGGAGATCCGCTTCCAAAAGTATTGGGTGCTCAAGGTATTGGCAGAGTAAATTCAGTTAGAACAGTAAGTGGTAAATCTGGACTTTTGTTTGCTGGTGCCGCTGGCGGAGGTTTATGGAAAAGCACAAATTATGGGAAAAATTGGGTTAAATTACCATTCCCACAATTTCTCTCTCTAGGTATCTCAGATATTGCAATATCACCCTCTAATCCAAATATAATCTATATTTCGTCAGGTGATGCTTTTGGTGCTGGTGCGGTTAGTGTGCAAGTTAATAGTATTGGTGTTGTTAAGTCAACTGATGGTGGTAATTCATTTTTCCAGACTGGATTCAGCCAAGAACTGTCTCATTCACGAATCCTTGCCCGATGTTTAGTGCATCCAGCTAATCCCGATATTGTATATCTTGCTTCGAGCGATGGTGTTTATAAAACAACAGATGGTGGTCAAAGCTGGTCGAATACTTTTTCTGGCTCATTTATTGATATGGAATTCCATCCTGAAAATCCTGAAATCATTTATGCTTCTACCCGCAAATGGTCTCAAAATGAAATATATAAAACCGCTGATGGTGGAAAAACTTGGAAAGAAGTCAGACGTTTTACAAGTTCCAGACGCATAGCAATAGCGGTTACTGAAGCTAATCCGAAGAATGTTTATGCGGTGGTTGCAAATACCTCTCGAGCATTTCATTCTTTCGCAGTCTCCTATGACGAGGGCGAGAATTGGACAGTTACTGTTACTCAAAATCCAAATATTCTTGGTCGTGATTTTGGAGCGGATAAAATTGGGCAAGGCGAATATGATTTAGCAATTGCTGTTGCCCCATACGATGAAAATCTAATCATTGTCGGCGGTATAAATTTGTGGAAATCCAATGATGGAGGTTATTCCTGGGCTCAGATTTCCCACTGGTATGGAGGAAATAATATACCTTTTGTACACGCTGATCAACATGATATAATTTTTGATGATCTAACTGGGGCAGTTATCGTGGGTCATGATGGTGGAATAGATTTAAGTTACACGGAAGGTAAAACTTGGCAAAAACTAAATGATGGATTTACAATTATGCAGTTTTATAGATTTTCAAATTCCGCCTCGGTAAATAATTTTATACTTGCGGGCTCCCAAGATAATGGCACAAATATGTATCGCAATAATCGTTGGTCGAATACTTATGGCGGAGATGGGATGGAATGTATAATAAATCCCATTGACCCCAATAGAATTTATGTGTCTTTATATAACGGTGAACTAAGACGTTCGGTTGATGGTGGCGACACATATTTAACGATGTTGAATAGCGAAATGACAGGAGAATCTGGCGCTTGGGTAACCCCTTATGTCATTGACCCTCAAGAGCCCTCCACGCTTTATGCAGGGTATCGAAATGTTTTCAAATTAAGCAATCACGGAACTTCATATACAAAGATTTCAAATTTTACTGGGAATCAACAACTCATTTCTCTCGCAGTGGCTCCTTCTGATAGAAATGTTATTTACGCAGGCAGTTTTAATACTATGAATGTAACCTATAATGGCGGACAAAGTTGGAATGCTATACAAGGGCTAATGGGCGGAATGACTTATATCGCAGTTGACCCCAAAAATCCTCGACGAGCCTGGTTCACAAGTGCTTCCTATAATTCACCTCGTAGAGTGGTTGAATATGATGGGACAAATGTAAAAGATATAACAGGAAATCTACCAAATCTTGCTGTAAATACATTAGTTTATCAAAATGATTCTCCCGACCGTTTATATATTGGTACTGATGCTGGAGTTTATTACAGCGAAAATTCCTCAGGCAATTGGATTAAGTTTGGGGTTGATATGCCCAACCTGGTTGTAACCGAATTAGAAATTCAATATAATGCCAAGAAGTTACGTGCTGCAACTTATGGCGGGGGAGTTTGGGAAACTGATTTATTGGAATGCAATTTGCAAGCTCCGACTATCCAAATCGTTGGAAATGAAACATTATGCCCAGGTGATACTGTTATACTCAAATGCATAACAAGTTATCAGGTAATTCAATGGTCTAATGGTAAAACAACTAAAGATATTATAGTAACAGAACCAGGTTCTTATATGGCAACTGTTTTCGAAGGTGAATGCCAATCCTCCTCCAAACCAATAGAAATAAAGCAATTTACTGTTCCAAAAATGACAATTAGAGCAACAAGCGGCTATCCATTTTGCGAGGGGGACGAAATTGACGTAACATTGCAAGCAACATCGCTTTTCTTTGAATCTTGGCAATGGTCAAATGGCGAAAAAACTAATACCATCAATGTAACTAAACCAGGTAAGTACTTTGTTCAAGGAACTACAAAAGATTGTTGTATTGTTCTTTCCGATACATTGAGCGTTGAGCCATCTCCTTTACCCGAAAAACCCGTGATTATCTGGGCAAATCATAATACGTTAATGACAACTCGTAGCTATTCGGAATACCAATGGCATCTCGATGGTAAACAAATTTCAGGAGCAAAAAATAGAAATTATACTATCAAAGATAGTGGAATGCACTCGGTTCAGGTATTTAATGAGTTTAAATGCTCTGCATTTTCTGATGAATTCCACGTTATTTCGAGTGTAGATGATATAAGCTTCGAGGAAAGTCTTGTTGTATATCCGAACCCATCTCAAGGAATGTACTATATCGAATCGAGCGACCAGCAGATTAAATCCATAAAAGTAAGAAATATATTTGGAATGGAAATATTTTCTGATACGATTCAAAATTCTGGAGTTATAGATTTAAGAGGATTTTCGGCAGGTATCTATTTCTTAGAAATTAATTTTGGGCATAAAAAAATGACGATTAAGCTGATTAAAGAGTAAATCAAATATCTAAGCAATTTTTCTAATACGTGTAAAGAAGAAACCTTCGAAATTCGTTACTTGAAATATAGCGGTCCGTCGGGTCCGAGTGGAATGCCAAGTAGCATCCATAATACGAGGCTTAGCGTCCAGAATACTGTAAATAGTATGGTATAGGGGAGCATAGTTGATATAATTGTTCCGATGCCATATTTCTCGTCGTATTTTTGAGCAAAGGCGACAATCAATGCGAAATAGCTCATCATCGGCGTAATTAAGTTTGTTACCGAATCGCCTATTCTGAAAGCAGCTTGAGTAAGAGCTGGGTGATAGCCAAGAAGCATAAACATTGGGATAAATACGGGGGCCATTATTGCCCATTTCGCTGATGCACTCCCCATAAACATATTTATAAATGCTGATAGAAGCACAAAGGCAATGATGAGTGGAATACCCGTGAGTTCGATGCTTCGAAGAAATTCGGCTCCATTGATTGCAAGAATTAATCCCAAATTACTATACTTGAAGAAATATACAAATTGCGCAGCAAAAAATACTAAAACAATATAAGTTGCGAGCGTTGACATTGATTTTATTATATGTTTCATCACATCTTTATCCCCTTTGACGCTTCCAGTAACTAATCCATAGACTAAGCCAGGGATAAAGAAGAATAGTAAAATGCCAGTAATAATACCATCGAAGAAAGGGGAATGCAATACATCTTTGTTTTCGGGGTTGCGGAAAATTCCCCATTCAGGCACAATTGTTAATACAAGAATTATGGAGATTATCACAATACTAATTAATGCCCATAGCAAGCCCTTTTTTTCGAGATGAGTGATCTCATCTAAATTGATTGAGCTTGCATTTCCTTCGTATTTTTTTAATCTTGGTTCAACGATTTTCTCAGTAACCCAGGTGCCTACAATAACAATCATAAAAGCGGAAACAAACATAAAATAGAAATTGACAGCAGCATTAATTTTCATATTTGGGTCAATGATTTGAGCAGCGGATTCCGATAGCCCCGCTAAAATCGGGTCAACCGAGCCGATTAAGAAATTAGCCCCGAAACCTCCACTTACACCACAGAATGCAGCAGCAAGTCCAGCCATAGGGTGTCGTCCGAGAGCGTGGAAAATCAACGCTCCTAATGGAATAAGTATAACATAACCCGCTTCAGAAGCTAAGTGCGATAATATCCCAGCCAATACGATTGAGCCGGTAATCAGCTTTTTGGGTGATTTCAGGACTAATGCCCGTATCAATGTATCGAATAATCCAGAACCTTCAGCCAATCCGATACCAACCATAACAGCTAGAACATACCCGAGCGGAGGAAAATTCACAAAATTAGCAGTTACATTTGTATAAATCCATCTAATGCCATCACCATCGAGTAAGCTTTTAGCTTTGATGATTTGTTGAGCAGAGGGGTGTATAACGCTCCATTCCATCATTGAGCCAATCCAAGAGAGGATAACAACTAAAAGGGTTAATAGACCAAATAATGTAGCGGGATGGGGTAACTTATTTCCAATTATTTCTATCAAATCAAGAGATTTGTTGAATATCTTTGAGGCTATATAGTTTATTTTCATCAGTTATTAATTAAAATTATAACAAAAAATCAGTAAATTATAAAATATAATCCGCAAAACTAATGAAATTAAGTATAATAAAAAATTTGATAGATTATATTAGCTGTGATGCAATCAGGATTTCAATATTTAGAATTTGGAGTGAAATCGAAAATATTTCGGGGAAAAACTACCTTTTTGCTACTTCTTTCGTTGACTCTGTATTCATCAGATTATGAGTTAGAAATATGAAAAGGATTGTCGTTTTTGTATTGGCCCTCATATTATTTACGGTTTTCCAAAACTGTGATCCCGGTAACTGTCACAATTGCAAGATTAAAATTAGAATCTGGAATTTGCAATCTAATCGGGTTATTAGTTCTGTTAGCAGGCTTGTTGGTCAGGCAACTCAAAGAAGAAAGAAAGGAGCAGAAGTGGCGAGAGAGTTATTTTACCTTCTTCAAAATGTGTTCATTATTACCCTCAGCAAAGAGACCCATTAGCGGATTTTTGCAAGGGGGCAAGCGCCATTGTTTGTAAATTATTTTAAAAATACCTTGAAATGTCTTAAATTCAGCCTCGAATAAGAATAGAACATAAAAAGTAGAGAATTTGGTTTTAACTACCAAATTCTCAAAATTTCATTCGGGTTTGCTTGATAAATGAATTTTAAGTGTTTTCCCAGATGGGTTTCCGCTTTTCTAAGAATGAATTGATACCTTCATTAGCATCGGAAGTATTCATTAGTTCATTCAGATATTGCTTTTCTAATAACGGCAGTAAATTCAGTATCGTTTGGTTAAAAATAATACGACTGGCTTTGTTTGCTTGCTTCAATGAAACGGCGCTCTTATTTAATATGTTTTTAGATACCCATTCATCAATCGAATTGTCCATATCTTCTTTATTTTCGAAAACTTCATTTATGAGTCCGATTTCTTTTGCTTTTATTGCGTTAATGCTATTACCTGTTAAAATTAATTCTTCAGCTCGAGTTGCACCAATTTTCAAAGGCAGTAGCAATGATGCGGGGGGAGGAAATACACCAAGTAATATTTCAGGTTGACCGAGCATAGCTGTTTTATCTGCAAATAGAAAATTGCACATCAGAGCCAGTTCCATTCCACCACCGAGGCATTGTCCTGAAATTTTTGCCATTGTAGGTATTGTCATTTCAATAATTTCATAGAATAACTTATGAAATGAACTGAGCATATCATTGCATTTGTCCTTTGTATGTTCGACGACACTTGCCCCGAAAGAGAAGTGTTTCCCAGCTCCTTCGAATGTGATGAGTTTGATATTATTATCATTCTTAATCTGAGCAAAAACCTGATGTAACTCTTTCATCATAATTGAATCGAGTATATTACCTTTGCCATCATTAAGTATGACTTTAGCAACACTATTATTATGAGTTAATTCTATTTGAACTTTTTCCATAATGCTCACGCTATTTATATTGAGGAGATATTTGTTTAATTAATTCATCGTTCCATTCATGTCCTTCGGCGAGCAATTGCCTTAAACGAATGAAATCGCATTCACGATTATCTTTCGGACCCTCGTTGAAAGCACGGAAACCGGCTTTGGCTTCAGTCATCATATTGAGTGCAAGCCATTCGCGATTGCTTTCTTTATTCATATCCCAGTGAGCAAGTTTATGTTTTCTCAATGAGTTTAATGTTTTGCTCAGGCAGTTTGGCATTAAAAGCATAAGTTTTGTTGCAAGTCTTTCGACTGCTTGGTCAAGTAATGATAAATCAATTTCACCAGATTTAACCATAGCTTTAGCTTCAGATAATTCGCTTCCGGTCTTCGTTTTGCCGTAAATTATATTGCCAAAATTATCTACCCATTGATTAGTATAAACCAAAGGATTGGGAACAAATTCTCCATTGACTTTCAATGCAGGGGTGATTTCGGTCAATAATCCATATCTGTAAGCTTCGTGAGCTGACCAAGGTTCGCAGGCAGTGCAGGAAAACATTGCTCTTTCAATTCCAACAAAAAGAGGAAGAAAGTCTGTTGAACCGCCATCGGGGGCGCTTCCGTGTCTGGGTCCTGCTTGTCCGAATCTTGCCATATCTTGAGCAATACTGAAATCGCATGCCAAACCA
>JBBISM010000063.1:0-2568 GCA_037441245.1 Ignavibacteria bacterium | reverse complement strand
CGAAGATACCATATCGTTGAAGAGCCGCATATATTGTTTATATTCCTGAGGATTAGAAGCGTAGTATTCCGCATATTCTTTTGTATTTCCTCCTGTGCAAAATGCTCTATCGCCTACTGCTGTGAATATTACAGATGATACACGTCTATCATTTGATGCTTGTCGCATTGCTAATATTACTTTTTTGATCATATCGGTTGTATATGAATTGAGTTGATTTGGATTATTAAGAGTAATCCAAGCGTTATAGATTCCATCAACAGGATTGCCTGATTCGTCTAAGCAAGGCTTCAATTCATAAAGTACATCATCATAATTTACTTTTTCGACGAGATTATGGGATATTAACATAAAAACTCCTTTAATTTTTTAAACATGTTTAAAATTATAACTTTATTAGAAATCAGCAATAAGAACTGAACGTTTCGAGTATTTATGGGATAGAGTATTATTGAATACTTCATTAATCATTGACATATTGAATGTTTCAATAAATGGTGTTATATCCAGCTTCTCAGTATCAATCAGTTCCAATACTTCTGGATATAGTTCAGGACTGCATCCCCAGGTACCAATCACTTTTGCGTCGAAAGCCATAAGATTACTTAAGCGAACTTCAAACTTATCAAGCGTGAAACCAACAATAGATAATGTTCCTGCAAAATTTAACAAAGCAAACCCCAATTCTTGACCGTTTTTTGTACCAGACATTTCTAAAATTTTCCACATATAAGGAAGAGCACCAAGTTCTTTAGCAATTTGCTTAACTCTGTCTTTGATTTCTTTAATTCCAAGATCTTTAACGTTTAAGGTTGCATCAATTCCATTATCTTTTGCAATGTTCAGCTTATTATCGTCAATATCGAGTGCGATGACTTTTCCTCCAAAAATTTTTGCAAGCAAAGCTCCATATATACCAATTCCACCTGCCCCTATGCAGATTACCATATCCCCGGGTTCGATTTCAGATTTTTTTAAGACTTGATAGGGGGTTGTAACTGCATCGGCAATAACTGCCAATCTTTCGAGTGAGTAATTTTCTAACACTGTTTGAGGTACAGCACATAGATTTTTAAATGGAACTTTAATGTGAGAAGCAAATCCACCATGAAAGTCATTTCCTGGCATTAATTGTTTTTGGCAAATATTGCTTCTTCCTCGTTTACACAAAGCACAGTCTCCGCATGGTAAAACAGCGGGAATAATCACTTTTTTGCTAATCCATTCACTTGGACCGTCAACTACCTCACCTGATATTTCGTGACCAAGTGTCAGAGGTAGAGTGTGCTTGGTCGGTACTCCATAATACCAAAAGCTTAAATCAGTATGGCATACACCACATCCGGCAACTTTCACAAGTACTTCGGATTCATTGAGTTCTGAAATTTCGGTTTCTACAAGTTCGAAGGGCATTTTTAGCTCTTTCATCTGCCATTGATAAATTTTGTCAATCATATTTTACTCCGATATATTGAATAATGAGGCGTTTGAAATAGTGTTTATAATTTCTTGATGCAATCCTTTCCTGTATGAATAATTTTAATGTTAAGATAGTATTGCTAATTATTTGAGTTTAATTTATATTTTTAGTTAATTTGCTTGTTGTTTAGGATATTTCAATCGAAAGAACTTCTCCATTCTTAAATGAGTTAATTCATATAAATTCCTTAAAATAATAAAAAATATATTTGATAAATCCAATTATAATTAAATTAATCATTTTAATAATCAATATAAAGATTATGAGTTTAGTTAATATTTCCATATGGTAAATTAACATTGATTATCAAGTTTTTCCTTTATAAATATATAATCTTCTGGACTATTCATATTATATAATACTCCTTCGAAATATCCTTTCAATTTATTTGTACTATAAATTATTTCTGATGGAACAGATTCAATCAATTTGCGTATTTTGCAATATTTATATTTTTGGTCTTTGCTTAATTCATCTTCAAGTGTTGCATTGAGTAAAATCTCTTCAATATTCTTTAAAATGGATTTTGAATATATGGCGCATAATTCTTGGATGTATCCATCAGCAAATGGTGCAACAATCGGTTTTTGGGTTGGATAAACGACAATGCTTTTGATTAAATCAGCATTAATCATTGGAATATCGCAAGATATTATAAAATTTCTTTCAGTTTTGCTATGAGTCAAACCAGAATGTATTCCAGCCAGTGGTCCTTTGCCGATGTAAATATCTTTATATATTCGTAAATTCATGAAAATATACTTTTCGGGTGTATTTGTAATAATTATATTATTGCTAAAAACAGAATTCATAACATTAGCAATATGTTCTATAACAGTTTTGCTATTAATCAGTAGTAGCGATTTATCAACCCCCATTCTTTTACTATGACCGCCTGCTAGTATAATACCTGTTATATCCACATACATTCGACTATTTCCCCATTATTAAGTTTATTTTTTTCCTCGTTGAATATTATAATGCAATTAGCTTTGCTCAAAGTTGACATATTTCCTGAGGATTGATTTCCAGCACTTGAAACTGTGTACATTTTATTTTGCCGATTAAATATAGCTTTGCCCATTACA
>JBBISM010000062.1:0-12050 GCA_037441245.1 Ignavibacteria bacterium | reverse complement strand
AAATTCCGCCAGTTATAGTTTGTTACTTGTGAGGCAAAGTTAACACATATTGTCCCAAAATCAATAGAATCAAGGCGAGTTTTTCCATCGGCATAAGTAATAGCTATTGCCTCCTGCACCCGACCAATAAGTGGTATTTTTCCTGTTCCAAGACATTTATCATTTGATATAATTGTTAAAGTATCAATATATGTTGATGTGATACCTTGCGAACGGAATCTAACAGTTATATCTGTACATTCACCTGGTTGCAGTATTATAGGAAGTGGCTTAGATAGGATTGAAAATACATTTGGAAATTTTGTTTGCAAATTTTCAATTCTTATAACTTTAGGACTTGAAGATTTATCGGTTACATTGCATAATGTAATTATTGAGTCAATATATGGTTTTTCAATGCAATGTGCAATCAATGTATCCATATTTAAATTCATCTTGGAATACGATAACTCGCCAATTCTAGTAATTTTCAGCGGAATATTGATTACCGTTCTACAATTATTATAAGGGATTATTTGTAAAGTCCCGTTAACTTGTCCTGTAAAATTGGCATCTATCGTAACTGTGAAATTAACGGGTTGATTGGGTTGAAGATATGTATTACGAGGTGTAATTGTAAAAATCGGAATTTCTCTGAAATTATTATCAATAACTCGCATCCAGATGCGATTTGTACAAATTGATGTATCTCGAACGGTAAATGTATAAGTTCTTTTAGTATCACAAACGATGGTATCAGTAACTGATAATGGCGATGCAATCAAAGTAGAACGAAAAACTCTATCGGACCTCTGGCAAGAGGTACCACTACGTGCTTTGCCAAAATTATTTTTTCCAGATGCATCACAAAGTGTGAAATTTTCAGGAACTTCGTTGCATCTGTAATATAAAATAAGCTTATCTTCATTCCCTACAAGTGATTGGTCTTTCTGACAATATATTTCCAATTGAGGAAGCACCTTTGCCCACATTCTAATTTCATCCATTTGTCCAAGAAAAGCACGATTATTTGGGCTATCGGATAAAGCGTTTGTACTACCTATTTGTATTGACAATTCAGGATTAGCAATTTCCCTCAATCGTGTTGCTGGGTAATTATTATTTCTTGCGGAAGCAACTAAAATTCCGTTAACAAATAAGCTTGCGGTTTGATTTGAACCATCAAAAACAGCGGCAATATGATTCCAGCGATTATAAAGTGACATTGCATAATAACTGGCGATTGTATTATCAGCTCTTTTCAAATTCACATCTGGAGAATTAATCTCAAATATAAGGCTATCTTTATCGGAAAAATAAAGTATCCAAGCGTCATTTTTATCGAATGCAGGACCCCATAATCCAGCGATGAATTGAGTAAAACCCTCTTGCCTTGTCGGTTTCATCCATAATTCGAACGTAAAAGCATTATTCAGTAACTTATGCGATTCAGTCTTCATCACATCTACATAATGCACACCTTTACCAGTTGGCACGCTTAAAGTTAGTGCATTACCAATACAAGCTCTTACTGTATCGCATTCTTCAAATGCCAACAATTGAGATTTTATAAGTACAAATGCAAAGAAAATGAGAAAAAATTTTGTCATTGTATCAAAAAGTTATTTTATTTTTACTAAATAACAGATAAGATAGATTAATATTACAAAATATTAATTGATATATAGTAACTACTTATTGATAATAAGCTTTGTGCTATATTTTATATTTCCTATTGTTAACAAACAAAGGTAAGTGCCATTATTTTCAATGAATAAATCAAAAGAATGCTTACCAGGTTCGATTGGACCATTAAACAAGTCAATTACTTTAAATCCCAACAAATTATAGATTTCGAGATTGATAATAGCATTTCTTTTTAAGACAATTTCAACTTTAGCATTGCCTTTAGATGGATTAGGAAATATTTTAATAGCAGAATTATTGTCCAAATCAACATAGTTTTCTACTGAAACAGCTCTGGGGTTTAATACTCCAATAGGCATAAATTTTTGACCAAAAACAGCTTGAATATCGTCATCATTAGCCCCCATCCAGGATTGCAGGAAATCAACAAAAGTTCGTCTATAATCATATTGGAATTTGATATTTCCGGCATCATCTAAATCGCTAAGGTCTGGTTTCCCTTGTTCTCTATAGTAAGCACCGTTTACATAATTGTCATGACCGAAAACAAATTGCATAGAAGAAGCCCCATGATCTGTTCCATTGCTTCCATTATCATAAGCTCTTCTACCGAATTCGGAAATAGTCATTCCTGCAATTCTTTCAGCATAACCTAATTGAATTGCATCATCCATAAATTCTGAGATAGCATTGGCAACGTGCCTCAGTAGTGTAGGATGTTGACCTTCGTAATGACCGCTTTGTTGCTGTGCGTGAGAATCGAAATTGCTAAGTGAAACGTAATAGATTTTAGTTTTTAATCCACCCGCAATAAGACTTGAAATTAGTCCAAATTTTTGAGCCAAACCACTGCTATAATTTACTTTTATAAGTTCCTTACCTTTGTCATAGGCTTCCTTAACAGCTTTAGAATAAATTTCTGATTGTTTTGCAATTGTATAAACAAAGTTGTATTCTTTGTCATATTTACTGTTACCAGTGCGTAAGGGCTCTTTTGGAGCAATATTGCTCCCCAATTCATAAAATCTATCGGGGTCAGTAAGAGCAATTCCCATATCCCCAATATCCGATTTAAGCAGCAACGATAAAGTGCCATCTAATTGAATGGCGACAGGATGCTCGGGTATTTCAAGTGGGTACCCAGTTAACTTTCGAGCTAAGAATCTGCCCAGCCATCCTTCTGTTAATTTCACACTGTTATTAGAATTATTGATACCGCTTAACCATATATCCTGCGAGCGAAAGTGAGATAAATTTGGGTTATCGTATCCAATACCTTCAATAATAGCTAATTTACCCTCAGCAAACATTTGTAGTAAACCGCCATTATGAACTCCATCGACGAGGTTTGGATTGAAATAAAGGTCTGAGCTTTCAAATTGCCGACAGAATTCTTTTGGGTAAGATAAATTCGGTCGCAAAGTATAATAAAAATCATTATATGCTGGTATGATAGAATTTAAGCCATCATTGCCTCCGAAAAGTTCTAAGATAATCATAATACTATCATCTTCGAAAGAATTGATTTTATCATTCGAATAAGTCTTTATTCGAGGTTCTCCGGTTATTATATAAGGTGCTGCAATAACAGCCGCAGTTGCTATTGATGTATTTTTTACAAATGTTCTTCTATCCATTTCTTTTCTCCTTTTAACATAATTGAAAATCGGGTGATAAAATAATCTCTTTGATTAAATTGCGAATTCCATCGGCTGCTTTTGAATCATTATTATCTATTGATTCACCCCATTGACCCGAACTGATATTATTTGCCAGTATATCTTTATATCTATTGATTCGTTCATTGTCAATTTTTGTAATATCAGGCAAAAAGTATTCAATTAGATTTAAATTGCAATTATCGAGATTTTGGTAGTTGTTGAATTTTTTGACTAATGTTAATAAAGTCTGATTGGTAGCTGTAATCAAAATTTCATTAGCATATTTAATTCTCAATGGGTAAGTTTTGGTGCTAATCCAGGTTCGGTATCCCTTCCAGCTTCCTACATTAGGCGGGTCATATAATTCTTGCTCTAAATCGAATATTGCTTGTCTTGATTTGGCATACTTAACTCCAAGCATAATTTCTAAACCAATAATATATTCGGGGGGGGTTTTGAATTGAATTCCAATATTATCAGTTGAGAAAAAGTGTTGACTTGCAATCAATGAGTAAAATAACGTTCTAAGATTAAGATTACTATCAGCAAAAATTTGAGCAAGAGCATTTATCACTTCACCAGATGCAGATTTTGGTTCAGAATAAACAAAATATTTATACATTTTATCACTAATAAATCGAGCAACCGACATTTTCCGTTCCTTCAGAATTATATCAATAATACCCCTTACTTCCTCATTTCTTACCTGGTCTTCGGTGTTCTGGTCTTCCGTACGTGATGGAATTATATTATTGAGAAACGATTTTGCCTCAATGATATGGTCATTTGGTGAGAAATAAGTATTGAAGTATCCTTTTGGAGCAGGTTCATGCAAATAAGCACCATTCCGCCAACCAGTCAATGCTTTTGAGCCCTCTTGTACGTCACTTTCGTAATAATTTGGATTG
Source organism: Ignavibacteria bacterium (assembly GCA_037441245.1). Lineage (GTDB taxonomy): Bacteria > Bacteroidota > Ignavibacteria > Kapaibacteriales > UBA2268 > CALHGZ01. Next base: position 7,855 of record JBBISM010000062.1, on the reverse strand, counting down.
CCAGTGATAATATCGCCAGTTCCCATCATAAAGAGTTCCATTAATTCACGCATATAATTTTCATTGGCAATTTTGCGATTGCTGTAAAATAAGCTTTGATATAATAACATAGCACCATCGAGTGTAACTGCTTCTGCGAAGTCTCTATAATTTCCAAGAGAATACTCTCGCAATACTTGATTATTTTTATAGCAAAGTCCTGGTGGAATTAAAGCTTCGGTATCATAAGTGAACTCTATAGTCCAAACAGTTGACCAGAACAGCACTAATTTTTCTCTTAATGGTAGCTTTGTTTCGTCCTTCATCAAGGCAATCCACCAGTCAATAAATTCGGCGTAATTTTTTTTGATATCAGCTTCGATTTCAAATCTTAAAGCAGGATTGCCTGCCTTCAAAGGATCTTCATTAGGAGTGGCAACCCAATTTTTATTGGGAGCTGAGGGTAAAGTCGGTGTGGTCTCAAACATATCATTAAAAATTTGAGAAACAGTTTGCCCAACTAATTGATTAGCCAACTCATAAGTAGGTGCGAATGACAAACGTCTCAATAAGTGATAAGCTTGACGTAAGTTAAGCGGTTCGGTATAAGGAGACAAATCATTTAAGATGGTATCGTCAATTAATGCTAATTGGCTGATAAAATCCCTTCTTTTCATAAAACCACCTGTTTTGATTAATAAATGAATGTTTTTTATATGAATAATTATTAATTTTTGAAATATAAGAAAAAAATATGAATTTTAAAATGGAATTATTATAAAAATAAGAACATCCCATATAGCGTGAGAAATAAGCCCAGGCAAAACATTCTTATATTTCATAAACATCCAACCCCAGAAAAAGCCACAAATCAAAGCAGCAAGGAATAAAATGAAGTTGAATGCCCAGATATGCACAATAGCATAAATCAATGAATTCAGAACCAAAGCTGTTGTCGGACCATATTTCAGTGATAAATTATGTTGAGCAAAGCCTCGCCAGAATATCTCTTCAGCGGGTCCAATCCATAATAAGAGCGCAAATGCTATAAATATTTTATCCGCTTGTTCTTTGGTGCTATAAACATTTATTACCTGATGCTCAACAAAGTCGAAAAGTAAACGGGAGAAATAATTGCCGAGAAAAAAAATCAAATATAGCACCAAAGCAGAACCAATTCCGATTAAAACCCATTTTACTTTGAATTTATATAATTCTTTCAAAAATTCTTTCCCGAAATACAGTGAGTAGAGTGTTAAAATACCAGTGGCAGTGAGCATAGTGTACCAAAAATTGAAATTGCCTGCTGTCCAATCTGAAAACATTAGAAACCAGAACAGCAAGGCAATTACATAGCCAATGATAATTTTAAGCATAAAGTCCTTATAAAAGGCCTGGGATAATTATTCCGACGGTAAGCAATAACCCAAAAAGCATATGATGTTGAGCAGTTTTAACATCGAGCATAGCAATTTCATTGGGATTATTGACATCAGCTTTCAAAACAGTTTTTAAGTTAGCTATGGCTGGTGGCAAACTCAATAAAACGACCAAAGTCCATACAGAAAGATAATTAAAAATTACAAGAGCAATCACTGTGATGTAAGCCAACAATACAAGGGAGAAATATTCGACTTGAGAAGCTTTAGGTCCGATTATATTAGCTAAGGTTTTAATTTTTGCTTCAGTATCGTGTTTGATATCTCTCAAATTATTTGCATGGAGAATTGCAGTAACTAAAAATCCGACTGGTAGCGAAACCAATAGAGCTTGTGTATTGTAATCACCAGTTAATGCATAATATGAACCTATAACCATCAGTGGTCCCATTAATAAGAAGACTAAAATGTCGCCTAATCCAACATATTTATAATTCACAGGAGCAGATGTATAAAAGATGCCACCTAAAATACCGACTATTCCTAAAATTAACATCTCCCAGCCACGCACATAGACAAGAATCAACCCCAAAAAAAATCCTAAAGCAAATGCAACATATCCACCTACTAATACTTCTTTGGGTTGCATTAAGTTTTCGACAAGAATTCTGCTCGAGCCGAATGTATCAAATCTATCAACTCCCTTTTTATAATCCCAGTATTCGCTTACAAGATTAGTTCCAGTATGCAATAGAACTGAAGCAATCAAAACAATTGGAAATAAGTACCAATCAATGCTACCTATAAAATATGCATAAGCTAAAGCAGTGCCGACAAGCACTGGAATAACAGAAGCAGAATAAGCGAAAGGCCTAACTGCTTGCATCCAGAGACTTAGTTTTGAACGGGATTCAATATTTGTGCTTGCTATCATAATATACCTTCCATATTTTTTTTGAATAATACAAATTTTTGAATTTCTCAAAAATAATCAATTTTAATCATTTATTTTTATCGGTGTTTTAATTTCTATTAATACTGTGCGACAATAGAATCTACCCTCGGTGGTATTGTTATCATATAAGCTCGAGGCACCAATTCCTACAACACTCTCGAAATTTGCTTCACTATTAAAATTCGATATGAAACTTCGAACGTTCATAGCTCTGTTTTTTGATAATTCCAAATTGTAACTATCGGTTCCCAGTCTATCAGTCGAACCTATTATTTTAATTTTTGAATATGGCTTTATTGATTGCTGTAAAAAATGTTTGATAATTTTTTGATTTAAATCCGATAATTCAGCTTTATCGAAGTCAAACACTATTAAATTCAATCTGCCAATTTCGTATTCAAATAACTGTTTTTCAAATCTTATGGGAAATCTCGCAAATTCAATAACTCCTGCTTTACTAACTGTTAATTCTCCAATTAATTCATCGGTCTGTTTAATTTGATTTAGTAATTTATTTTTATAAGTATCATCTAATCTAAAAACATAACTACCGCCTTTGAAATCTTGCTCGATTAATAATTCTCGATTGGCACAGTAAATATTTAGATTTTGTGTGACATCTTCATAATCATTTAGCTGAATATGGACAGAAATGTAATTGCTGAGCAATTCGTACTCCAAAAATTTCTTATGAACTACTGGGGATAAAATTGCAAAATCATCGGATTGAATTTCTACTCGCCTATTTTCTTCATATCCTTCAGCATAAGCAAGACTAGTTGGAAGCGAAGGGGTATTCCTGGAACTAATTTTCAATTGGTTTTCCCTAACGCCCCATTGACTTTTTAGATAATTTTTTATATTCAATGCTCTTTGCTCAGCTAATGCTAATCTTTCTTTTTCAGCTGGTAACTCAAATCCGTCGGTAGCTCCGATGATAGTTATGCTCGATTTGGGATTATTGATTAAGCGATTGCCAATAATATCGAGCAGTCTATAGTAAATTTCCATTGTTGACTTTGGTAGTTCGTCTTCTGAGTAATGCTGTTTTCTTTCAAATATATATTTAACAGGCAAATCAGCTGAAGCACTATCAAAGAATATGTATGGTAATAACGGATATGACTGAGTTACAATCGTTTCGGTTATATAGATTGGCTCGGAATTTACTGATTCAATGAGCGTAATCTTTTGTGGAATTTCTGCAATAACTTCGCTTGTTGTATCTATCAGTATTGGAATTACTTCAGGTTCTGGAATAGAAGGTTCATTATCTTTGGAAAAATCAGTGAGAATTTGAAAGGCAAGACGAACCCCCTGCACGTCCCACTTATTATCGCTGAGAATCGAATTTAATCCGTAGCGATAACTAATTTCGGGAATTAAATAAAGATTATTTCGCAACTTAAATTCATATTGCAAAGCTCCATTAATCCCAATTGCTGTCGTTGATGTATTTAACTTGCCTTCTGAAATAGTCCTTTCCCTTCTCTCATCAGGAAACAATACTCCTTCTGGAGAAATTATTTGTTCTTTTATGCTATAGCTTTTTTCAACCAGTGGGTTTCCAAAATCACAAAACAATCTAGTGTAAAAAGGAAAATCCAAAGGTAATTTGTATCTAAAACCAAATTCTAAATTTATGTATGTTAGCGATGAATTTAGGACAAATTCTCGCTTCAAAGGTGTATAAGAATTAGAGAACGGGTCTAAGACTTCGAAATCTGAATTATGTTTCAATAGTCTCGCTGGTCGGGAATCAAAATTCAATCCGCCCGAAAAATATAATCCTTCAACAAAAATCGGGTAATAATAAATCAGCCCAATATTATAACCCAAAGATTTGCCATCAGCAAAAAAACCGCAATCAGTACTGCCAGCAATCAATGGAACTTTCGAGTTATTAAATATTTGAGAGATACCAAAATTAAGACCAAATAGGTGAGGATTATTTTGATTTTCTTGCGATTTTAAATTGATAGATAATAAAATTAAATAAATCAGGCAATATTTTAATTTCAATAATGACCCCCAAAATGATAAATTATTAATTTATGTTACGATTTAATAAAACCTATATTGCATATTGATTAAAATTTATTTTTAAAATATATGACATTAAACATAGTGAAAATAAACATTACTATCTTACGCCTTAAATTATAAAAAAAATGACAAAAAAATAAGAATAAAATCAATTGGATAACAATTAAATGATAGTAATATCGAAAGTAATTAAATAATGAGTTTCACTAATTAAAACTAAAACCATAGATGTCAACAAATATACAAAAAATTGTACCACACCTCTGGTTCGATAAAGAGGCAATTGATGCAGTTAATTATTATGTTTCAATATTTCCTAATTCTAGAATTATTAACATAACAACAATTAACGCACCGCAGACACCCACTGGAACTTGCGATATTGTTACGTTTGAACTATCTGGTAATACTTTCATCGCAATGAATGCTGGTCCTATATTCAAATTTAATGAAGCAATTTCGTTTATTATTAATTGTGATACACAAGAAGAAATTGATTACTATTGGGATAAACTCAAAGCGGGTGGCTTGGAACAAGAATGTGGATGGTTAAAAGATAAATTTGGCCTTTCTTGGCAAATTCTCCCTTCAGATATGCAATCAATGATGGGAACTAAAGACAAAGAGAAATTAGACCAATTAACAAATGAAGTTTTAAAAATGGTAAAAATTAACCTCGATAAATTAAGGCAGGTTAATATATAAGCACTTTAAGCGACTGCCCTTCAAATACAATGACAAAGGTATAATGGCTACAATTGGCAGGGCAAAAGCCGTCGCTATGATAAAAAGATTTAAATTTTCTGGCTTTTTCGCCTGGTTATTGTGGAGTTTTATTCATATCTTTTTCCTAATTGATTTTCGCAATCGTTTTAAGGTAATGCTCGAATGGATTTGGTATTATCTCACTTATAAGCCCGGGGCAAGGTTAATTGTTTATTCAGATGAAATTTTAAGAAAAAATAAATTGAACGATCATTTGAGTATAATCATTTTGCCTGTGATATTTTCTTTACCATTGCTAATATTATAAAAATAATACCCCTGCGAAAAGTCCGAAAGATTAACTTCAACTTGATGCTTACCTTTCTTTTTAAAACTTTTTTCTATAATTTTTGTTCGAGATTGTAAAGGTTCGACGTTATACAGTACAATTTCTATATTATCATCTTCTAAGAGTTCATAAACAATTGTTGTATTATTTTCAGTCGGATTAGGAAAATTTTGATAAAGAATCAAATTCCCTTTTCTAATAATTTTATCATTTAATTCGGTTCCGCAACCAATCACTAATTTCCCTTTTACTTCATTCAATTTAAAAATTGGGTTATCGCATTTAGTGTTTTGCAATAAAAGATTAGTTGTGTCTGAAAATTTCGCTTTTATTACTAATTTGACTTCATCGAGTATATTATCTTTTATCGGTTTTGGTGGCAAATTAAGAGGAATGATAACAAATTCATCCTCAAATCTTATGCTTGTATTCAATTCGATTGGTTCTAATAATTCATAATTAATAACTAATTCAGTATAAAAGCCACTTAGCATATTTGAATCATAATTAATAGAACTATTTATTGTAATCGGTATAGTTAGAGTATCATTAGGGAAACCGCATATTTTAGGTAAAGCAATAGAAATTAAGGGATACGAAATTACATCTGCATATAAAATTATCCGATAATTATTACCGCAAGTATCAGTAAATACAACTTCCTCCTTAATTATTTCCAATTCCTCATCGCTCTTAAATGATACTCTTACTAATAATGAATCAGAAGGTTCGATTTTAGAATTGTAATAAGAGACTGTAAATTTGGATAATTTGCTCGTATTAACGCTTAAACCTGCTGGAATTGTACTTTTCGAATATATAACGAAATTTGAATCTATTTGATAACCAGGAATTACATTATAAAAAAATATAGTGTCAATAGTTTCGAATGCTATTTGTTCGGTTTGTCCCGTTAATATTAAATCCAATGGATTATTATCATTATTTATTGCGTTGGAAATAATTTCGAGTGTATCATATACTTTCCCATTTGATTTGGGCGAATAAAGAATGCTTATTGAAAATGACTTACTCGGTAAAAGCTCTATGTTTTGAATTTCATCAGGAATCATTTGAAAATCACTTTGACCATTGAATTTTGATTTTAATCTTAGGGATTGAATGCCGAGTGTATCATTTCCTGTATTTTTAATAAAAACGGTTGTATCTTTGTCGGATAAATCGCAAATCGAAATACCGAAATCAATGTTATCATAAGTTTCTATTTGTGCAAATTTTTTATATACATCTGCCTGTAAATTAATTGCATACTCATTATTGCAAGAATCCTGAAAAGTATATGATTTGCGATAGATACCTTCTGAGTTGCCAGTAAATCTGAACGTAATTTCAGATGAATCATTTGGCAATGTTACGTCTGGACTTATGCTTTCTAAAACGAAATCCTCCAAAACGAGGGGATAATCCCAATAATAAGGTTTAGTGCCAGTATTATAAACAATCATTGATTTAATTTTTGATGTAAATTCAGGAATTCCACCAAAATCAATAGAATTCGTTGTAAGCTCTAAGTTCCAAAAGTCTGTTTGGGATGATAAATACATTTGATATTCTTTACTATCCCCAATTCCAATATTTGCTGTAATTTTTAAAATTGCTGATTTATTTCCGAAAGAATTCGGATTCGATGATATATTTAACATTTTCGTTGATAATGGAAGTATCATTGAACCAATTATTGAATTATCGAAACTGAACTGATTACTATCCGAGCCAATTAATTCTGATGAAATGATTGATATTGTATCGTTCCCGATATTCTTTAATATGACTGTCGTATCTTGCTTGACTAAGTCGCAATTAATGGGTTTAAATAAGATAACTTTTGGTAAATCTAAATTAAAATCAATTCCTTCACCGAATAACTGGACTTGTGGCAGATAGTCTTCATTCATTCCAGCATAATATATAGATACGCCTGCTGAATATCTATAGATAGATTTTGGATGGAATTCAATAACTATTGATAAAGTTGAATTGTTATCAAGCGTAATGGATTTATTCCAAAAATATTCCTCATTATTAATTGAAATTATTCTAAAAATATCAGGTTCAAAAGAGGAAAGCCTTATTGAATCAATTTTAATTTTGGAACCAGAGATATTTCTTATTATCATTTCATTGATTAATTTATTGGAATTGATAGTAACTTTACCAAAATTAATTTCTTTTTTCAAAAATTGCAGTTTTTGATTTAATCCTTCCCCAAATAATTTTGATTGTTTCAAAGTTCTTCCGTAATACACATTAGCCATTGCAACTCGATTTCCTGAAGATTTCGGTTGAAACTTAATTGTTGCACTGATTTTTTCTTGGGGTGCAAGTAAAATTGGATATGTTCTCAGATTTACAGAAAAATCATCTGCATTATTGCCTGAAATAACTATTGAATCAATTCTAATTGGTACTTCTCCTATGTTT
>JBBISM010000061.1:0-12282 GCA_037441245.1 Ignavibacteria bacterium | reverse complement strand
AATATAGAAAAAAGAAGTGGCAGTTGCTAACTAAGAAATCATAGTAATGTTCTTGGTATGTTATTTGTTGCTAAAAAATAAAAAAGTTGATTAGTCAAAAAGATTAAACAAAATCAAAACACAATTAAATTCGTCTTGGTCTATAAATGATATCAGATAAAACGATGAAATTAGTCAAAACAATCAGCTTCTATATACTTGTTGCTATAATAAGTGTATCCTGTATAAATTGGGATAATTTTATCACCTACTATAACACTTATTATAATACCGATCGGATAATCAAAGAAGTCGAAAATGAATTTGATTACCAAGATGAGAAGAAAAGGATTACCCCCCGTTCGCTCATACCCCAATCAGAAATTTTCTATGATAAGAAGGAATCTATCGGACCACCAGCATTTATGCGTGATTTTATAATAACCCAGCAGAAACGTCAACCCGTCAAAACAAAATTGGATTCAATAGAGATTAAAGGTTCAAAAATACTTGCTCACCGTTCTAAAAGCAAATATGTGGAAGGAACGCTTTATTTAATGGCTAAAGCATATTTTTATGATAATGCCTGGTTGAATTCCCAAATTAAAACAAGCGAATTGATAGATAGATTTCCAGATGGAGATTGGTCGCCAGATGCACACTTACTGATGTCCAAAAATTACCTTATTCAAAGGAAGTTTTATGAGGGCAAACTTGTATTGTCCCGAACGGTTGATATTGCGTGGCATAAAGAACGATATGATATTTTGTCAGAAGCATTTCGACTGGAAGCCGAATTAGCATTATTTGAAGATGATATCGAAGGGGCTTATAGGCCTTACTTACAAGCAATAGCTCAATCTGGCGATAATGATTTAAGAGCGAAATGGCAACTCGAATTAGCTACAATACTTTTCCGTGCTGGCAGGTTTGATAGAGCTGAAGTCGAATTTGATAAAGTATTCAGATTTAGCCCTGATTATTTAGCAAGATTTGAAGCAAAACTATATAGAGCAAGCTCATTAGCACGCATTGGTAGATTTGAAGAAGCCGAGCGTATCTTCCAAGAGCTTGAAAAAGATAGAAATTTTGAAGAATGGTCCGTGTATGTTGTTGCTGAAAGATTTAATTTATTGAGTTTACAAAACAATTTTGCCGAATTAAAGCGTTATGAGGAATTTACTGACTCTGCTTATGCTACTCACCCAGCTTTGATGACCTCATATTATGAAATCGGTATGAAGTATTTCAAAGAAAAAGATTATTCCAATGCCAGAATTTATTTTGCTCGTTCGAAAGGAACCCGCTCACCAGTGTTTGAGTCATCACAAAGATTGTATTTCTTAATTAATGAATTAGAAAGCAAAAAAAATAAACTTTCAGGAGTATTAGCAGTATTGAGCAAAGGAGAATCAATTTCCGATACTTTAGATTTTTTAATAGCTTTGGACTTGTTCGAAATTGGTAGAATTCATAACCAACTTGGTAATCCTGATTCAGCAAGATATTACTACGAACTTGCAGTGAGAGTTAGCCCAGAGCAAAATCAGGAAACCGCTCGTTATTTATACGTTTATGCTATTAGTGTGAAGGAATTAGACCCAATTAAATCCGATTCTTTGCTCGATATTATAGCTCATAGATATCCATTCACGGAATACGGCAAAGAGGCTATAAAATATTATGGATATACTGCTGAATTTGTCATAGATTCTGTTGCAGATTTATTTCAATCGGGAGATAGATTCCGTCGAACAGGGCAATATCATTATTCTATACAACAGTTCAGAAAACTATATATCAATTATCCTGATTCGAAATATACACCAAAAGCATTATATACAATCGGGTGGATATATGAGAATAATTTATTCAAGCCAGATTCAGCTTTGATTCACTACCAATTACTATTGAAAGAATATCCCCATACTGAATATGCAAATGATGTCAGATTGAGCGTTGCTTATCTATTAGCTTTGAGAAGTGGCGGAGAATTACCAGACTCTCTGAAGCCCAAAGTAGTAACTAAGCCAACTAAAGGCGATCCTGGAGTGTTCAAAGTAGAAGAACCACCAAAAACTCAAGAACAAAAAGCAACACCCGAAAATATGCTCAAATCACCAGAATCTTTTTTTCAGGGAATCAAAGAAATTATAAACAAACCTATTGAAGCTATAAAAGAATTCAAATTACCTGATAATCCGCTCGATATGTTAAAATCTAAAGAAGACGATAGTGTCAAACCAGATACACTCAAACCTATAAAACCCGAAGATATAAATTAATACCTTTCTTATTTTGAAAAATCATAATTTTGTATGAATTTATATTAATTCATACTGCATAAACTATGAATATAACAGGAAATCAAAAGAAAAAGAAAGCAAATAAAACAACTAAAAACAATATTGATGATACATCAACTCTCCTCGAGCGTATCAATCAATTAGAGAAGCAATTAGCTTGGTATAAATCTTTTTTCGAAAATGCAACGGATGCTGTATTTATAGTACAACCAGAGACCTGGAGTGTATTAGATGCTAATGAGTATGCCGCTTCGCTATTAGGTTTATCCCGCGATGAACTACTAGGAACAAATTTGCCACAATTTAGACGTATATTTAAGTTATTAAAAAAGAATAATCCACCAATAATTTTGAGCGAACTATCACTCGATACACCTCGCAAACCTGGCTTAATGGTGGAAGTCAGCGCTCGATTTATCGAATATGAAGGTCAGAAATTAATACAAGCAATAGCCCGAGATGTAAGCATTCAATATGCTTTGACTGATAAATTAGTACAAGCAGATAAATTGGTGCTTTTAGGTCAATTATCAGCTGGAATTGCCCACGAAATTAGAAATCCATTGGCAGCAGTTAATTTAAATCTTCAAGTATTACAGCGGAAAATTAACGAAAATAAACCAGAATATGCTTATGTTGTTACTGCCTTGCAGGGCGTTGAGAGAATATCAAAAATTGTTGACTTAACGCTGAATTTTTCTAAACCGACAATTCCGGATATTCAGGGATTGAGTATAAATGCTTTGCTTGTTAGTACACTCGACTTAATCAGTTCTATTTTTAAACGAAAAGATATTACAATTGATTTAAAAACTGATGATAAATTACCCTTAGCTTCTGCAGATGCCAAGCAAATCCAACAAGTATTTATTAATTTAATTACCAATGCTTGCGATGCAATCCAATCAAAAGGGAAAATAACAATCAAAACATATTTTGAAAAAGGGGGTAAAAATACAAGTGATTATATAGTCATATCAATTAGCGATACTGGTATTGGAATTCCACCGGAAGATTTACCGAAGGTATTCAATCCATTCTTTACTCGAAAAACTGATGGAACTGGATTAGGTTTGCCTATTACACAAAGAATTTTGCATACTCATAATGGAATTATTGATGTAGAAAGTCGAGTTGGCGTTGGAACTGTATTCTATATTAAGTTACCAATTCAGACGGAAAAATGATGCAACAAAATAAAGTAATTTTTATATTGCTATTTATTATTTAAATTTATATAACAATCCAGTAAAAAATTCATAATACTATTAAAAATTGAAAAATAATAAATGACAAAACAAAACTATACAATTGTTGTAATAGAAGATGACCCCCTTGTAAATCGGACTGTCGAAGGGATATTAGCAGATAAATATAATCGTGTCATAACATATACGGAACCACAACAAGCAATAGATGAATTACATATACTAAGCCCAGATTTAGTATTGCTCGACATATTCCTCGGACATTTCAATGGACTGGATATATTAGAGATGCTTCGCAAGCAGGCCTACACGATGCCTGTAATAATGATGACAGCATTTTCTGATATCAAGATGGCTGTCAGAGCTATGAAGTTGGGAGCTGAAGATTTCATTGTTAAGCCACTCGATTTAGAACAATTGGAAGTTTCAGTCGAAAGAACTTTAAAGAACTACGATTTGCGCCGCCAGGTTGATATATTATCAGAACAATTGCGTCGAGAGCAACCAAGCGAGATATTGGGCAATTCTGAGGGAATGCTCAAAGCTTTAGAATTAGCTAAAATAGTCGCTGCCGTACCCGATACTACCGTTCTTATCCGTGGTGAATCAGGCACAGGTAAGGAATTGCTTGGACGTTACATCCATCTTAATTCACCGAGAGCGAAAGGACCTTTTGTTACAATAAATTGTGGGGCAATCCCACGTGAATTAGCTGAAAATGAACTATTTGGATATGAAAGGGGGGCTTTTACTGGTGCAACCGAGAAAATCAAACAGGGTAAATTCGAGCAAGCTCATCACGGAACTATACTTTTTGACGAAATAGCCGAACTTACCCAAGATTTACAAGTCAAATTATTACGTGTGCTACAAGAAAAGAGCTTTTATAGATTAGGTGGGTCAAAAGAAATTACTGTTGATGTTAGAGTTATAGCTTCAACAAATCGAGATTTAGAAAAACTTGTTGAAGAAGAAAAATTCAGAGAAGATTTGTATTACAGGTTAGATGTAGCAAGAATTCATTTACCACCTCTAAAGGAGCGTGGAAATGATATTATTATGTTAGCAACTTCATTCGTAAAGGAATTTAATAAAAAGTTTGCTCGTAATGTAACTGGATTTACTCCAGAAGCAGTTGGTATTTTAAAAAATTATTCTTGGAAGGGAAATGTCAGAGAATTGAGAAATTGTATTGAGAGAGTTATGCTGCTCGAAACTGGCGATATTATTACAAAAGATGCTTTGAATTTTCTTAAAACCTCAATAATGACACCTGCAATATCAGGTAAACCGATAGAAATAAAAGATGGTCAACATTACCTTCAAGTCTCCAAAACTGGTGTCTCAATGGCTGATGTTGTAAAAGATTTAATAATCCAAACATTGAAAATTACTAACGGCAATCAAATTAAAGCTGCTAAATTACTAGGAATATCGAGGGCTAAACTCAGATATAGAATTGAGCAATTGGGTATTACTATCTCTGGTAAAAATATCTCTTGATTGTAGAATTTTTTAATACATCTCTTCTTTTGGGTATTTCAATAGGCACTATTATTGCTATATTTTAAAACTATGTTGTATTGAAAGATGCATAATATGAGCGAAGGTAATTTACAAGGTAGTAATCTTAATGAAAAAATTGATTCTACAAATGGTCTCGATGGACCATTCGAAGAGACTTTCGATAAAGAAGATATTATTGAATCTATTGCTGATTTGGAGAAATCTGCTCAGGATAAAAAAAATAAAGACTTTGCTCAAAAATATGCCTCACAAATTGATAATAACCAGAATCTTGAAATTAGAAATCTAAATGATAATATAAACGAAGCCGAATTTAAAATTTATCAGAGTAATAACTTATCTGAAGAATTTCAAGATTTTCTCGAAGTACCAAAAATTTCTGGTGTTTCGACAAAGATGCCAGCGGGCAGTTATTTCCCCAAGGAGTTATTAATTGAACGGAATCAAAAAGTAACTATTCAGGATAATATTATTGACAAACATCAGCGAACAACTATTCTGACTAATTACGATACCGATGGCAATATCAATTCAATTGAAATTTTATGCAAATGTGGTGAAAAAACAATAATTAATCTTGAATTCGAGCCGGAATCCGAAAATAATAAATTCAAGCAATTGACGGATAAAAACAATAAATCGGACGATTAATATTCAATTTGTGTATGAAGTGCTATTTCTTCAAGTACAGAACTAACCCTTAGGCAATCCGATAAATCTCCCTCGTAAACGCAACTTTTACCTTTATTATGAACCTCCCAGGTTAATTCTTCTGCTCTTGATTTTGAACAATTGATAGCTTTAATAAGTTGATTAATGACCTCGTCGAAAGTATGCCATTCGTCGTTGAAAAGTATTACCTTAGCAGAATATTTAACACCGTCAATAACATCAATATCGGGCGCTTCTATCTCCTGTGGATTTGACATTTTATAAGGCCGGCTATATCTTATCAACTCTATCATTTGTGCAGTATAAAATATATAAGCATAACCATTGTTTGATTACAAAATTAAGAAAAATTATCATAATACGAGCATTAATTTTGATAGAAACAAATTGATATTTTAAATTTAAAGCCGAGAAAGTAGATTTATGTTAATTCTTTAGCCAATAGTTAATTCAAATTATTGGTGAGCAATTTTATCTGTCATTACTGAATAATTAAATGATAATCCCACACAAGTGTTGTTCTTTAATTTTATTAGCCCATATTATTCCCAATTTTGAGTCAATGATACAATTTTACCGGAAGAAATTTCTTCTTATGTAAAATCCAAATTCTATACTAAAATACAAATACAAGCATATTTTACTTTTTTTAATACGTTTGTCTTTTGTAATTTGACAAAATTATTTTTTGAATAATTTAATAATTGATTGAATAAATATTTTTTTTAATTGACAATTGAGAGAAAATCTGGTATAAGTTATGCATAATTGGATTGTGCTTGTTCCCTTGATGCCACTTGTTGGTTTTTTGATATTAGGAATTTTCGGAAAGTATTTAAAGAAAGAGACATTAATTGGTATAATCGGCAGTGGAGTTGTATTTATCTCATTAGTAATCACTTCTCTGATATTTATTAATTTGCTCAGCAATCCAATCGAGCTACCCGTAATAATCACAGTTTACGAATGGATCGCCGCTGGCTCATTCACCGCCTCAATATCTTATCAGATAGACAACCTATCAATCCTGTATTCATTGATTGTAACCGGTGTCGGTTTTCTAATCCACGTCTATTCCATTGGTTATATGCATAATGATAGAAGCTTTTATAGATTCTTTGCATATTTGAACCTTTTCATTTTTATGATGCTGAATTTAGTCCTTTCAAGTAATTTATTGCTTACATTTCTTGGTTGGGAAGGGGTTGGTGTTTGTTCTTATTTGCTTATAGGTTATTGGTATGACCGAAAATTCGAGGGTACAAGGATAACTTGGACAGGAGATGCTGGGAATAAGGCTTTTATAGTCAATCGAATAGGAGACTTGGGATTTCTAATTGCGATGTTTCTTGTGTTTGTCAATTTTGGAACACTTGAATATACTGGCTATTTGAATGAATTATCCGAAAATCAGACTGCTTTTTATGGCACAGGCGTAATCACAGCGATTGCGTTGCTAATGTTCTTGGGTTGCACGGGTAAGTCAGCTCAAATACCGCTTGCTGTGTGGCTTCCCGATGCAATGGCAGGTCCCACTCCTGTTTCTGCATTAATACACGCAGCAACGATGGTAACGGCAGGTATATATTTAGTTGCTCGTAATTCAGTGCTATTTGCAATGTCACCCGTAACAATGGAAGTTGTTGCTATTGTCGGAGCATTTACCGCAATATTTGCTGCAACAATTGGTATAGTTCAAAATGACTTTAAGAAAGTGCTTGCTTATTCGACGGTTAGTCAGTTGGGTTATATGTTCTTAGCTCTTGGAGTTGGAGCTTTCACAGCTGGGGTGTTTCACGTAATGACACACGCTTTTTTCAAAGGACTTTTATTCCTTGCCGCTGGGGCTGTCATACACGGTATGCACGAGGAGCAAGATATTAAGAAGATGGGGGGATTAGCTAAATATATGCCAATAACATACAGGACATTCGCTGTTGCAACTCTCGCTATCGCAGGTATTCCTTTTTTTGCTGGATTTTTCTCTAAGGATGAAATTTTATGGTTTGCATTTAGTGAAGGCAATTGGTGGTTGTGGCTGATAGGTGCTATTACCGCTTTATGTACAGCATTTTATATGACCCGCCTGCTTATGCTTGTTTTTCATAGTGGAGAACGTTTCGACCATCACAAAATTCATCCACACGAAAGCCCGAGAGTAATGACTATTCCACTTATCATATTGTCTATTCTTTCTGCATTCGGTGGATTCTTGGGGATTCCCTATGTGTTGGGTTTTTGGTTTAGCGACCATCCAAATTGGATTGAGAATTGGCTCGCACCAATTTTTTCGGATGCAAACTTAATTTTGGGGCGTCCAGAACATCATGCGATTCATATTGAGGAATATATCCTGATGATTATTTCTGTTTTGATTGCTATAACAGGTATCGCGGTTGCTTATAAGTGGTATAAAACTGACTGGGAAAAACCAAAATTAATAGCTGAAAAATTCAAAGGCATATACAATTTACTTTTCAAAAAGTATTTACTCGATGAATTTTATTTTAAAATAATAATTGATCCTATAAACGATATTTCTAAAGGCTTTCTATGGAAGATTACTGACGATAAGATAATTGATGGTTTTGTTAATGGTTTAGCTAAAGTAACTATTGGATTTGGAGAATTTATCAGAAAAATGCAATCTGGGATTGCTCAAAATTATGCTTTAATTATGGTTTTTGGGATAATTATCATTATTTCATTATTATTATTATCTATTTAAACTTTGATGCGATGAATTTTGGGAAGTAGGATTAAGTTATGATTCCATTATTATTGACATTATTTTTACCGCTAATTTGCTCGATTTTATTATTATTCATACCTCGAGGCAATAATCAAGCTATTAAGATTATAAGCCTCGTTTTTTCTGTAATCACATTTTTAGTATCAGTAGTTCTTTATCTAAGTTTCGATAATAGCCATAATGGATTTCAATTTATTATAAACACAGTTTGGGTCAAATCTCTTGATGCAGGATTTCGTATAGGTCTCGACGGAATGTCGCTAATGCTTGTAATGCTTACAACATTTATTTCACCCATTGCTTTGATTGCTTCATTCGATGCTATCAAAAAGAGAGAAAAGGAATACTATATAATGTATATGCTCTTGCAATTTGGAATGACTGGTGTTTTCGTAGCGCTTGATTTATTCCTTTTCTATATTTTCTGGGAAATTATTTTGATACCGATGTATTTTATTATCGGTCTTTGGGGCGGTAAGAATAGAATCTATGCAGCAGTTAAGTTTTTCATATTTACTGTTGTCGGTTCGTTATTTATGCTTGTTGCAATAGTTTGGTTAGGTTATTATATTGGCAATGATGTATTAGTGAAATCACCCCAAATACTATTACAAAATCCTGAATTAATGAAATTTTATCCAGATTTGTCATCTAGTACTAGCAATTTATTATTACCAACGTTTACTACTAACTTTTTACTTATCCGAGAAGCTTCGATTTTAATCCCACTTGAAATACAAAAGTGGTTATTTTTAGCTTTTGCCTTATCTTTTTGTATAAAAGTTCCGCTTTTCCCATTGCATACTTGGCTTGCAGATGCTCATACAGAAGCACCAACTCCTGGTTCTGTTATATTGGCTGGCGTTTTGCTGAAGATGGGAACTTATGGCTTGATTAGATTTAATTTAGATTTATTCCCCAATGCATCTTTTGAGTATGCTTCCATTATTTCCTGGCTTGCTGTTATTGGTATTGTCTATGGTGCGTTGGTGGCTATGGTGCAAACAGATGTCAAAAGATTGGTTGCATTTTCGTCGGTAAGTCACCTTGGCTTTGTGGTTTTAGGAATTTTCTCAATGACAGATGAGGGAATACAAGGAGCTATAATACAGATGATAAATCACGGGCTTTCGACAGGTATGCTATTCCTTTGCGTTGGAATTCTCTATGAACGGCGACATACTCGTGAAATCGTTGAATTCGGAGGATTGGCAAGGGTGATGCCTGCATTTACGGCGATGTTTGCTATTGCTATGCTCGCATCTGTCGGATTACCTGGTTTAAATGGATTTATTGGTGAATATCTGACTTTACTCGGGGCTTTTAAATCAACTGTGCTTAATTCCTATATTTATACAATTATCGGGGCTACGGGTGTTATTTTTGCCGCTTGTTATTTATTATTTATGTTCCAAAAAGTAATGTTCGGAGAAATAACTAACCCTTTAAATAAAAACTTGCCTGATATTTCTCGTAGAGAATGGGTTGCATTGGTTCCGATAGTTATATTTATTGTTTGGATTGGAGTATATCCGAAAACATTTTTATCCATATCAGAGACTTCAACACGTTCTTTAGTCAACAAACTCGATAATTTAAGAGAAGGCAAGCCATTGGAAAGCCTTCCAATTATTAAAGAAGCAAAATTAGATGATAATGATTATGACAAATTAGATTATGAATTATTAAGATTCGATATATTATGCAGGAATGGATATTTAGTTCACCACTAATTTTAATTTCAGCTTTTGCAATTATTGCAATGATGCTTATTGTATTCACTGGTAATCGAAATGCACCAGTGATGTATTTCTCGCTAATTTCTCTTGTGATTACTGCTATTGCTTCGGCTTATACGATGTTTATACCACAGGAAACAATCAAATCAGCAACTTCTGTGGATTCGATTTTTGCTAATATGTTATTATATGGCAGTTACAGTGCTTTTTTTGATGTAATCTTTTGCCTTGCGGGTATATTAACAATATTAGCTTCAAGAAATTATCTTCATCAAGAAGAATATGAGCACAAAGAATATTATGTGCTGATTTTATTTGCAATAACTGGAATGATATTCATTTCGCATTCTAATAATCTATTGATGCTTTTTATTGGGATTGAAACTATGTCAATCGCTTTTTATATTTTAGCGGGTTATTTCCGCTTCGAAGAACGCTCGGTCGAATCTGCACTCAAGTATTTTCTTCTTGGTGCATTTGCTACTGGATTTCTTGTTTATGGAATGGCTTTAATTTATGGTGCTTGCGGAACGTTGGATTTATCGTTGATAAACAGCAAAGTTTTATCAGGAGATATTCACCAATTATATCTATTAATTGGATTGGGATTGGTAATAATCGGATTGGCATTTAAAGTGGCTGCATTTCCATTTCATTTGTGGGCACCTGATGTTTACGAAGGAGCTCCAACACCAATCACAGGATTTATGAGCACTGCCGGGAAATCTGCTGCTTTGATTGCATTTATTATTATTTCTAAAAATACAATCAATCTCAATTCAATAATACCAGAAATTGCAAAAGCTTCCGAAACTCTCATTTTTATTGTAGCTGTAATTTCTGCTTCAACAATGTTAGTCGGAAATATTGTTGCACTTGTCCAAAAAAATGTTAAAAGAATGCTTGCCTATTCTTCGATAGCTCACGCCGGTTATTTACTTATGGGGGTTGTAGCGAATAATCCTCGAGGCTGGGCTGGAATTGTTTTTTACGCAACAATTTATCTCTTTATGCAAATTGGGGCTTTTATCATTATCGGTTTAATTGAGAAAAAATCATTCAAATATTTGAATTTATCTGATTATTCAGGCTTAAGCAAACATTATCCATTGCTTTCAGGGCTTATGGCTTTATTTATGTTTTCGTTGGCGGGCATCCCCCCAATGGCTGGATTTTTTGGTAAATACTATCTGTTTGTAGCAGCAATCGAAGCAAATTACCTTTGGTTAACAGTCGTTGCCGTTATTTCTTCAATTATTTCTATGTATTTTTATATCGGGCTGATTATTTATATGTATTTTAATGAACCGAATGAAGATATCCCTTCAGTAAAAACAGGTCTATCGGGTATATCGCTGGCTATTGCTGGGTTTGGAATACTGTTTTTTGGCATTTTTCCAGGTTTATTGATTGATTTTGCCACGAAATTGTTTTGAATTAAGATTAGCTATGCTCGGCTAACCATCTTTCGGCGTCAATAGCAGCTGCACATCCAGAGCCGGCTGCAGTTACCGCCTGGCGATAGATTTTGTCCTGAACATCACCACAAGCAAATACACCTGGAATATTGGTATAAGTTGATTTCCCCTTTGTAATGATATAGCCGTCGCTTTCAGTTTCAATCCAATCTTTGAAAACCTGGGTATTAGGGATATGACCAATAGCGAGAAATACTCCGTCTGCTTGATGGTAAGTTATTTCTCTTGTTTTGGTATTTTTAATGTTTATACCTGTCAAGGTTGGGAATCCATTCATTTCTTTTCCCAAAAACTCATTAACTACGGAATCGAGAATGAAGCTGATTTTGGGATTCTTTTTTGCTCTCTCTAGCATAATTTTGGAAGCTCGAAATTCCTGGCGCCTATGGATAATTGCAACTGATTTACCAAAATTAGTCAAATAGATAGCTTCTTCCATTGCAGTATCACCGCCACCGACAACAAAAATAGTTTTATTTTTGTAAAAGAATCCATCGCAAGTGGCACAAGCGGATATTCCTCTACCCCAATAAGTATTATGACCTTTAGTATCTGGTAAAGTTTTTGCTATTGCACCAGTAGCTATAATTACAGTATCAGCACTATATTCTTTCCCGCCTT
>JBBISM010000060.1:7511-12295 GCA_037441245.1 Ignavibacteria bacterium | reverse complement strand
AAATTGATATGAATTATTTAAATCGTTCTGTTAATGAGGGTTTCTCTGGCGGCGAAAAGAAACGAAACGAAATCTTTCAAATGGCTATGCTCGAACCAACATTGACTATATTAGACGAAACCGACTCTGGTCTAGATATTGATGCTCTAAAAATTGTTGCTAATGGAGTCAATGCCCTTAGGAATGAAAATAATGCAATTATTGTAATTACTCATTATCAGCGTCTTCTAAATTATATTATTCCAGATTTCGTACACGTATTGCACAAAGGGAAAATAGTTCAATCGGGTGATAAAGAATTAGCTTTGCGCCTGGAAGAATATGGTTATGATTGGGTTAAACAGAATGGGAACATTTTATCTAATTAATATCTTTCTAATAGACAAACTATGATTTTAACAGAATTAGCAAAACAATCCCTTATGAATTTACTTGAATCTTCGAATGGGGATTTAAATGATAATATAAGTGAAATAAAAAAACAAGCATTGAATTCCTTTCTTGATATAGGTTTGCCAACCAAAAAAAATGAAGACTGGAAATATACCAATGTTCAATTTTTAAATAAGATAGATTTTAATATTGAAAATGTCTATTCCATTCCACAGAAGGTTGATTCAATAATAAGAAATATACTTGTGAAGTTTCCAGATTTTAATTATATAGTCTGTTTCAACGGTAAATTTTTAGAAGACTATAGCCATATTATTGATAAAAATATTGAAATTTCGAATTTAACATTCAATACAGAACAAATCAATCATCTGACAATAGATACCTTCGATAGTTTAACCGACAAAAATAACCCATTCACTTTATTAAATACGTCAATTGTAAAATATGGTATAATTATCAATGTACATAAAAACTACAAAACATCAGAGCCCTTGGTACTATTCAACATCACAATAAGCGACGAAAAAAATATAATTACAAGTACAAGAAATCTCGTTAATTTATCTGAGGGTAGCTCTCTGAATCTAATTGAATATAATTTTTCGAATAACCTATCGAAAGTCTTAAATAGCCGTGTTACTGAGGTGATGCTTGATGAAAATGCCTTTTTGAACTTATTGATATATCAAAATGAAGACAACAATACAATTTCGATTACAGAAACTGATATTAATCAATCAATGAATTCAAAACTGGTAAGCGATACGATCACTTTAAGCAAAGGATATACCCGAAACGATTTGAATGTTAGATTAATAGGAGAATATTCCGAAGCACGCTTTTATGGATTGTATGTTGGAAAAGGTCGTTCATTTATTGATAACCACACATTAGTCGAGCATAGAGTTCCAAATTGCCAAAGTGATGAATTTTATAAAGGTATTATTGATGAACATTCCCTCTGTGTATTTAATGGGAAAATCATTGTTAAGCCAGATGCTCAAAAAACGAATGCATACCAATCAAATAAAAATATATTGCTTACTGGGAATAGTACAATCAATACAAAACCACAATTGGAAATATATGCTGATGATGTTAAATGTAGTCACGGTGCAACAGTTGGTTCAATTGATAAGGAAGCATTATTTTATTTGCTTTCACGTGGAATAAGCGAATTGAAAGCTAAAAACTTGCTTTTGAAAGCTTATACTTATGATATAATAAATAAAATACAGAATGAGAAATTCGTAAATATCATTGAAGATGATTTAGGCAAATTACTAAATTTCGAAGTTACAGTTTAAAATTCAAATTCACAATGAGACATGGAATAGTCATACGAGACAAAAAACCAATTCAAGAAATAAAAGTTATTGGTTTTGATGTTAATAAAATCAGGGAAGATTTCCCAATACTCAGTACATTAGTGCGAGGCAAACCACTTATATACCTTGATAATGCTGCAACTACGCAAAAGCCCCAAATTGTTATTCATAATGTTAGTAATTACTATGCTACTTATAACAGCAATATACATAGGGGTGTGCATTATCTAAGCGAATTTGCGACTCGTAAATATGAAATTGCTCGCAAATCAATCCGAAAGTTTATAAATTCTCAATATGATGAAGAAATTATTTTTCTTCGGGGGACAACTGAAGGAATTAACTTAATTGCTCAAACCTATGGGCGAAAAAATTTCAAAGAAGGCGATGAGATAATACTAACAGAAATGGAGCATCACTCCAATATTGTTCCCTGGCAAATCTTAGCCGAAGAGAAGAATTTAAAATTGAAGGTTTTGCCGATTGATGAAAATGGCGAATTAATTCTCGAGGATTTAGTAAAATTGATTACTACAAAGACTAAATTAATATCGGTAGTTCATATATCAAATTCACTCGGAACGATAAATCCCATCGAAGAGATAATCCAAATTGCTCATTCTTATGGAATTCCTGTCCTGCTCGATGGAGCTCAATCAATTCAGCATTTAAAAATTGACGTCAGAAAACTCGATTGCGATTTTTTCGTCTTTTCTGGGCATAAAATTTTCGGACCGACGGGAATCGGAGTTTTATACGGGAAAAAAATTCTTCTAGATGATATGCCACCATATCAAGGCGGTGGGGATATGATTAAGTCGGTCAACTTCGAAAAAACGATTTTTAATGATTTACCATATAAATATGAAGCTGGTACTCCTAACATCGTTGGTGCGATAGGATTAGCTGAAGCAATCAAATATTTCGAAAGTGTTGCTATTGAAGATATAATCAATTATGAAACACATCTATTAAGTTATGCTACAGAATTATTAAGCGAAATAAAGGGATTGAGAATTATTGGTACAGCCAAAAATAAAGCAAGCGTTATTTCATTTGTTATAAATGATATTCACCCCCACGATATAGGAACAATAGTTGATATGGATGGTATTGCCATACGCACTGGTCATCATTGCACTGAGCCAGTTATGAGGCATTTTGGAGTTCCAGCAACTTCGAGAGCCTCATTTTGTTTTTATAATACAAAAGATGAAGTCGAACAGCTTGCAACCTCATTACAAAAAGTGATTCAAATGTTTTCTTAGGATAGATATGGATGAAATTAAAGAATTATATCAGCAAATGATACTTGACCATAACAAAGAACCGAGAAATTACGGTAAACTCAATAATGCAACTAATATTGCCCAAGGTCATAACCCCCTCTGTGGTGATAAAATTGACATTTATCTTGTAATTGATGATGGGAAAATACAAGATGTTAAATTTTATGGTTCTGGATGCGCTATATCAAAAGCATCCAGTTCGATAATGACAACTATTTTGAAAGGCAAAACAATAGATGAAGCTAAAGGACTATTCGAGAAATTTCACAATGTAGTTACTTCCGATACAGAAAGTGAAATAGATGTAATAGATTTAGGTAAACTCGCTGTTTTTTATGGAGTAAGGGAATTTCCTGCTCGAATAAAATGTGCAAGTTTACCCTGGCATACTATGATGGATGCATTGGAAAAGAATGAATCAACAACAAGCACCGAATAATAAATGGATACAGAAATCAATATAAAACAATTAGAAGAAAAGGTTATATCTACAATTAAACAGATATACGACCCTGAAATACCAGTCAGCATTTATGAGCTTGGCTTGATTTATGATATAAGTATCACAAGTTTAGCGGAAGTTGTGATTCTTATGACTCTTACTGCTCCGAATTGTCCTGAAGCTGGTGGTTTGCCTCGGCAGGTAGAGGAAAAAGTTAAGCAAATATTAGGAGTTAAAGATGTTAAAGTCTTACTGACTTTCGATCCACCCTGGGATAAAAGTATGATGAGTGAAGTTGCTAAGTTAGAATTAGGGTTTTTATAGTATGACGAATATTCCAGCTGAAAATAAGTTCTATACTCTCACAATTTCTCGAATAAATCGGGAAACTGATGATGCAATGACTTTGTATTTTGACATACCGCAAGAACATCAAAAACTTTTTAAATATAAACCTGGTCAATATCTGACATTGAAATTCAAAATCAACGAAGAAAACTACACTAGGTCGTATTCAATTTCAACAAGTCCGAATATAGATTCAGAATTAGCAATTACTATCAAAAAAGTAAAAAATGGATTTGTTTCGCACTTCATAAATGATACAATTATAGTCGGTGATACGGTCGAAGTAATGCCGCCAAAGGGTAATTTTATAATTGATATTTCAATTGATTCACAAAGGGAATATTTCTTTTTCGCTGGAGGTAGTGGAATCACACCTTTATTCTCAATAATTAAATCAATATTGCACTTTGAAAATAAAAGTTTATTAACACTATTTTATTCAAATCAATCAGAAAAAAGTGTTATATTTCAGAAAGAGCTTAATAAACTGAGCGAGCTTTATAGCAATAGATTTCAGATAATTTATATATTCACTAGCGAAGAATATAATAATTATGAATATTATGGCAGAATAGATAAAGATGAAGCTAACAACTTATTGAGAAAATTCATTGTCAATAACATTCAAAATGCTGAATATTTTCTTTGTGGAGTGCCTGAAATGATGCAATCTATCGAAAATGGACTAAGCGAACTAAAAGTTCCGAAAAATAAGATTCATAAAGAGTTATTCACTAATTTCATAAATGAAGAAATGATAGCAGAAAACTTAAATATTGAACCTGATAATTCGACTATTATTACAAAGAAAGTGCAAGTTAAACTTTATGGAGAGGATTTTATCATAAAGGTCGAACCAGATGAAACAATTTTAACATCAGCTATGCGACAAGGTTATGATCCGCCTTTCAGTTGTCAAATTGGTGCTTGTTCTACTTGTAGGGCAAAATTAATATCAGGCAAGGTTCATATGGATGAAAG
>JBBISM010000060.1:4264-7501 GCA_037441245.1 Ignavibacteria bacterium | reverse complement strand
CTCTGACTGATGAGGAAATTGAAATGGGATATATACTAACTTGCCAATCACATCCATTGACAGATAACGTCATCGTTAATTATGATGATTAATTTTTAAATTACTAGGAGATCAATTATGACTGAAACTTTTGAAGAAACTGATGTTGTGAAAATCAACACCGGTGTAAAAGGAGCCGATGAGAACGATTATGTTATTATCACAAATAAAGCTATTGAAGTGATTAATAATGTACGTCTTGAACATCAAATCGGCGAAGAATTTGCATTAAGATTAGGAACTCGACCTGGCGGTTGCTCGGGAATATCCTATGCTTTAGGATTTGATAAAGATATTACCGAGTATGACAGAATCATCAATGTAAAAGACATTAAATTAGTGATTGATGATAAAAGTATATTCTATCTTATGGGTGTAACTCTCGATTATACAGACGGACCTGAAGGTAGCGGATTTGTTTTCATCAATCCTAATAGTTTTAGTTCTTGCGGATGCAGCGGATAAATTATAATTCACAATTTTTTTTCTAACTAATATAGGGGGTATTAATTATGAGCTTTCAATTGCCAGAACTACCATTTCCGAAAGATGCTTTAAAACCAATTATTTCGGAAGAGACTTTTGATTATCACTATGGCAAACATCACCAAACTTATGTCAACAATTTAAATAATCTGATTGTTGGAACCGAATTTGAGAATCTCACGCTTGAAGAAATAATAAAGAAGTCAAGTGGTGGTATATTCAATAATTCAGCACAGCATTGGAATCATACTTTTTTCTGGAATTCAATGAGTCCGAATGGTGGCGGCACTCCTTCAGGTAAATTATATGAAGAAATCAATAAATATTATAACTCTTTTGACGAATTCAAGAATCAATTCTCAAAAGCTGCAACTACTTTGTTCGGTTCTGGATGGACTTGGCTCGTCAAAAATTCTGATGGTTCGCTTTCTATCGAGCAAACAAGTAATGCTGGAACTCCCATCACTGAAGGAAAAACACCACTGATTACTCTTGATGTTTGGGAACACGCCTATTATATTGATTATAGAAATGCTAGACCTCAATTTATAGATAGATTTTGGGAAATCGTCAATTGGGATTTTGCACTCAGAAATTTAGGTTGTTAAATAAAAGCTAAGCCACTTTATTAAGAATCTAGATTAATCACAATGAGAAGGTTAGACCGCCTTCTCTTTTTTTTATTTAAATCGGGAATAAAAAATAGCAAATTTTGCAAATCCACTATACAACAGGGCATTTTATTTATTATTTTTGGATATGGAAAATAATAAGAGTTATAATTGATGCAAAATTTTCCTGAGATAATGGGAATATTGAATGTAACGCCCGATTCATTTTCTGATGGCGGCAAATTTCTTGATAAAAATCACGCAATTGAGCATTGTCTTGAGATGATTGAAGATGGTGCTGATATTATTGACATTGGTGGCGAAAGCTCTCGACCAGGGGCAAAGGAAGTATCACTCGTCGAAGAAATTGATAGAGTAATACCTATAATTAACGAAATTAGAAAGCAAAATAAAGAAATAAAAATTTCGATTGATACAACAAAATACGAAGTTGCGAAGTTAGCAATTGAATGCGGTGCTAATATCATTAATGATATTAGTGGTTTAAATAATGACGAAAGGTTAGCTGAATTATCTTCAAGGTATAATTGCCCCTTGATTATAATGCATATTCAAGGGAATCCAAGAACGATGCAGAAGAATCCTTTCTATAATAATGTTGTTCAAGAAGTATATGATATAATAAAAGATAAAATCAACTTAGCAAGAAGTTTTGGAGT
Source organism: Ignavibacteria bacterium (assembly GCA_037441245.1). GTDB lineage: Bacteria > Bacteroidota > Ignavibacteria > Kapaibacteriales > UBA2268 > CALHGZ01. The sequence continues at coordinate 5,685 of JBBISM010000060.1, read as the reverse complement.
TAAGGAAATAATTGCTGATGTTGGGGTTGGGTTCGGTAAAACATTCGAGCATAATGTTGAATTGTTAAAAAATATAGCCAAATTTAAAGAGTTAGATGTTCCTTTATTACTTGGAATTTCCCGAAAATCCTTCATTGTAGATATTACAGATATATCGGAACCAGCTGAAAGAGATATTGCTACTGCGTTTATTCATTCTATTTTATTGAATGAAAACATTGAAATAATTAGAGTGCATAATGTCAAATTGATATCATTATTAAAAAAAATATACTTTTATTTAAAAAAATAAAAAAATTTTGAGACGTTTTTCAATTTAATGTGTCTATTATATTATAGAAAGTGCGTGATTTATAAATTGTTTAATAACGCAACAGAAATTGACAGAAGGAATGATTTTACTGATGATATAAGTCATTTAAATTCAAGACGATATATTATACCGATAGTTCTTTGTCAAGTAGTTTTGGTCATCTTATTTGGTTGCGACGTATGTACTTATTATGATAGCGGCGGAAATCCTAAAGAGGGAGATATATTTTTTACAGCTATGCCATTGGCAAAAGATATTCCACATATTTATTCCATATCTCCATCTGGAACAAATTTAAGGGAAGTAGTAACTAACGGCGTTATGTACTCAAAGCCTTCAATTAATGGAAGGATTGTCTATTTTAGATTCACAAGTGAAGGCAATGAATTGAGAATTTGTAGTGTTGATGGGACAAACGATGGGCTTATAATTAGAGATTCCTGAGGGTTCGATTACTTATCCCGTTATATCTCCAATAGGAAATTCCACCCTATTTGTTGGTGGCAGAAATGTTTTATATATGGTTGATAATAAAGGGCAAACTGTTTATAGGATTACACTCAAGTTGGTAGAAGAAACACTGCCTTCCTATTCTTATGATGGTAAATTTTTTGCTTTTTTTGAAAAAGCCGATGATAATTCAAGTTTCTTTGTAAAAGTTTTCAATAGCGAAAATAGAAAGGAAATTTTTTCAAAACAATACTCGCAAGGGCTTAGTAATTTTAGTGGAATTATGAGAGTTGATTGGTCGAAAAAAGATTATAGAATTATATACGCCCTGAGATTTAGTAGCAAAGATGTTGTTTATACAAATAATTTAATCAGCGATACTGAAGAAAAAACATACGTTATTGATAGTGCTATTGGCTCTGAGATGCCCACATACGATCCTGAAGGTAAATATTTTGCTTTTGTCTCTAAAAGCGGTGAAATTTTTGTTAGGAATTTGAGTATTGAAAATCCCGAATTTAGACAAATTACTTTCAACACAGATATGGAGGTAAATAAATATCCTGAATGGTCGAACGATGGGAAAAAAATCTTATATAACAATTATTTCAAATTTGATGACCAAGGCTACAAAGCATCATTGATTATGATTAATAAT
>JBBISM010000060.1:2935-4225 GCA_037441245.1 Ignavibacteria bacterium | reverse complement strand
TTAAGAGGATATTTTTGGTAAGGTAATATGAATAAAGAATATCGAAAATATAGCGATATTCAACTCTTCGAAAAAATGAATGGGACACAAGCAGAGCGACAACTGGCTTTTGCTGAAATATATTCACGATATTCACACCGAGTATATTCTTACTGCTTGCGATTAAGAGGAAATGTTGATGATGCTAATGATATATTTCAAGAAACATTCTTAAAATTATTTTATTCCATTGACCATTTAGACCATATAGATAATTTTCTGAAGTATTTAATAAAAATTACCCGAAATCTTCATCTAAATTATAATAGGACCCAAGTAGATGATGTAAATTTTGATGAATTGGTCTTAATTTCCAATGATAGAAGTTATGAACAGAAAGAATTGCTTAATTTGATTGCAAATGCATTAGAATGCCTTGAATTTGATTATCGAGAGGCGTTTATTCTAAGGTTATATCAAGGATTATCTTATAAGGAGATTTCCGATATTACAGGAGTTTCTGTCGCTACCCTAAAAAATAGGGTATGGAGAGCAAAAGAGAAAATTAAAGAGATTCTTGAACCCATTTTGGATGAATTATCAAAATAAAAAAGGTATAGATTATGAGCTACGAACAATTAATTCACAATTATTTAGATGGAGAGTTAACAGAACCCCAAAAAGAAGCTCTCTTTGCTCAAATAAGCAAAGACCAAGCTTTGCGTTCTGAATTTGATCATCAATTAAAAATTCATCTAATTTCACAAGCAGATATGAATTCCATTTTACCACCAGTTGAAATTGGAAACAGAATTTTCAAGACATTGGGGGTTCCATTAACCCTTGAAAAAATTCATAATAATCAAACTTCTTCCGGTTGGAAAAGTTCAATTCAAAAAATTCTTCCAATTATATTAACAATATTATTAACTTTTACTATCACTATCGGAATATTTCGATATTCTAATGATATTGCATCAATTTTTATCGGGAATGAGAACAATTTATCCCAAATACCAGTGATTTCTTCGATTTCAGATGATGATGTGATAAAGTATAAGGATAATGAAGATAATCTAAACAATTCAAATGATAAAAATAATCAATTAGCTAATGCCTCAATGAATCAAACCGATATCAAAATATTGCAAAAGAATGATAATAAATCGAGCAAATCTGCAAATCAATATTCCGAAGAAATTGATAATGTCTTCAATAACACTGATGAAAATATGATTCTAACATCGCAAATTGTAAATAACCCTACTGTTGCAAGTATGCATAGTGATTTCAAAGATAATACTTTGAATC
>JBBISM010000060.1:0-2925 GCA_037441245.1 Ignavibacteria bacterium | reverse complement strand
AAAGAGCTATCTCAAACAGCAATTTGATAATCGGTAATCAAAATATATCAAGCGATGGAATGATTGTTTTATTGGATAATTCATTTAATAATAAATTTGAACTTAGATTCCGTCAGCTTGCTTCTACCAATGCAATTAAATTCGATGATAATGTAACAGAAATAATCGAAAGAAATAACAGTCAAAATATTACCGATCAATATGCAATTGCAATATATTACAATCTCGATGAGAATCAGGCAATAGGTCTTGAATTTGGGATTGAACGCTATCCTCAGATATTTGACCACAAAAATTTGGGAAAATATTATCAAAATCCAAGAATATTCTGGATTGGTGCTGGTTATAAGTTAAGTTTACAAGATTTAGGAATCGAAAAGACTTTATACCCATATACACAATTAGAATTGTGCTATACAACTATTGGACCAATAATTCGACCGCAGGTTGGATTGGTATTCAAACCGATCAATGAGTTCTCGATTTTTGCTGGCTATGAAGCAGCGATGTTATTTTATAATGTTGATGGCAAAATACTAAATAGTGGTAAATATGGCTTAATTTACGGGCTAAGTTTCAATTTCTAATGTATAAAATCAGAAATAAGCTCTTAAATTACTCTTTGGTAATGATTATAGTACTATATCTTCTGATAGGTTGTGAATGCGTTCCAGGTTTGGATACTCCAAAGGTTATTGACCCACAAAATTCATCTTCAGTAGCATTTATCCATTCCTTGCCTGATATTGGAAGTTTGAATATAGTTACGAGCTTCAATATATATAGCAATCTCAATTATTCTAACGATTTTCTTCTATATAACAAATTAGCAGTTATGGATAATCTGGTATTAAAAAATATTAACGGTAATATTATTTACCGACAGATTATCGAATTAAGCAAGGATTCTTATTATACAATGATTTTCTTTGGAGCAGGTAATAGAATTCGCGAGATTTTTCTTTATGATAGTATTAGTGGTTATGAGTCAAATTTTGCTTTGGTTAGATTTGTTCATACTGCAGTAAATACCGGAGCAGTAAGATTTTCAGTTAATGATAGTATGATAACAAGTATAATGACTTATGGTTCTTATACTGAATTCAAGCAACTATCCCCATCTAAGTTTAGTATAAAAGCAATTAATATAGTCAATGATAGTTTGATAGCAATTAATGACGAGTATAAATTCGAAAAAAACAGGAAATATCTCGTATTATTGAAAGGCTATTTTTCAGGAAATCCTAATCGCCCGCTTGAGTGCAGGATTATGCAATACGAACAATCAGTTTCAAAAAAGCAATAGAATTATTTTTCTATTGCTTGATTGGAAATTATATAGATAGACTTAATTTATATCTTGAGCTACAAATGGAATAAGGGCTAAATGTCTGGCAAATTTAATTGCTTTTGCAAGTTGACGCTGCTGGTAGGCATTCACCCCAGTTATTCGTCTTGGCAGGATTTTACCTTGGTCATTAGTAAATCGAGATAGAAATTTGGGATCAAGATAATCAATTACACGTGAACTTTTGAGTGGATTATTTTTCTTCTTGATTATTTTCTTATTTTGTTTTGCAGTCGCACTAGTTTGCATAGGGTAAATCGAGTTCATTATTTCCTCCTTGTACCTTTCATTTCTTGAGATTTTTGTAATCGTTTATTAAATCGGTCAACGCGCCCTGCTGTGTCAACTAATACTTGTTTACCTGTAAAAAACGGATGCGATTTGGAATCTATCTCGAGTACCATCTTATCGGATTTATAGCAAGAGCGGGTTAGAAATTTTGTACCATCGGTCATAACTATTTCAACTGTGTGATAATAGGGATGTATTCCTTTTTTCATTTTGTCACCTATAATGATATGTCGATTTTATCTACTTCATTTATATCTTTAATTTGAACAAAGCGTTCTAATGTTCGCATTGTTCCACGTTGCTCTGATTTATACCATTTGATAACTTTGACTGTTATCTTATCGGTATCTTTTTTCTTCTTTAATTTGTCTGCAAATGAATGTGTCTTTGCCATATTCTTTCTCAATTAATACTTTATTAAAAAAAACAAAATTACTAACAATATTAGTATTTTCCAAATCTGTTTGATAATTAATTACCTATCAATACAAACGAACCCCAATAATATGGACTCTGGTATTTTTCTTTTAATTTTTTTTGAGCTATTGAGAAGGCTTCGCTAATTTGCTTGTTCTTAACTAATTGAGCATAAAATTCAGTCATCAATTCTTGTGTTGCTTGGTCATCAATTTTCCATAGTGACATTAGTAAATTTTTTACACCAGCAACAATAAATGCTCTCTGTAATCCATAAACCCCTTCGCCATTTTTAATTTCTCCTAAACCAGTCTCACAAGCACTTAGCGCTAATAAATCAGTGTCATCTAAATTCAAATTCATAGCCTCATAAGCGTATAAAATACCGTTTTCGAATACACCGCTATAACTAATATTGGAAGAAAATGAATTAACACAGCCAGCAAATAGAAGACCTGAACGCAAAAGTGGATTTTCTGCTGCTAATTCCATATCAACACCGAAAGCTCTTTTCCGATATTTTAAATCGAGATCTGTAAGAAAAAATCCGTGTGTTGCTATGTGCAGTATTTTTGGAGAATCTATATTTTTTAGATTATTTTCCGAGGCGTCCTTGCCCATATAGATTTGAATCACCCATTTATTTGCTTTAATCAAATCGGATATTTTTTCGATTTCAATTTTCGTATGTGTCAATTCATTAAATGTTATGGGTCTTTGTGAAGCTGATTTAATGTCTTTCAATTCAATAATCGCTGGATTGATTGCTTTCAAAGGTATATTAAAATCAACATTACCTATCAGGACTGCTTTGTTGTCGTTATTTATGTCTTTTTTTGATGATTTTAAATAATCTTTGGAATTCGTTA
>JBBISM010000059.1:0-12467 GCA_037441245.1 Ignavibacteria bacterium | reverse complement strand
ATCGTTTGCCTTTTCGTTCGAATATTTCTTTTGATGGGCAGATTTTTATATACTTTTTGCCGTTAATATCAATTAATGAGAAAAGAGACATTTCATTACTATTCATTTGGATAAACTCTCAGTAATAACAATTTCTTCTGCTATACTGAACCCTTTTTCATCTGATTTAAGCTTTCCTGCTTGCTTGAAGGCATCGTGCTCGAAAACCAAAGTCCATTTTTCTTCGTAAGCTTGTGGTAAAATCTTTTTTTTCTCTTCGATTGTTAAAAGCGGATTATTATCATAACCCATTACAAATGGAATGCCTATATGAGCGGAAGTCGGGCAAATATCAGCACAATAAAGCAGTGTTTGATTATCTGTTTTGATTTTGATTAGTTGCATTGCCATTGTATGCCCAAAAACAGGTATCAATTCGATATCAGGAAGAATTTCGCCTCGACCATCAATTGTTTCGATTAAATTATCGGACAATAGAGGAAGGAAATTCTCCTTAATAAACGATGCACGATCTTTTTCTGTTGGATTTAAAGCCCAATTAAGCTGATCTTTTTGTACAATATGCTTGGCATTTGGGAAAATTGGAACAATTTTGTTATTGACGATTTTTGTAGCACCACCGCAATGGTCGAAGTGCAAATGTGTAAATATTACATAGTCTATATCATCAGCTATAAGATTGAATTTATGCAGTTCTTTCTCAATGTCAGATTTTTCATAGTCAATCGAGTAGATTTTCTTCATTTTTTCGTTTACTTTTGTGCCATTGCCCGTATCAATAAGAATATTGTGCTTTTCGGTTCTTATAAGCATAGGTCTTGCGGATAGCGGGATTCTATTTAATTCGTCTCCTCTATGATATGCTTTTGCCCATATTACCTTAGGCACAACACCGAACATAGCACCTCCATCAAGGGCAAATAATCCTGTATCGAGCAGATCTATTGATAAATTATTCAGTACCATAGAAGATATATCATTACTGTTACAAATAATAGTATTTAATCGTTTATATAATTCTAATATTTTTTGAAGTGAAGCAATCTAATAATTTCTAAATAAATCAACCGAAATAATCATAAAAATTGGAAATAAACGCTAAACTGCTTAAATTTGAAGTTTGAATAAAAAATGAATTAATAAAACATTAAGGAAATTCCAATGCCGACTTTTGAGCGAATACGTCAGATTTCACCATACTTTTTTGGAGTTATAGCTGTTTTGCTAATTGCATATTTTGTGTTTACTTCTGGTGCGGAGGATGTATTTCGCCAGACTATGCAAGATCCAGCCAAGACACCAATTGCCATAGTTAATGGTGAAAAAATATTATATTCTGAATTTTATAAAAAAGTTCAGGCACAAGTTGAACAACAGAGAGCTCAGCAAGGTTCTGAATATGAAGTGAACGAAGCAGCGATTCGAAACCAAGTTTTTGAACAAATGATAGAAGAAGTATTGCTCAGGCAAGCTGCTGAAAAAGCAGGCATAAATGTAACTGATGATGAACTTCTTGATATTTTGCTTGATAACCCCACTGAATACTTAAAAAGAGGATTTACTGATACTGCCGGAGTTTTCAATAGAGCGTTATATTTAGATGTCATAATTCACCCCGAAAATTTACCTCGCTACATATATCCTAACCCAGATCAAATCCCTGCTGAAGAAAAGGAAAAGCGAATTAACGATTTTCGCAATGATTTAATTATTATCACAGATTATTTACGAACCCAAAAGCTCAATGAAAGATTGATTGCTACTGTTGGAATTGTTGAAAGTATTTTATCGCCGACATATTTAAGACAAAAATATATTGCTGAAAATAGCACTGCAAACGTAAAATATATTGCCTTGGATATTAATGATATTCCTGATGAACAAATTCAGATTGCTGATGATGAGATTAAATCATATTACGAAAAGGTCAAGAAATATTACAAACAAAAACCCAGCAGAAAAATTAAATATATATCATTTCCAATAATCCCATCTTCTGATGATTCATTGAGATCGAACAAGAGAATAGAACTAATAAGCGAAGCATTAGAAAAAGCAACTACTCCCAAAGAAAAGGATAGCATATTTGAAGCCAATTTAGAACATTTTGGCGGTATATCATACCCCTTTACTTTATCAAAAGATATAAGACCAGAGGTTTTGAACACAATTGGTAGTATAAAAAATCGCGATGTTGTTGGACCTATGCAATTAAGCGATGGTGTGTATTTTTTCAGGATTGACGATAGGCGAGAAGGTTCGCAAGAAGTTGTCAAAGCAAGTCATATTCTCGTAGATTTCGGTTTCAACAAAGATAGCGCTAAGAAAGAAGCCGAGAAAATATTACAAAGAGCACGTTCTGGCGAAGATTTTGCATTATTAGCAAAACAGTACTCATCCGATCGCTCATCAGCGATGAGGGGTGGTGATCTTGGGTATTTCGAGCGCGGTAGAATGGTCAAGGAATTTGAAAATGCTGCTTTTTCAGCTCCTGTTGGGCAAATTGTTGGGCTCGTCGAAACCGATTTCGGTTATCATATCATCAAAGTAGTGGACAGAACTTCTGATGAGATACAATATAGCGAGATTAAAATAGATACTCGAACTTCAACCCAAACTAGAAATATGATAAGACGAGAAGCTATTTCTTTTAAAAACCAAATAGAAGATGGAATCAATTTCGATACATTAGCAAATAGGATTAATCAAAATGCTATCGAAACTGCATTTTTCGAAAAGAACAGGCCAATCCTCGGATCACAATATTTAACTGATTTAGCTTTTGAGAAAGACAAAGGTGAGGTGCTCGAACCAATTGAGATTGAAAATTTAGGCCTTGTTATAGCTCAAGTTGCAGAGAGTCGAAAAGCGGGAACAAAACCTTTGGAAGATGTTCAAGACGAAATTAGGACTAAATTGATGGTAATTAAAAAACTCGATGCTTTAAAAACTAGAGTTGATGAAATATATAATAAAGTATCAACGTTAGAAGATTTAAGTATGGTCGAAACCATCATACCAGGAATAACACTCAGAACAGGAGAGGATTTACGCAATGACGGAATGGTTCCTGGATATGGACAGCAATTCCAATTTTCAGAGATAGTTTTTTCCATACCTATTAATCAAATCTCAAAACCAATACGCGGCGATAGAAATTACTTTATCGTACAAGTAATTGAAAGAATTGAACCACAAATTGATAAAATAGATGAAGATATTAAATCATTTCGTAAAAATCAAATACAAACCCTAAGGCAATCGGCTTATTATCAATGGTATAATAAATTGAAAGAACAAGCTGATATCAAAGATAACCGACATATTTGGTACAAAGATTATTGATAAATCAATTATTTATTTGCCTGCGAAGAATTTTGATGAAAAAAAATTCTTCGCTTTTTTATTTTGATAGAATTTCCAATGAAATTAAGTCCTGATGAATTATTTGAGCTTACAACAGCAAATGGTGGCAAATTCGCGGTCAATGATATCTGCGAAGCTACTAAATTTTGTAGAGAATTAACCGTAAAACACTACGAAAATTTTCCTGTAGCTTCCATTTTACTTCCACAAAAAATCAGACAATTGATTTATCCTATCTATGCATTCGCCCGAATCGCTGATGATATATCTGATGAGCTTATTGATATTGGCAAAGACAAACGAATAAATGTTCTCGAAGATATGTCAAATCTGCTTGCAATTCTCGTAGAAAATAAAATGGTCATTCGTAATCCAGTATTTATCGGCTTGAAGGTTGCAATAAATGAAAAGCAAATACCGATTGATTTGTTCAATAGATTATTGACTGCATTCAAAATGGATATCGAATTTAAGCATCCACAAAATTTCGATGACTTGCTGAATTATTGCTACTATTCAGCAAATCCAATCGGTGAATTAATTTTAAGACTATTTGATGATTATAATGATGATACTATTTTCTTTTCAGAAAAAATATGCACTGGTTTGCAAATTATAAATTTTTTGCAGGATTTATCTATAGATATACCCAAAGGGCGATGTTATATACCTTTAGATTACCTTGAAAATAATGATTTAACAAAGGAAAATTTGTTTGATGCGAAAAATTCGAGTAAATTGAAAAATTGTATTGAACAAGTTATTAATAAAACAGAAAAAATATTTTGTGAAGGATTTGGGCTAATCAATCGTCTCAAGACCTTTAGATTAAGATTAGAAATTGCATTTACTCTTGAAAGTGGTAATAGGATTTTGAATAAGTCAAAGGATTTATCGTTTAATTTGATTAAGATTAGACCTAAATTGAAATTATTTGATTTTTTACCGATAATGATTAATACAATTATCAGACACAGATTATTTTAATGAATAGCATAACGCATATAGAATTAGCAAATTATGAGAATGTTCGCCCACCACAAGTGGAAACTTCAAACTTTTTATACTCATTTTCATTTTTGCCCAAAGAAGAACGAAATGCCATTAATTCAATTTATGCTTTTTGTAATTATATTGATAATATTGTTGATGCAACTGGAAATAACGAACCGAGTATCAAGCTAAAATACCACAGATTGAATTGGTGGGAAAACGAAATAGAAAAGATTTATGAAGGGAATTTAAGGAATCCTGCAATGCTTACATTCAAGGCAATAATAGATAGATTTTGCATTCCTAAACAATATTTCCTTACTTTAATTGATGGTTGCCGCAGAGATCTAACACAGAAAAGATACCCAACATTTCGAGATTTAAAAGATTATTGCTTCAGTGTAGCAAGCGCTGTTGGTTTAATTTGCATTGAAATTTTTGGATATAAATATCAGGAAACACAGAAATACGCAATAAACCTTGGATATGCGTTGCAATTGACTAATATTCTGAGGGATATTCCAGCTGATCTCAAGAGGGGATATATATATTTGCCACAAGAAGATTTAAAGAGATTCCAATATTCAGAGGAGGATCTGAAGCACCATATTTATAATGAAAATTTTATAGAACTAATGCGCTTCCAAACTGAGCGGGCAAGAGAGTATTTCCATATAGCTCGCACTTATTTGCGACCAGACGAAAGAAGTTCCATAATCGCAGCAGAAATTATGGATGCAATTTATTATCGCCTGCTTGAAAAAATTGAATTGAATGATTTTAATGTTTTCGATAAAAAGATTAAGGTTTCCAATTCGCATAAATTGCTAATTGCCTTAAAACACTGGCTATCATTGAAACTATTTGTCAAAAGAATAAAGAAACACGGTAAATAATATTTCGGGGATTTAATTATGAATACTGAAACAACGACTAATGAAATTAGATTTTCTGATGAAGAATTAAAACAAATTGAGAAAATTAAATCCAAATATCCAATTGAGAAATCTGCTATTATGGATATAATGTGGATGGCTCAAAAAAAATGGGGCTGGATATCGAAAGATGTTATGCAATACATTGCTGAATTGCTTAATCTGCCTTATGCCCACGTATATGGTGTTGCAACTTTCTATACGATGTATTTCAAAAAACCGATGGGCAAATATCACATACAAGTTTGCACAAATGTTTCTTGTATGCTTAATGAAGGCGAAATGATTTTTGAATATATATCTGAAAAACTTGAGATTGGACATAACGAAGCAACACCAGACGGATTGTTTTCGCTCGAAGAGGTTGAATGTATGGGAGCTTGTGGGGGTGCCCCGATGATCGCGATAAATGAAGATTATTACGAAAAAATTACAATTGACAAAATTGAAACTCTTCTTAAAGAATGTCGTAATAAAATTACAGAAAATATAAAAAATTAATTAACTGTAACTTTTTTAGCATTTGAATTGTTATAGTATTAGAATCAGTACAATAAACAAAAATAGATGAATAACCCTAAAAGAACATATTCTCGGAAAATTCTAGCGATAATGATAGCACTATATTTGCTGAATTATTTCTTTCAAGGATATATTAGTCAACTATTTCATCTTGATAGTCAATCAATATTGCAAAAACTGGAATTTTGGCGGCTTTTTACTTATCCATTAGCATTTGGCTCGATTGAGTCCTTCTTATTGCTAATTGCTACTTTCTATATTTTTGCACCGATGATAGAAAATAAAATTCGCCCTATGATTTTTGGTGTTATTACATTCAGCTTAATAGTAGCTTTTGGAATAATTCATACATTGATTTTTTGGGATAATGCAATTATTCTAAAAGGAGCTGAATGTATTTCGATTGCAATACTCTCTTTATATACACTTTTTGAACCTAAGAAGAAAATAAAAATATATCTATTGCCACCATTTCCTTTAATAGTTGCTACCTCTTTGATTGCATTACTATGGTTCATAGCTAAGTATTTTGGCTCGTATAGTAATTTATCATATTTGGTTCAGTCATCTTTATCATTAACTTTTGGTGTAACTTCTGCATTAATGGTTTTTATTCATTTAGTAACTTTTCGAAAAATATTCTCTCGAGGCGAAAAAGAATTACTGAAGGAATTTACAAAAATTGATGAAACACGCAAATATGCTATGATGCGGGAAGGAATGTACGAAAGATATAAATTAAACGATGAGTTTGATAATTTAGATAATTTCGAAGAAGTTGATTATAGCGAATCGAGATTAAATGAAATTTTAGATAAGATAATCGAGCAGGGGAAAGATTCCCTAACTTATGAAGAAATGCTATTTCTCGAGAATTATTCTCGTCACCTCAAGTAATCCTTATTGTATCAACAATTAGCTTATTAAGAATTATTCTATGAATAGTTCTTATTTTTGTAGCATTATGTTTAATCTATCTTAAGATAAAAAATGACAACAAAAAGCAAATATCTTAGACCAAATCAATTAATTGAGCATATTGACATAAAGCATTATAATGTTACTGATTTGGTTGAAGCAATGGGGAAGATGGCATTCCAAGCAAGGAATTTACATCGAGCTTCGAAAATTTATGTAAAAATGTTAGAAGATGATAGTTGTTCGATTATTCTAACTTTGGCGGGTTCTTTATTTAGTGCTGGATTAAAGAATATTGTGGTTGATTTAATCAAGCACAAAATGATTGATGTCGTTGTTTCAACGGGAGCGATTATTGTTGACCAGGACTTTTTCGAAGCATTAGACTTCCGTCATTATCAAGGAACGCAATTTGTTGATGATAACGAATTGCGTGAACTTATGATTGACCGTATTTATGATACATTCATTGATGAGGATGAATTAAGAATTTGCGATATGACAATTGCTGAAATTGCTGATTCGTTAGAAAAGCGACCGTATAGTTCTCGAGAATTTATCAAAGAAATGGGCAAATGGCTTGTCAAAAATGATAAAGGACATAATTCTGTTGTTCGCACTGCCTATGAATTTGGGGTTCCAATTTTCGTTCCTGCATTTTCAGATTGTTCTGCAGGATTTGGCCTTGTCCATCATCAATTTCATAATAGAGATAGTCAGGTAGTTATTGATTCGGTAAAAGATTTTCTCGAGCTCACGGAAATAAAAATAAAAGCCGGGCAAACTGGTATTGTGATGATAGGCGGAGGCGTACCAAAGAACTTTACTCAAGATGTGGTCGTTGCTGCTGACATTCTCGGCGAAGAAGTGGATATGCATAAATATGCTATTCAGATTACTGTTGCTGATGAAAGAGATGGGGGATTATCCGGTTCTACTCTGAAAGAAGCAAGTTCCTGGGGCAAAGTGCAAACAACTTTCGAGCAGATGGTATTTAGCGAAGCTACTATTGCCTTTCCAATTTTAGCTTCTTATGCCTATCATAATGCTAATTGGAATAAAAGGCATTCCCATAGGTATAGTGATTTTATTAACGAAAAATAAATTGGGAACATTCTTGATAAAAAAACGTAATAAGTATTGTAGTAACATTATTAATTTATATGGCATTATTAGAAGCACAAGGATTAGTTAAAAGATTTGGAGATTATTCAGCGGTTGACAAGGTTTCGCTTTCGGTAGAATCAGGAAAAATATTCGGATTGCTTGGACCAAACGGAGCTGGGAAAACAACAACTATTAGAATGATAACTAACATCATTGCTCCCGATGAGGGGAAGGTTTATATTTTTGAAGAGATTGCAGGTCCAAAACATCAAGAGAAAATCGGATATTTACCTGAAGAAAGAGGTTTATATAAAAAGATAAAAGTGCTTGAGCAGTTAATCTACTTCGGGCAGTTAAAAGGATTGAGTAGAAATGATGCTATTCATAAAGCACGTTTTTGGCTAAAAAAATTAGATGCTGGAGATTGGGAAAATAAAAAAATACAAGAGCTTTCTAAAGGTATGCAACAAAAAGTTCAATTTATTAGCACAATTATGCACGACCCACCTCTTTTAATACTCGACGAACCATTCTCGGGATTCGACCCCGTAAATACCGAATTATTGAAGCAAGTTATTTTGGATCTTAAAAAGGAAGGTAAAGCGATTATGCTCTCGACTCATATTATGGAGCAAGTCGAACAGCTTTGCGATGAAATTTGTCTTATCAATTTTGGAAAAGTTGTTCTTTCAGGTAATGTTCGTGACATTAAGAAAAGCTATGGAAAGGACACAATAATTATTGAATACGAAGGAGATGGCAGTATTTTTAATCAATTAAATAATATCCAGATTATTAATAAGTCAGAAAATCGTATAGAATTCAGGATGAATGGAGATTTAACGCTCATTAAGGGATTGCAAAGAGATATATTTTCTACAGTTCTATTATATAAATACGAACTGTCTGAGCCGAGCTTGAATGAAATTTTTATTGATGTTGTATCTAAGAAGGAGTTATAAATTGAGATTTAACCAATCAAAAATACAATCTATAATCAAACATGAATATACAACACGCATTAAATCAAAAGGTTTTATTATTTCAACTATTTTAGGTCCGGTTGGATTTTTTGTATTGATTGGAATAATTGCTCTATCAAGTTATTTATCGGTTTCAGAAACACCTGTAAAGCATATTGCTGTTATTGATTATAGTCAAAAATATGGCAGTGAAATAGTCACACTCGATACTATCAATTTATTTCTAAGCAATGAAAGCGAAGAAAATCTACGGGAAAAGGTACTAAAACAAGAGTTGGATGGCTATTTATTAATTCCAGAAGCGATTATTGATTCAGGAACCGTATATTTATTTACTGGTGGAGGTGGTGGCATTGCTTTGCAATCTTCGATTAAAAACAATGTAAGCTATATCGTTCGGAACCACCGTTTGAAAATTGCTGGTTTAGATCAATCAATTATTAATACAATTGATACCGAGGTTAAAGTTGATTCGAGGAAGGTAACTAAAACTGGCGAAAGAAAAGAGTTCACGGAAGTTTACGCTGTTATTGGGTACATTCTTGGAATTTCAATTTATATTCTTATGTTCACATATGGAGGTATTGTTCAAAGGAGCGTTATTGAAGAAAAAGCAAACAGAATAATTGAAGTTATTGCATCTTCTGTTAGGCCATTTGAGATATTAATGGGCAAAGTCATCGGAGTTGGTGCTCTCGGATTGACTCAGATTTTAATATGGATAGTGGTGTTTGGGCTTGGATTTTATATAGCAGCTCCTTTATTGGTAGAATATTTTAATCCTGAGATGATGCAAACAACTATGATAAATGCTCCAGAAATCGGGAATTTATCAAAAGATTTTGAAATACCTTATATTTCTCCTTGGTTATTTATAGCTTTAATATTTTACTTTATTTCTGGATATTTTTTGTATGCGTCCATTTTTGCAGCAATTGGTTCAGCGGTTGACCAAGAATCCGATGCTGCGCAATTACAGGCACCGATTTCGATATTTATAGTTATACCAATGTTGTTCATAAGTGTTGTCATTATCAATCCTGATGGGGTACTTTCTAGTATATTGTCTTTGATTCCCTTTTTCTCACCTACATTGATGGTAATTAGAATTGCTGCATCTGAAGTTCCACTATGGCAAATATTATTATCTGTGGTATTAATGATTGGCTCTTTTTATGGGGCTATTTGGATGTCAGCAAAAATTTATAGGGTTGGAATATTGATTTATGGTAAAAAGCCCAGCTTCAAAGAATTATTCAAATGGTTACGAACCGCATAATTATCAATCTATTTCTTTTTGCTTTTATACTTTCTCAAGGAACGCTGTTCGATAATTTTCATCCATTTATCAAGATTTTCGAGCATATATTTTTTTGCCGATTCGTACTCGTTAGGAATTATACCATCTAAAATTGCTTCTTCTATTGTGCTTTTAATAAAACCAACTGCTTTGGAAGGCTCCAAATTACATATTTTCATAATTTCATCACCTCTGACGGGTGATTGAAACTCTCTTAATTTGTCTTTTTCTTGAATTTCAATTACTTTACGAGCGACTTTTTCATAATTATCAAAATATTTTCTACTCAAATTAGGATTTTTAGTGGTGATATCAGCTCGACAAAGAACAAAAAGGTCTTCGAGTGCATCGCCAGCATAAAATGCCAATCTGCGTATTGCCGAATCTGTCACTTTGTCTTCAACCAAAGCCATTGGTCTTTGGTGAAGCCTGATGAGTCTTTGGGCATAATCTAATTTATCGAGTGGGAATTTCATTCGTCGGAAAATTTTTTCCATCCATCTTGCACCTAATTCTTCGTGGCCATAGAATGTCCAGCCAATTCCTTCAATAAATTTTTTTGTCTTTGGTTTGGCAATATCATGGACTAAAGCTGCGAAGCGAAGCCAAAAATTATCTGTTATTTTTGAGATATTTTCCAATACTTTGAGTGTATGGTTGAATACATCTTTATGTCCTCGTCCAATATTTCCTTCATAGACAATTTCTACACCTTCGAGATTAGATAATTCAGGGAATATAATCTTTAATAACCCTGTCTTATGTAGTAATTCTATCCCTTTTGCAGGATTATCTGATTGCAAAATTTTGAGAAATTCATCACTAATCCTTTCTTGCGAAATAATATTTATCCTTTCAGCCATCTTAGTTATTGCCTCGAGGCAGTTGTTTTCAATTATAAAATTCAATTGTGCAGAAAATCTTATAGCTCGAAGCATTCGAAGAGGGTCATCGCTAAAAGTTATTTCTGGTTCTAATGGTGTTCTGATTATGCGATTTTTGAGGTCATCTAATCCATCGAACAAATCTATTAATTCTCCGAAGGAATTTGAATTTAAATTGATTGCCATTGCATTAATAGTAAAATCTCTCCGTTTTAAATCTTCTTCGAGAGGTGCATCAAAAACAATTGGTTTGCGTGAATTCGGTTTGTATTCTTCCTTTCGTGTGCCTACGAGTTCGATTTTCAAATCTCCTATGGGAATCATAGCCGTTTTGAACTTTGGGAAGATAACTGCTTTGTTGTGGTAATGTGTTGCAATGATTTTTGCCAATGCAATTGCATCGCCGATAACGCTTAAATCGTAGTCTTGTCGAGATTTGTTCAATAATTTATCTCGAACATATCCTCCAACTATATATATTTCGAAGCCATTATTATTAGCTAATTTTGCAATTTCTTTAATGATTTGATTATTTACATTTAGTAGGTTAGTCTGCTTATTGATGCTATTCATTGCAAGATCTGTGGTAGTTTTATTCTTCGGTAATTTTGAGTGCATTGAAAATAAATAACTCAGTAGCTGGGTGATTTATGACATCTTTTGGAATATTTGCTTTTCTGCATAGATTTTCTAATAACTCAGTTAAATTCCAATTATGTTCGATTGGAACATTTGGGAGAAATAATCCAGATTGATTACCTTTGCGGAGATAGACACCGTGCTTACCAATAATGATATCATTAGGATTGAAAATCCTTTTAAAACGGGATAAAATAGTGATTTCAACTTTTATCGAGTCTAATTCGGATTCAAGAACTGTATCGAAGCGAAAATCCCTGGAAGCAGCTAATTTAGCTGCTTGTTCAACTTCGAATGGAAGAATATTTCGAGGGTAGGTGTGCCCCATACAACCTCGCAATTTCCCATCTTTTTTTAGTGTAACAAATGCCGCTAATTCTATATTTAGACGAGTTGGTATATATTGAATAGGCAAGGAGGATTCATTTTTTACAGCCAATTCAATACCATTTTTTGCCCGATTGATTAATTCTTGCTTCGACATCTCGTCTAATTCTAAATCAATTTCAAAGAAATCATAAGCACCTTTGAGCAAAAGACCACTAAAATATCCAACAACTCTATCAGTTGAAGAACGTGCATATGGAGAATTAGCGGAAGTCGCATAGAAAATTGGTGCACTCATTGTAGCACCAAGATGCTCGCAAGCTATCATTGCGATTATTACAGCGGCTCCACCACAAGCTTCTATAATATTACTATCGAGTTCTGCTTGGATTTTAAAATAATCGTATCGCTTAAAACTATGGACAAATTGCAAATCAAGTTTCCGTGCCTCTTCGAAACTATGAAAGTGTGATAAATCCGTACTTGCAATAAT
>JBBISM010000058.1:0-12620 GCA_037441245.1 Ignavibacteria bacterium | reverse complement strand
AATCAAATCACCATCCGAAGTGCTAACACCAGGGGAGAAAATTGATGTTTATGTAATGTCTGTCTCAGAGGAAAAGCAAATTATTGCATTAAGTTTGAAACGAACTCAGCCAAGCCCTTGGCAAAGCTTAGTCCAGCATTACCCTTTAGGCAGTGAATATCTTGGTACTATTTCTCAGATTATGCCTCAAGGTGTTATTGTTTCTTTAGATAACGAAGTTGATGGATTTATGCCAAGAAGCAAAATAAAACCATTGATGAAAGGAAACAAAATACCATTCAAAGTGGGTGACCAGTTGAATGTAACAATTGCAGATTTAATACCAGAGGATGAATCACTGATTATATCGCCCAAATTAGAAGAAGAGGCTTTAGAATCAGAGTATCAGCGTAAGCAACCGCAAAAGAAAGCAAGTACTGATGCAAATCCATCAAGTTCTGGTTCTTTCACTATTATGGATATAATCTCCGACAAAGACAAAGATTCTCTAATTGATACAGTATCGTAAATCAAGCGAATTATGAAAAGCCGTTCCAATTATTTGAAACGGCTTTTTTTTTATTTAAATTAATAAAGGTAATTTAATCGTCTTGAGTGTGTATAATTATAATTAATCAATCTAAATATTACGAAATACATTATATATTGATTTGGTAAAAGCGTCAGATAGTATATTCAAAATCATAATTTTGATAAAAATGACTCTATTTTTATTTTTTATTTTAGTTTCCAACACTCTACTATACTCAAAATCTAATGATGACAAAATTTTAGAGCGTAAACCTGAATATACACCCACCCAACGGATATTAGGCGATACCTTACAACAAGATAGAACTTCTGATACGAAAACGGCACTTCCAGGCGGAGCAGTAGAAAATTATACACCTGAGCAAGATAGTGCTTATTTCAATGCTATCAAGCTGAATATACCAGTCTCATCTCGAATTGGATTGAGTTTGGATTTGCACAGCAGAAGAATAATGGAAAAGATGATAGCGGAACAATCAGGTGGAATTTACACTGCTCAAAGAAATCTCTCTGCAATACCACCTGAACTATTTATTCCTTCCGCGCGCGAGCAAGTATTATATGATTACAATATACAAATGGCACAAACAGTGCCATTTATAAGTAATCCATCTAATCTCGGATTGCGAGTACCTCTTTCGGCTATTGGAGCTTTTTTGGGATTGACAGAAGACGTGTCGCCAGTAATAAATTACAAATTGGATTATGCTGTTGATGTTGAAATAGTTATCTATTCTTTAAATGCAGCTGTCGTTGCAGTTTTATTTGAGGGTGTTCAACCTGCTAGTGTTTATACTATCACTTGGAATGGTAAGGACGATAAAGGACGCAAAGTTACTTCTGGGGATTATATTGCTGAGGTTAGGATTGGGAAACAAAAATTTATTAGAAAAAGAATATTGATTCCTTAGCTATTAGTACATTATTTTGTAAATAGTATCAAATGAATAACATCAAAGTAATATGTATATGCAGTTGGGAAGAAGAGACAGGTAAAACACTAATCTCAAAATCATTATTCAAGTATTTCTCCAGCGTTAATAAGAAAGTAATATATGTTGATTTCAATGAAAATAATGATTTTTTTAAATTATTCTCAATTACTCCGGGGAAGTTTTCGAGAGAATTTGAGGGTCATAAAATAGCCAAAGTAGATAATGAAGCTTGCATTCATTGCGGTATTTGCAAGGAAAATTGCAAATATGATGCAATAATTATGCGGAATTTATATTTTGCAATAAATTCAGATAGATGCGAAGGATGTGGAGAATGTGAAGTTGTTTGCCCGGTTGATGCTATCACGCTCAGTGTCATAGGTCGCGGAAGAGTTGATATTTATCAATGCCAAGAGGGTGTGCTTCTTAAAACTACATCTTTTGCTGGGGAAATTGATTTACATCTATTAAAATTCACAATATTGACAGCCAAAGAACTAATAGAAGAAAATCAAGATGGAATAATTATTATCAATTCATTAGTTGATAATAATGAGAAATTAAAATTCTTTTCGAAGAACACCGATTTAATGCTCATATTATTCTATAAACCCGGTGTTGATGATTTTATCAATGGCGAAAAGTTAATCGAAAGATATGATGATATACCAATTTTATTTCTAATAAATCGCTTGAGCGACCAAGAATCCAATACTTCGACTTATGTTGATTTTATACCCGAGGAATTAGTTTTCGGATTGAAAGAATTCAAGCATATTGACAGTAATAAAAAGATAGACTTGATTGTTCAGGAATTTAAAAATAACGGTCTCATTGAGAAAATGATTTTTAAGATGAATAATTTTATAAGGATAACGGAGGATTATCAACATTAATGCAATGCTTGTAAAATCCCGTTATTCGCGGTTATATGAAGTGTACTATCATCATTTGTTGCAATGAAATTGAAAGAGCCGAAAAGTTTTGTACCAGTTAAATCAGTAATTACTATCTCGCCGGTTTGTGAGATAAACGTTTTTTTATCAGAACCGCTTCCATATTCGAAAGCAGCTACGGCATAAGTTGTATCCGGTTTATTCTTTGCATTTGCGAAAACATAAGTGCCAATTTGAATTGTATCTTTAAAAAATATTGCAAGAGCAAATCCATATTTTTTTTTCTGGATTTCAGCAGAACTACCAAAGAATATAGCTTTTTCATCGGAGGAGATAGTAACCCACCCTTGAGCTTCGTATTTAAGATTGATATCACCAGAAATATCCACAATTATTTCGGGGTCATAAGTCGGAATTATTGGCTGGTCGGTATTTCTGCAAGTAATTAGGGTGATTGCGATTATAAGAACCCATAGTACATACGAGGAATATTTAATATTTATGCCCATATATAGTCAAGTTATAACATCAAATTTATTACAAAGCTGTATCACATCTCATAAATATTTTATTCCCAAGAGATAGGTAATCTATAACATTTTGCAAATAATTGATGCACTCTTGCGAGGGAATGCCAATAACTATTAGATATACTGCTTTGAAATAGCCCCAATGGTCAAAATATGAGTTTAACTTTGTAATAATTATTTGTGAATAGCTATTTAGCCTTAATCACTTTAATTAGATTTACTTCAAAAATCAAAGCAGAACCAGCAGGAATTGTAGGACCTGCTTGGCGATCGCCATAAGCTAAATCCGAAGGTATGTAAAGCATATATTTCCCGCCTTCTTTCATAAGCTGTAATCCTTCAATCCAGCCTGGGATAACACCTCCAACAGGGAATTGTGCAGGTTGTCCTCTTTCTATAGAGCTATCAAAAACTTTTCCATCAATTAATGTGCCTTTATAATGCACTACAACAGTATCTTTAGCTGTTGGTTGGAGTCCATCGCCTTCTTGTAAAACTTTATATTGCAGACCGCTTTTTGTAGTAATAACTCCTGGTGCTGTCTTATTCTTTTCAAGGAATTGTGAACCAGCAAGTTTAGTATTAGAAAGTCCCGCCACTTGTCTCTGCTGAATTTTTTGTTGCATTTTATTCTGGAATGTCAATAGCACTTGTTTTTGTTCGAGCATAGTAATCTGGGCTTGATTGGTATCGCCATACATAGCTTGATACATTCCTGCTCGAAAAGCATCGGCATTCAAGTAAACTGAATCTTTAAGAAAATTGATACCCAACTGCAATCCTAATGCATAAGACAATGAGTCTTGATTATTTTTTAATTCAACTTGTTTTGATTCTGCTGAACAGGCAATCAGAATGATAATGATTGTTAAACTTATGAATCCTCGCATAAACATATATTACTCCTTAATTCACAAAATTTGTAATTAATTGAATTTCAAAATTACAATTTATTATAATACAAAGAATAAATTTTTTCATTTTGAGTATTATTTTTTATAATTTTATGAATAATCTTATTTACTAATTGAAAAAAATAATGAGGTGAAGATGCCAAAAATAATTGAAGGTAAATTTGACGGCAAAGGAAAATCGTTTGCTATAGTAGTTTCCCGCTGGAATCAATTTATTGTTCATAAAATGCTTGACGGTGCTTTGGATGCATTTAAACGTCATAACGTAGCTGATGAAAATATAACTATTGTTTACTGCCCTGGTTCGTTTGAAATACCATTAACTGTTAAAAAACTTGCTGAAACGGGAAATTTTGATGCTGTTTTAGCTCTGGGAGCAGTGATAAGAGGCTCTACTCCCCATTTTGAATATATCGCAACTGAAGTTGTCAAGGGAGTTGCGAACGTTTCATTAGAGACAGGAGTGCCTTGCATTTTAGGTGTTCTAACGACAGATACAATCGAGCAAGCAATCGAACGAGCGGGTAGTAAATCTGGCAATAAAGGATTTGAATCTGCTCAATCTGCTCTTGAAATGGCATCACTTTTTGATACTTTAAAACAAAATAAATAAAAACTACGTCAATAAGTAGAGTTTATGATAAATGAGTATCAAATGAAAAATCTTTCTAAGCTATTGCTTATTGTATTTGCTTTTAATATTAGTATTTTGATATGTTATCCTGCCGAGAGTCCAGTGAGGCTTGTAAATTGGAAATCCCATTCTTCAATGCATAATATTAATTCTGGTTGCATTGATAACCGAAAGAATTTTTGGGCTGCTACTGATGGAGGCTTATTTAAGTTTAGTCTAATTGATTCATCATTTACATTTTTTAGAAATATTAATGAACTGATTAGTCTTGAGCTATCTGTTGTGCGGTGTAATCCTTATAATAATGATATTTATATTGGTTCAAGTGATGGCATTTTGGAGATATTACAAAATGATAATGAATGGATTCATATTTTAGATATAAAGAACGCAGGATTTTCAAATTCCCGATTGAATGATATTGCTTTTGCCAATAATCGTGTATTCATCGCAGGTGCATTTGGTGTTACTGTTTTTGACCCTGAAGCAAAAGTTTTTATTGAAGATGCACTAAATATTGGGAATTTTCCTCCTGGTGTTTCTGTAAACAAAATTTTAATTGATGGCAATAATATTTGGCTTGCAACTGAAGCTGGGGTTGCTAAAGCCGAATTAACCAAATCACTTGCTCAAAGAGATGTATGGCAGACATTTTCTACTATGCAAGGATTGCCCGCTACATCTGTAATTGATATAACTATTTTCAAAGATGAATTGTATTGCTCAACAGATAGAGGTATATTTAAATTAATTGACGATAATTTCGAAAGATACAGAGATTTTCCAGTCTTGACATTATCCGCCCATAAAGAGGAGCTTTTCATTACAACAGAATTTTTCTTTTTATCCCAGATTCGTGATAAATACATTGCCTCTTTTCCTGATAAGATGACGGGTCATATCAGCTATAGCAACGATGATGAGTTATTCTTTATCGTATTTTACCAAAATAATGGTTTTGTGATATTCCACAATGAAAATTTAAAACATATTAAACCCCCGACACCATCATCGAATAATATAAAATACTTGAATGTTGATAATAAAGGGCGTTTATGGGTGTGTTCTGATGGCACAACCCGTGGCAATGGGTTTATGGTTTATTCTTCCGATGAGTGGATAAACTATACACCCCGCGATTTTCCGGAAAATGGGGAAAAGCTACTATCTGCATATTTTATTAATACTCATCCCAATGGTAATATCATATTAAGCACCAAAGGTAATGGGTTAATTATTGCAAGACCCGAAGGTGATGGATATATTTTATCAGTTTATGACGAGAGTAATGCACCATTTGTAGGTAATGGTTTTACTGTTGTTGGTGAAACTGTTATAGATAATAGGGGAACTATCTGGTTGCCTCAATTTGGTGCTTTGTCGAGCGGTCCGAATTTGTTATCGCTCGATTTAGATGACAAATTCAGAGCTTTTGAAAATAGGGTAGTTCCTAATCAGCGTTCATTTCTTTATCAGGTGATAGATTTTTGGGGTACTAAATGGCTTGCATCGGATAATGGTTATTCGGGCGGAGTATATTATTTCAATGATAATAATACCCCTGATATTCTTGCAGATGATTTAGCTGGATTACTAACAACATCAAATTCTTCGCTTGTTGATAATAACTGCACATCGCTTGCAATTGATGCAAATGGAATGATTTGGGTTGGTACTCCGTCAGGGATTTCGGTTATTATCAATCCAAGTGCTGTCTTGACTTCTTCGCAATTAGTAATCCGTAAAGAGATTCGAGATTTGAGGAATATTTTCATCAATGATATTATGGTTGATGCTCTTAATAATAAATGGGTGGCAACTACAAACGGTGTTTATGTTCTAGACCCTGATGGTGTAACTATTGATATTTTAACGACTGGCAATAGACCACTACTTTCGAATGACGTAAAATGTTTAGCAACTGATAAAAACACAGGTAGAATCTTTTTTGGTACTAGATCGGGTATTTCTGAATCTCAAAGTTTATCTATAGAACCAGAAATTAGTTTTAATTTAAATTGTTATCCACAACCCTTCGAACCATTGATTGACGGAGAATTAATAATCGAGGGATTAGAAGCTGGTTCAGATATTAGAATTGTTACAATCAATGGCAAGCACGTCAGGACTATTAAAGCACAAGGCAAAACAACCGTTTGGGATGGGAGGGATAGTTCGGGTAGAGTAGTTGATAATGGTATATATCTAATTTTATCTACCTCTGCTAAAACGGGCAATTCATCATACACTAAAATAGCGGTTGTTAGACGTAAATAACCTAATTAGCAAGCACAAGAACCATTTTTGAAGTAAATATATTATTGCTAATGCTTTCTATACATTCAATCAATAATATATATTGACCGCTCTGTTGCAGATATCCTTTGTCATTTCTGCCATCCCAAGTGATAATACCTTTTTGACCTGTAAATTCAAAATTCTTAATTTTTTTAATTTCCAATCCGTTAATGTCGTAAATAGTTGCAGTTATGTGTGCAGATATGAAAGGTAATGTATAATTGATTAAACAAACTTGATTTTTTCGGAAAGGGGAGAATGGATTAGGCGAAGCTATGAGATTGAGCGAAGTATCTATTTGGCTAAATACACTATTTTTTTCTAAAGGAGTAGCTTTTCGTGGGTCGGTGCAAGAAGTCCATGAGTCAGAGGAATTGGTAGGAAGAGTTTGATGGCGTTTTTCTAAACTAATATCTTTTGTATTTGATAAGCTCGATATATGCCATTTATTTGAATAATAGAGCGAGTCCTGAACTAATAAATTTGGTGTGCGTAAAACCACATCATCTCCCGACTGATTAAGGTTTAGTGATTTTTTCCTGACAAATACACTTCTATGGCTTTCTAAGTGTGGATAATTTTGCAAAAATTTATTATCCCAGGCGATAACAGCATAGTCATAAGGATAAATAACAAAATCGGGTGATTCGAATACAAAATAATCCTTCGTTGTTTTAGCAGAACGGTCGTTGAGCGACCATTTATATAGCGATATTGTATCGGGGGAATTATTGTATAGTTCGAGAAATTCTGCAATTTCAGGACTTGTATCGTACATTATTTCATTTATATAGATGATTTGGTAACGATAAGGAATAAAAAATTGAAAATATGCAGAATCATTATCCTTGCGTGAATCTAATTCTGAAAAAACACGTGCGAAAAGATATACAAATCCGCTTTTAATAATTAATTGTAGCAGTTCTTGTGCTGAAAAAATAATTTCATAAGAATCATTATTTTCAATTTTATCAATTCTTTTTTCATAAATTATTTCATCGCTATCAAAGATGGTATTCAAATTTTTATCCCAACCAAAGAGGAATTGATTATTGTATATGGGATTTTTGCCAATGTTATTGATTATGATTTTAAGTAAAGCATCAGGATTATTCAAAGCATTATATTCAACGGTTAAATCATAATCAGGAGTGGAATGGCTATTTGTGTATCCCATAGTAGCACTATCGGGCGAAAGTGAGGGTTTTAAATTCTCTTTGCTCGTTGCGGGTTGCAATGGGTCAACTCTTTCGAATGAGATTCCGTTTTTACCCCAAGATAAATTATAATAAATTGAGTCAATCAATGTGGAATCAGCATCTCTCAAAGTGGCTATATCCCAAGTATTGTTATAAATCGGAATTTTAGCTTGTATAATTAGGGCATTTTCTGGTAAAATTCTTTTTTGCAGAAGAGATAATGTGTCACGGGTAAGAATTGTGTATGAATTCGCTTTGATTAATATTTCATCTATCTTGACTGATGATACTGCATCTGTGATAAATGCTGGAGAAAGCATAATATCTTTATCAGATAAATTGTATAATTCAATCCATTCTGGCTCGTTTCCAATAGGTGCTGGCTGAATTTCATTAATAACGATTTCAGTTGAGGAATATGCAATATTCAAAAATATAAGGGACAATGCAATTATAAGATAC
The DNA here is from genome assembly GCA_037441245.1 of Ignavibacteria bacterium. Lineage (GTDB taxonomy): Bacteria > Bacteroidota > Ignavibacteria > Kapaibacteriales > UBA2268 > CALHGZ01. The sequence goes on along the minus strand of JBBISM010000058.1, from coordinate 4,221 downwards.
ATCATATCGAATATATTTTTTTTAGCAAATCAATTTCTGAATGATTCATTAGTATCTTGACTATGTTTTCGAAGAAACTTTTATCATTCTCGCGAAATCTATTTTTTATTGGGCTATCAATATCTAAAACGCCGAAAAATTGTGAATTTTTAAATAAAGGGATAACGATTTCAGAGTTAGAATCAGGGTCACAGGCAATATGACCATCGAAATGATGGACATCAGGTACTACTATAGTTCTTTGCAATTTTGCAGAATAGCCGCAAACCCCTTTACCAATTGGAATTCTAAGACAAGCAGGCTTGCCACAGAAAGGTCCGAGAAGCAATTCATCTCCATTTTTGAAATAAAAGCCAACCCAATTTAAATTTTCCAGATGATGATATAGAACTGATGATACGTTAGAAATGCAAGAAATAATGTGATTGCGTTCAGAAATTAACTCAATTATTGAATTTAATATTTCGATTTCAGTCAACTTATTCGTTGTTTGCAACATCTCGATTATTTCTTGAAATTGATAATCACAATCGGGAGCCATTCTTGAATTCTTAAATACTCGTCGCTCAATACTTTTTGCAATATATTATCTTTTGAAAAAGCGAACCATAAAGCGCCTTGTAATCTTTTGATTTTCAAGTCTTCGTCTATTGAAAACGGGAATTGGTTCAATTCCTGCATTAATTGAGAATAAACTCTGTTTAGTTGATGTTTCTTTCTAAATGTTTCATTCATTAGAGCTTGGTAGCAAAATGCCTCAGCTACGAAATTTCGAGATAATTGGTAATCGTCCATTGATGTTACATTTGTGATGATGTTAGAGATAATAATTCCATTATCATCAATTCTGTAAGGTTCGAAGAACCTGACGGAAAGTTGCATCAGTTGTTCGAATAAGAATTCTTCATCTTCATATTTATTTTCTAATTGAACACCCCGCTTATTTAAATAGTGATTGACGGTAATAAAAAACACTTCATTGAAGGCTTTTGATGTGTCAATTCTCATAAAAAATTCTGATTGCAAAATCAATGTATCATCAGCAAAATCTTGAATATTTCTATAATTAATCACATTTTTGATGAGATATTCGAAATAAAATTTATTATTGAGAAATAGTTCGTGAAGAATATGGTTTTTGGGTGGCAAAACTGGTTCGGCGATGATAAATCGTTCATTGTGTTCATATTTGACTGAAATTCTGAATAATTTATCGTAGTCTTTGCGTAAATCTTTGGTTGTGATATTAGTAAACATAAATAGCGAAAATAGCAATAGTGTTATCATTTTATCTATTTGAATGTTTTGTAAAAAAGTAAACTAATTATAATCAAATATAAAAGAAATTAAATATAATTAAAACATAAACAATGAATAGTTTCTTGATATGGCTAAAGTAAAGAGATAAATAACGAGAAAAGATTTAATTGGAGTTTTACGAAATCAATATTTTCAATTTGTAAATAAGTTAATTATCTATTTGTTAGTTCGTAGTAGGTTTTATAACTCATCTGGGTAGGCGTAGAAATCATAAATAACTTACCGTCGCTGTTAGCTTCGATATTTAACGATTCCTCGTTTTTAGCAATGAAAAAATCATTTTGATTTAAAATATATCCATTTATATGTATAGAACCAAAAATTTGATATGCTGAATAAATCATTTCTGTAGATGTTTCTATAATATGAATTCCTTTTGAAAATTGAATCTCATAAATTTCGATATTTTCAGATAGCATTTCAATAGGGGCATTATTACCTTTATAATATTTGATTGATAGAGTATCTTTTTGGATTATCGGAAAAGAATCTTTTCTATAATCGTTATAACTCGGTTCGATATTCAAAGTTCTTTCAATTCCAGGATCGAACCATATTTGAAATATTCGAGAAGCAGGGAAGAAATTTTCAGCGTGAGTGATACCGCTTCCGGAGCGTATTATTTGTGCATCGCCAGCAATGAGTGGTATCCAATCTTTAGTTTTACTATCATAATGTTCTATTTTGCCTTGTAAAACAAAAGTGAGAATTTCGAATCCTCGATGAGGATGTTCACCCAATAAGCTTCCATTTTCGGATACAGCATTAGCCCAATAAAATAAATTTGAATATGGTTTGATTAAACCACCTTCTTGAGGGAATCCAATTGGTTTATTCTCTAAAATAGCTCCTCCATTGAATTCGCTTTCGACTTGCTCTTCGCGGGGTAGTATAAATATTGACATTAATTTCCTTGGATATTGAATAAATTATTCTGGATAACTTGTAATAAACCACTTATCCTCAAGTTTTGCAGTAGTGAAGTGTAAAGTTTTCAGGTAATCTAATTCGACAGTAACTTTGCAATGGTTATCAGATAAGGAATCAGCTTTAATATGTGTAACAGGCTTATTAGAAATTATATATCCTAAGCGAGCAATATCATCATATAATTCATATTTTTCGTAAGCTAAATACTTATTACCGTTTGGATGGGCTAATAATTGAGTTGCTGCTGGTATATTACTGCTATCGAGTTCTGCTTTGAAAAGGAAAATTGTGCCAACCGGGGTTCGTTGGCTAATTTCAATTATTTCTTGTCTCTTTGCGCCTATTGTAATCAACTCGCAAGCTGTCAAAATCTCCATCGAGACTAATATGAATATTAGATGTTTCATAGGATTATAAGAATTCATATAAATGTTGTGTAATTTCTTTGATTTCTTTAATTTCATTCTTGTATAAATGCGTTGCATTAAATGTATGCCCTACTTTTTTAATTAAAATAAATTGCTTGTTATCACTATTTATTGCCTCATAGAGCATTTTACTTTCGTTTATATTGACGGTTAAATCTTGTTCGCCGTGTATTATAAGTACTGGTATTTTTAAAGTTGAAATAGCATTTATCAAATTATATTGAATTTCGTTAGCTAATATTTCTTCCATATACGAAAAATTAATATATAATTCTTGATTTGTTACGTTGTTTTTGAAAAAAAGTTTTCCACTTTTCTCCCAATTTTCTATTTGCCTTTTTGTGTATCTATTAAAGGTTGCAATTGGTGCTAATAGAGCTAATTTCTCGATTTTTCTTCGAGTTGAAGCTAAAATGGCTATTCCAGCACCTCTTGAGAATCCAATCAAAGAAATTTTACAATTCCAGATTTTCTTTAATTCATCGTCGAATAAGCCACCTGTTTCTATTGCATCAATAAGTGTCAAAATGTCATTTATTTCGATTGAAATTAAATTTGAAGCAAATTTTTCGGTATCGTATAATTGTTTATTACTATCAATTATACCATTTCTTGAAAAATCAAAATTAATAACGATATTTCCTGCTGTAGCAAGATTTTTTGAGAGAATAGGCAAAAAGCCCCAGTCTTTATAACCTTTGAAGCCGTGTAATATGATTACTGCCTGTGCTGAATTAATATGGGTATAGTAGTATATGTCGCCATTAATAGTTTCATTGAGTGCATTATTTAAGATAAATTCTTTCTTGACTAAATTGCCATCAATGCTAATCATTAAGTCATTATTTCCTTTCTGATAACTGCACTTCAACTGTGTATTCTTTACTATCAGCAGCTTTAATGTATGTTATTTTAACTTTATCCCCTGGTTTGTATTGTCTTAGTGTATAAGTCAAATCGTGTAGATTTTTAACCTTATTATCTCCGAATTTCGTAATAATATCATTTTCAGCAAGACCAGCCTTATGAGCAGGACTGCCAGGGCTTGTCCCACTTATTTTACAACCGAGAGGACTATCTTCAAAATTAGGAATAATACCGAACCAGGGACTATTTGCATAACCTGTATGTTCCCGCTTAACAGCTTCGGCAATGTCATCAGTTTGCACAAATGGGAGCTTACCAGGGGTTAAATCAATATTGCGAATCATTGATTCAATGAATCTTAGTACGTGGGCTTGACCCTTGTAATTGATTTTATCCCATCTGAAGGTTTGTGGTAATCTTCGTGAACTCCTGTAATGAACATAAGAACAGGAATATCCTTTTTGTAGAAAGAAGCATGGTCGCTTGGTCCGAATCCACCTTGGGAGCGGGTAATTTTTATTGAATCAACTATTGATAATGAATCCAAAAGATTATTGAAAATTGGCGATGTTCCAGCCCCAAATACGTTCAAATTGTTATCACGCAATCTTCCTATCATATCCATATTAATCATAAAATCTGAATTTTCGAGGGTTATTAATGGATTATTGATGTA
>JBBISM010000057.1:0-12663 GCA_037441245.1 Ignavibacteria bacterium | reverse complement strand
AAGTCTAAAATCCAGCTGAATGAGTATGTGTTTTTGATTGCATCATATATCCCGGTTCTTCTTGCAATTTCGAGCCTTAAAGCTCCGAGGGCGGTTAGGCAAGTATGTTTCTCATCTGCAATGATGAGCAAAAGGTCATTGTTTTCTGCTTCAGCAATTTGCAATATGTTATTTATTTCTTCCTCTGAGAGGAATTTTACTATCGGAGATATCACTTCTTCGTTTTGATATTTAATAGTAGCCAATCCTTTTGCTCCGTATTTTTTTGCAAATTCTTGCAGTTCATCAATTTGTTTGCGGGAGTAATGTGCACAATTTTTTGCATTGATAAGGGCAATTTTGCCTTTGTTATTATATGTATCGGTAAAAACTTTGAAATTAGAATTTTTAACGAATTCAGAGATATCTTTAATTTCTAAATTGAATCTCAAGTCGGGTTTATCGCTACCGAATCTTGCCATTGCTTCTTCATAGCTAATTTTTGGGAATGGCGTTTCAATCTTTATATTTAGAATTTCATTCCATAATCTTGCTATTAAGCCTTCGATTAAATTGAAAATATCATCGGGTTTGATAAATGACATTTCGAGATCAATTTGAGTAAATTCGGGCTGTCGGTCGGAGCGCAGGTCTTCATCGCGAAAGCACTTTACAATTTGGACGTATCTATCGAATCCCGAAATCATAAGGATTTGTTTGAATATTTGAGGAGATTGAGGCAGGGCATAGAATTTGCCTTTGTTTATTCTGCTTGGCACAAGAAAATCTCTAGCTCCTTCGGGTGTTGACTTCATCAATACAGGCGTTTCGATTTCGACGAATTCATTTTCGTAAAAATAATTATGAATGATTTGATAAATATGATTGCGAATAATTATGTTTTGTTGAAGTTTCGAACGACGCAAGTCTAAATATCTATATTTCAGCCTAATTTCTTCGCTTGTTTGGATATCATCAATGATTTCGAATGGGGGTAGTTCGGATTTGTTAATGATATCGAAATCATTTAATAATACTTCTACTTGCCCTGTTGGTATATTAGGATTAGGATTTTCTCTTTTTCTAACATTACCAGCAGCGGAGATGACATATTCGGGATGTAATAGTTTTGCTTTTTCAGCAAGTTGGGCTTGTGTTTCAGGCAGAATCACAAGTTGTGCGATGCCCCATCTATCTCGTATATCAATGAATATAAGCCCGCCGAGGTCTCTAATTCGGGAAATCCAACCGTTTAATGTTACGGTTTTGCCGATGTGAGTTTCTCTAATTTCTCCGCATTTATGGGTTCTTTGTTTGAATTGCATTTATTCTGATGATAATTTATGAAATTACAAAAATAAGAAAAGAATAAACAGAAATCTTATTATTTTGCAAATAAACCTTCAGGAATAAATATATTGGAAAATTATAGTAGTTGCATTAAAATTATTTTTTTAAGAGAGTAAATATCAAAGTCAATTAATAATTCAATTAATGTTAGCTCAGAGTTGCCGAAATGGGCAAGTGGAGAAGGGAATTAAAAGAATAACCACGTTTTGGATGCCCTATTTTATAATTCTAAGATTAATTTAAAAATTAAAATTAATTTTGCTCAATCAATTAATTTATCATTTTAATTGGAAGATGGTTTCGTTTTTACCATAGAATATACCAAAACCAGAGCCGGTTGCATTTCCTTTTATATTACGTCCCTTAGTTCCGAATATATCATCATTAGGATTGCCTTCATATCTTGTCATAAAGTAATCATAAAATTGCTCGTCATAAGCTTCAATATAAAATTGATAGCGTTCTTTTATCTGGTTTGTGTCTTTTAAATCATTAGTAAACCATTCAAAGACAGGAAAATGAATTTTTCCATCTTTGGCTGTATCAGTGTTTCTCAGAATAGTGTAAGGTGTTGACCTATATTGCCTGTCGGGAGGCAATGATTTATCAATAAACCCACCGATATAAACAGTTTTATGTTGGGGTTTGAATCTTGCGTAGATTTTTTGATTAAAAGCAGAACCGTCTTCATTTGATTTTTGAATGATTTGATAAACAGAATCAACAATTACAGTATCGGGAATGAATGTAGTTGCTCGTAAAGTATCATTTTTCCAGATAACTGTTAAATCATATTTCAATCCTCTAACCCCAAAGAGTCCTTCGAGCTTATAGGCTTTTGTTTGCGAATCGTAAATAAGCCGATATATTCTACCGCTTGCGATAAATCGCACTTCAGCATCTTTGATGATAGCTTCGTCTTCTGAATATTCTTGAAGGGGTGGTAAAGTCCGGGTAATTTTTATTGAATCAACTTTTTTATTGTGTTGGACTATACCCTGAATGACCAATGTCTGAATATAGGGCAAATCATCAACTACAACGTATTCTTCGCAGGAGAAGACTGTTATTGCTAATATCATAATTAGTATTTTTTGCATATTCATCTCATTAGAATTTGAAACTTAAACCAAGTGTGGGAATAATTGGGAATAGAGTTACCTTTTTGAGTGCATAACGACTATCATCATCACTATAACTGACATACATACTGTATGTATTTCTTCTGTTATAGACATTATAAATATTCAAAGATAGATGAAAAGGTAGATTGAACAATTGGAATTTATATATAAAGTTTAGGTCTAACCTATGATAAGCTGGAACTCGATAACCGTTTCTTTCGCTATAGTGATATTTAGTGGAGAAATTGGGGAAATTAGGGTCGAGTTCATAAAAGCCATAAGTGCCTGTCGGCATCGTAAATGCTTGCCCAGTGCCGTAAACCCAGGCAAGTCCAATTTCGATGTCGTCAGTGAGTTCAGTTGTAAGGGTTAAACTAATATCGTGGCGACGGTCGTAACGTGGATAAAAAGCCCTACCATCATTTAATTCGTTGAATACTCTTTTTGTCCAGGCCAATGTGTATCCAATCCATCCAGTAAATTTGCCGAATCTTTTGTTCAAAAATAGTTCAAGACCATAAGCCCAACCTTTGCCACGTGTGAATTGTGTTTCTAATGGAATACCAAAAGAAAACTCGGCATCGTCTTTGTATTCGTAAAGATTATACATTTCCTTGAAGTAAATTTCTGTGGATAGAAGATATTCCCCTTCTGAAAAAGTAGTTTCGTAACCAAATATTGCCTGCCAGCTTATGCCCGGCTTTATTGTTTTTGTTGAAGGGAACCATAAATCGGTCGGAAGATTGAAATCATTGCGGGCAATTAAATGAAGAAATTGATGTGCAAGCGAAATAGATGATTTCAAAAGTGAATTATCGCTGATTTTTGATGTCAATATAAATCGTGGCTCGAAAGCCCAGTACTTAGCTTCTTGAAAATAATATAGCCTACCGCCAAGATTTGTTTCGACAAATGGGTTTATTTTCCATTCGTTTTGTATATAAAAAGCTGCGTCGAGGGAATTTATAATATTACTGCTTTTAAAATCTAATCCCAATTCTTCATTTATCATATTTATGAGCCATTCGTTTGCTCTTGCTTCGAATCGGTGATTTGTTATTTCCACTCCGGATTTAATTGTGAAATCAGTGGAAATGAAGTATTGGATATCCCCACGAAAAGTTAGGTCTTCGATGCCAGAAAATGTAGAAAAATTGGGCATCGCATAATCTCTTGTTTCGAAGTCAGAATTGAATTTATAATGAGTATAAATGAATGAGAAATTAGTAAAGATTTCAGGTGAAAAAATGTGCATCCAGCGCAAATTACCAGTAGCATTGCCCCATCGTATGCTGAAATTATCGTCATTTCTATTATCAGGTGCAGAAAAAACATCTCTACAGAAAAAGCCACTTAGAAATAAATGATTGGATTCATCTAACTTATAATTGACTTTAGCATTTAAATCATAAAAGTAATACGATGGTATATCATTATCGCCTGGGTTCAAAAGAGATGTTATGACATCGAGATACATCCGGCGACCTGAAATCATAAATGTTGAATTGTCAGTTATTGGACCTTCAAGAGTTAAGCGGGAACTAACTAAACTAATACCTGCACTTCCACTGATTTTTTCTTTTGTGCCTTCTTTCATTGTAAGGTCTAATACGCTTGATAAGCGTCCTCCATATTCAGCTGGGAAACCACCTTTGATTAGCTTGATATCCTTGATAGCATCGTTATTAAACGTACTGAGAAATCCAAATAGATGGCTTGGGTTATAAACGATTACACCATCAAGTAGAACTAAATTCTGGTCGGGCGAACCACCACGAATATATAGCCCACTGCTTAGTTCTGAGGATGTACTTACGCCAGGCAGTAATTGTAAGGTACGGAAAATATCAACTTCGCTTCCCAATGAAGGCATTTTTGTTATGTAAGCTGGGGTTAATGTAATTGTTGATATAGTAGTTGCTGATGGTGGTTGTCGTTCAGCTTCGACAGTAATTTCTTCCATTATGATGTCAGTTTTTTCAAGCTCTATGTTTATTCTGAGATTTTCTCTCGTTCGACCGATAAGTTCAAAAGTATATGTTTTATAGCCTATTCCAGAAACTCGTAATGTGTATTTACCTGATTTTATTCGTGGCAATGAATAGAATCCGAATTTATTTGTTGTTGTGCCGGCAATTGGTATTATCGGTACAGTGTCCACTAGGAGAATGACTACATTCAAGCCAATAGCATATTCACCGCTTAATTTTTCAGTAACTGAGCCAGAAATCGTGAAATATGTTTCATCGGCAAAAAGATTGACGGAAAGTATTTGTATCAAAAGGATTAAATAAAGTAGTTTGTTTATCATAATGCTGCTAATTACGTTAAATAAAACTATAATATAACAAATTTAAATAATATTTGTGTAAAAAATAAAATAATTTTCATAATTCTTAATTTAAAAAGGAATAAAAATAAAAAAGCGGAGAAAGAACCGCTTTATTAAAAAAAAGAGAATCAATAGAATTTAACGTCTTGGAATTGAACCCTCGTAAGATTTTGTTCTTAAATTTTTTAGCTCGTCGAGGGCTGGGCTTTTGCATCCTCTTTCGGTAGTTCCGATACGTGCTTCCCAAGTGCCGTCTGCTCGGGGTGTCCAAATAATTTGCTCATAACGTAAGTTTTGTGGTACTTCTGTCGTTGCTAATGCAGGATTTGATACTATATAAATTTGGCAAAGTCGAGTAAAAGGCAGATGAACTTTTTCATCGCGATATGCTAATTGCAATATGTAACCATCGAGAGTCTGCTCGTAAATTATGTAAGTTTCTTCAGGGGATATACCATCATAAATAAAATTGGCTGTTTGTCCATTTTTTAATTCAAATTTTTCGCCGACGCTTGTAAATGTTATTACTTTGTCAACTTTATCTCGAGCTTTCAACCCAGCAATTGGTGCAGTGCCATCGCTGGGAATAGAGACGCTTTGCGAAGGTGTTATATCCACTTTTACTTGTCTCTCCTCGTCTTCGTATTTATATTGCTTTTTGTATTGATAAGTTTGACAAGAAGATAATATGAGCAATAAAATAAACGTTATGGAAAAAATTGATTTCATAATATTAATGAAAATTAATTGAACAAAACAATTACCGTATAATCATCGGCTTTCTTTTCAAACCGATAGAACGTAAAATTTCAATAATGTCGTTTAATTTATCTGATGCTTCCTGAGCAGTTTCATAACAACCGGAACGTAGTCTATAGAATTTGTTACCAAATGCATCGAAGAATTCGATGATTTTAGTATCAGTAATGCCATTGTTATTTAGTGATTTTTCTAATGATTCTGCTTCATTTCTTTCATCATAGGTATCATATTGAATTGAAAAACAATCAAAATCAAATTTTGGTGATTCAATGGGTTTGGTCTCGATTGGTTTCAGTAGCATAGCGGTTTGCTTAGCTTCATAAGCAGATTCAAAGGTTTGGGATTCAGGTGTTGATGATATGATTGAATCATCTCTACCAATTTCATCAGGTTTTAGCAATTTTTTGGGCTTGTGGTGAGTATCCTCAATAAGAATTTCAGTTGTTTTGGGTTGAACAAATTTTAAATTCCCGCCAATCAATCTTTTATGTGTATTAATATCAATTGGCCTGATGATGTCGAGATAAATTTCGATTCGCCTACTGTCTGGGTCATCTCTTAAATTACGCTTTTTAAAACCTTGCTTGTCAATACCGAATCCATCAGCATCGAGAATAACACGTCCTTGATTTCTTAATTGTGCATAAATTGGGGATTTTTCTAACATTTTTTTGTCAAAGGTAGCAAAAGTATAGTAAGCTCTGAGCTTTGAAAGCAATACATTGCCTTCTTCGCCTTCATTTGGTAATTTGATCCAATGGGATTGTTTATTATTGGGGTCGCTTTGCCAGGTTGAACGGAACATATCCATACCCTTTTGTATAGTTACTGGATTTCCTCTCTCGTCAATACCTATTGTAACATTTTCATCGGGATAGATTCTTTTAAAACGCGATTGCGGTCGGTAGGGATGTTCATTACCAGCTGATAATCCACGTGGGTCTGTATAGCCGTGTATTGTTATTTTTAAATATAAGGTATCAAGGCAAAAATCTTGAAATGATGGCAAAATATCGAGTAAAGGTTTATACAATCGTTCCTCGAATGATTGGTCAATAATTTTGGAGATACTTTCGTAGTTATAGCCAGTTGAGTCAATAAAGCCTGTTTGGTCAAAAAATCCGCTTGATTCTCGTTTGCGAAATTCTTGCAGATTATCGCTTGTATTGGGATACCAATAACCAGTTACGAAATAAGGAATTTTTTCTGTTGAGTAAAAAACTATCGGGTTAATTTCTAATTTTTGCCTTGTGATGAGTGCATCAACATTATAAGTAGTATCATAACCGAAAGGTTTCTTTATAGAAATACGTAATTCGTTAGGTCCTTCGATTTTGTTTTGGTAGCATTCTTCTTCAACGAATTTAGTGAATCGGACTTGATAATCTTTATCGGCATCTACTTCGTATGGTTCGCCGGAAGTGATTTCCTTTATTATATTAGTTTTTGTATCAACGAGTGACATTGGCAATCCGATTTTTGTTGTTGGTGATTGAATTTCGTTACCGTGCTCGTCTAAAACTCTTTCCTTGACATTAACTTGGAGTAATATTCTGGATTTTGGCATTGAAAAGGCAAAAATATTTCTTTTGCCAAATTCTGCTTTACGATTTGAGGTTAAGAATATAAAAGCTCGGTCGGGTGTAATAAACGGGAATTCATCATCACTATCAGAATTATATCGTATGTCAGTCGGTATCCTAACGCCGTATATTTTTGCATCTTTAGCAAATGCTTCATCTAATCTCAATGGATTTATCGGTAAAGATATTCCGCCAATGTCTTTATAATCGGCTCTATATATATCTCTTCCCGTTTTTCCTATTTCATTTTTCTCATAATCCCAATTGCTCGCATAGTAGAATTTACCGTCAACACCACAATGAGGTGAGAGTTCGTCGCTTGGGGTGTTTATATTTGGAACGAGTTTTGGTTTTTGCCAGCGACCGGTGGCATCTCTGACTGAATACCAGATATCCAGCCCACCAATTCCTCCCGCACGGTCGCTAACGAAGAATAATATCTTTCCATCGGGCGAAAGGGCGGGTTGTGAATCCCAAGCATCTCTTTCATTAATTTCAGTTATCGGTTGGGGCAATGTGAATCCATCAGCAGTTCGGAGCATTTCCCATAAATCGAAGAAATAGCTTGTTCCTCTTGCTGTTGCTGTCGAAAGGTCTCGTTCTGCTGCGAAAATTATTCGGTCACTGCTCAATGTCTGAGAACCCCTTGTGAACTCAGCGATGAGAGAAGCATCAGTAGGGATTCTTTGTGCAGGAGACCAGCCCTCGTTGATTTTCTTGCCCGGTGTGAATCTCAATGACGATTGTCGGGTTGAGTAAAACATCTCAGCTGGCAACGCTATTGGGCGCCGATTTGGGATAGGACGGGAGCTTGTGAAAAAGAGCGTATCGGTTGTTGTTCCATAAATAACATAAGAAGCATAATCTTCATCATTTGAATTGACATTCTTATCGAGAATTCCTCCTTTGATATCATCAGAGGATATAGATAAATAATGAATCAATGAGATTAAGGATACTATTAGAATATAATTTATCTTCATAACTATCACCGTTTATTCTTCAACAATTGGGAAAATTGAACGAAATTCCATACCGGTTTGTTTGCTGGATGTATTTTCGGTACCATTATCAATACGCCTTATATATATAAGGGCATAGACGAAATTATTGATTTGGAAAGCTACTACATCGCCGACCTGCAAGCCAGTCAATGGAGCGTTTGAATATCCTTGAGTGTGCATTGGATCCGAAATAAATTGATTATAAACATTGAAAACCTTCGAAAAATCTTGTTCATTATAATTTCTTTGCCAAATCTTCATACCTATTAAATTGTTAACAGATTTAAGAATTGGTTCTTGTGGTGGATTGGCTGATGCGTCATTATTAAGAACATCAACCCAGATATCGCCTAAATCAGGAGGATATGGACCTGGCGAACCATCACTCATTTTTATTATTGAGCGGGATAATGCACCGAAGAAATAAACCTCATTTTCTGGGTCAGATTGGCGTGGTGTTTTTTGGTGATAAGCACGTAAATTAATAATCGGGCTTATATCGGGATATTTGGAAACTACTGCAATATCTTCAATTCGATGATTGCAATTCAGAGATGTTAAATTGATGACAATTTTAAAGAGACTATCTCTTAGTCGTTGCTGACCGCCTCTTCTTTGATATATGTCTGCAAATTCTTCAAAAGTAGGTGATGTGAAAGTAACCTCCATCGAGCCAATTTCCCCTGGGGCTAATCTTAAAGTTGTTGGGGAAACTCTGAAGAATCTGCCAGCATCGGCATCTTGGGGCGTTATGCTTATATTGATGTTTATTTCTGTGCAAGCGGTATCGGGATTAAGAATGAAATATGTCATTGAGGCACTGGTGAATTGGTCAGAAATTTGACCGGGAAGGCGTAGAAGCACTCGTCGGTCGTCTCGATTTGATAGTGTATCAATATAATTATTTAAATTAGTTCCAAAACTATGAAATGATACTCTCGATTTACTTATAAGTGGGCAAGCTGGAGAGCAACCATTACCATTTAATCTTATTTCATAGGGGCAATCTTGAGTTGTACCTTCGAATCTAAAATTGAGCCTTAAAATCCCCTGATTTGGTAAAGCATTGGTGGGAGTGAATCTTGCGCGCAATCTTATACTTTCGCCTGGATTTAAAATAAGCGGGAAAGATGGAGATAAGATTGTCCACGCATTATTACCATTAAATGACAATTGTGTTACGTTAATTCTGCAACTTGTATTATTAGTAAATACGACCTCCTCGTGTTCTGCTGAAGTACCGACTTCTACACGTTGAGTGAGATTAAAATCATAAACATTGTTTCTTATGTCATTGCAAGTACAGGTCGGTGCTATAATAGTTGAGTTCAAATTCAGTTCGATTTGTTGTTGCTGAGTGCCACACAGAACATCAATAATATACCTTTGGTTATATGTTCCTGGTGAAATATTTGTTCTTGCACCGAAACAAATAGTTATCACCTGCCCATAAATAAGACGGACTTCAGAAGGTATAGGAGTTATTATATTTCCATTGACATTTATCGAAGTTATAAAAAACTCATTTGAATTTAATTGGGGGAATCGAAATACCAATTCTTCTTGGTTTGGTGTCAAATTAATAAAACTCTTGCATTGGGTATAAAAATTCACATTTCTGGGAGTGTTCTGTTGTAATTCTCTTGATAGGTTTTCATCAATGAAAATAACTGAATCTCGATATCCGCTGGTATTGCAATCAAGTGCAGGTACAGAGGAAGTATCGAATACAAATAGTACTAACGTATCTCGGCATATCAGTAGGTTCGATTTTACCTGAAAGCGATTATTATGTTGGGCTAAAATGTCGAAATTTTTACCAAATATAGGAACATCTAAAACAAATTTCGAAATGCCCTGAATATCAGAAATTTGCTCCATAGCTTGTGTCGAACCATCGCTTGGAGCTACTCTGACGATTACATTGCGTAAAGGGGTTGAGGTATTCGGTTGTAATGGGTCAATTTGAACTACCCGTACTGTAAGATTATAATTACCGCTGGAATCAGGAGTATTCGATTCCATACAGCCAATTACATATCCAATGATAAGAGTGATTAAAATAAATCGCAGTATCTGAAAATCTTGAATTTTACTCATATTTATTATTCTCAAATTGTTTTACATTCTTTTGTTAAAATGTGAACCCAAATCTAAGCAGTAAAGAGTTAGAACTTCTAAATGGATTACGTTTATCACTTGGAGTTGTAGGACAGCACTCGATTTCAGGTAATGGTAAATTCATATAACGATAACCTAAGTCAATTGAGAAGTCCATTGCGCAAGTTATGGCAATATCATATCCAATGCCCAATCCATAAAAAATTCTTTGATATGCTGAACTACTACCAAACATAGGGGCATTAGATTGGAAATCAATTGGTAATCCTGCAGTAGCGTATATATACCAGGAGTTGCAATTATCGGCATAGCGGGCAGGCATTTGGTTGAGAGTATATCTCAAATTCAGACCAATGGGTATAAAAAGAGATTCATCTATTGGCCAAAGACCTGTCAATAATCCAGCTTGCAGATGATTCGATTTGTCTATGAATGGTAAATTCCATAATCCGGATAATTCAAATTTGAAAATCATTGTAGAACCACCCCTATCAAAATTGATGAAAGAGGAGCGATAGATTTCTTCTCCTGTAGGTGTTGGGTAAATAACGCTATCTTTTGAACCTCTGTAGCCGATTGCGCCGCGAATTTCGAACTTATCAAAGAATAAAAGGCCTGTTCTTTTCCTGCAACAACCTTCTAATATTTCTAAATCTGATACACTTAGTGCAGTTGGTGGTAATAAAGGATCACTAACATAAGTAACTCTTTTAACTCGACTGACTGGTACGTCATAAACAGGTGGCTCTTCTCCTTCGAAACAGGGCATTCCTAATACTCTTACTCTTGCTTCTCTTTCCTCGCTTTCGGGAATTAGTACTGGTTTGTCCCCAGATTTGATTGAGCTTAGCTTTAATTCAGGGTCGCATTTGTCTGTTATAGGCATTTCTGTCTCTTTCAATTCTACATTCCAGGTGATTACTTTTTGGGTTGTGCCACAAGAGGTAATAATAATGCTTATAATTGCAAAGCAGAATAAAAAAGACAAGCATTTTAAGTTATAAGATTGCATAATTTTGTGAAGCTTTTCCATAAATTGCCTTAAATTGTGATAAATCCTTATAACATTATCTCAAATTGATTTAATACAAATTGCAATATACAGATTTACGATTTTTTTTAACATAACAAAATTATTTTGTAAAAAAAGGGGATGTCTCAAAACCATATTTTGAAATCATTCCCGAGAGATCGGTAATTCAAAATATCGCATAATTACAAGATTTCCTATTGCGAGGGAACGATAGCTTTTATCGAACGAAATTTTTTGCGAGAATCTATAATATTAAAATTCGGGGAAATCGAAATTTTAAATATCATAATCAGTTTGTGGTACTGGAATGCTCTTTATTTTCCAAATTTCATCAGCGTATTGACGTATGGTTCTATCGCTTGAAAACTTGCCACTCCTTGCTATGTTAAGAAGTGCTTTCTTATGCCAATTATGATTATCGGTGAAATCTTGACTTGCTTCCTTTTGTTTATTGACATATGATTCATAATCAGCGAGCAAGCAGTATTTATCTCCATGATAGACGAGTGCTTCGAATATTGGTTTGAATACTTGAGGTTCGAATGTACAGAAATAATCAGAATTGATTATATCGAGAACACGTTTGAGCTGTTGATTATTTTCGTAATAGAAATAGGAATTATATCCATTATTCAATAATTCAGATACTCGTTCGGAAGTCATTCCAAAAATGAATATATTTTCTTCGCCAACTTCTTGCATAATTTCAATATTTGAGCCATCGAGAGTACCGATAGTTAAAGCACCGTTTAGTTGGAATTTCATATTACCAGTTCCTGAAGCTTCATAACCCGCTGTTGATATTTGCTCGGATAGATCTGATGCCGGGATAATTAATTCTGCTAATGTAACTGAATAATTCTTTAAGAAAATAACTTTTAATTTATCCTTAACGATAGGGTCATTATTAATAACATTTGCTATTGAATTGATGAGTTTAATGTTTAATTTCGACATAAAATATCCGGGAGCAGCTTTTCCAGCAAATATGACAGTACGAGGGACGAAATCTTCATCTGGATAGTCTTTGATGTAATTATACATAGTTATCACGTGAAGAGCATTGAGTAGTTGCCGCTTGTATTCGTGCATTCTTTTGATTTGTACATCGAAAATTGAATCTGGGTCGAATTTCAATCCGTAATTATCATAAACATATTTGTTGAGTTTTTCTTTATTTTGTCTTTTAGTTAATTGTAGTTGCTCGATGAATGCTGAATCATTCTGGAATTGTTCGAGCTTTTTAAGATGATATAAATCCTTGACCCAATCCGAGCCAATTGCTTCAGTAATCAAGTTTGCTAATCCTGGATTTGCCCTTTTTAACCATCTTCTTTGTGTAATACCATTAGTTTTGCAATTGAATTTTTGTGGT
>JBBISM010000056.1:0-12746 GCA_037441245.1 Ignavibacteria bacterium | reverse complement strand
AAAGGAAAACAAAAAAGAAATTGCAACGCTTGACGACATTTTCAAATACGCTGACGAATTACTCAAAACCGCTGAAAGCTATGAAGAGACTCATACATAACATATTGACAGTATCGAAAAAGTCAGGAGACCTAAGTTGGTTTTTTGACGTGTTCATTATTACATTAATAATTTTGAACGTAATTGCCATTATATTAGAGTCTATTGACCCATTAAGACAACAATTTCAGACACAGTTTGACTACTTTGAACTTTTTTCAGTTATCGTTTTTACGATAGAGTATATTCTACGTGTTTGGACAGCTAACTTGATTCCTGAATATAAAAAACCGCTAACGGGAAATTTAAAATATGCTCTCACGCCTCTTGCTATAATTGACCTATTGGCTTTTCTTCCGTTTTACCTGCCATTCGTTGGAGTTGACTTACGACTATTGAGAATGTTGAGAATTTTTCGGATTTTCCGTTTATTCAAGATAGCCCGATGCATTGAAGCACTTTCTTTTATCAGCAGAGTTTTTAAAAAGAAAAAAGAAGAACTTGTTATTTCTCTAATATTCACAGTCTTTCTTTTACTCATTGCTTCAACATTAATGTATTATGTTGAAAACGAAAGTCAACCCGAAAACTTTTCAAGCATACCTGAAGCAATGTGGTGGGGCATAGAGACATTGACAACGGTAGGCTATGGAGATATTTACCCAGTTACACCATTAGGTCAATTTTTAGGTGGTGTAATTGCAATTATTGGAATTGAACTTTTGCATTGCCAACAGGGATTTTGGCATCTGGATTTTCAGATGAAATTTCGCGTAGAAAACAACAAGACGATTTTTGACCTACTTGTGGTCAAACATTAAAAGAAGAAAACAATGAGATTTAGAAGACGCTTAAAATTATTTCCTGGAGTTACTCTAAACTTCAGCAAAACAGGCATTAGCACAACCGTTGGGGTGCCGGGAGTAAGTGTGAACTTCAACAAACAGGGAATATTTTTAAACACAGGTTTGCCCGGAACAGGTATTTATGACCGTAAGAGAATTGGCGGGCAGAAAAAATCTAACCCATCAAATCAGAACTTTCAAGACTATGAGATACCAAAGAAAGAGATAATTCCCGACCAAAGAACAGAATTAAAATCAACGGAAAACGTTGAAGAAACCACAACCGAAGGACTTCAAGAACTTAGAAACACATTACTTTCCTGCTACCAAGAGAAAAACGAATTAAAGAAAGAAATTGCCAAAGCAAAATCGAGCCTACAAGCAAATCAAATTTTTCTTGTTTTTTCGTATCTAATTATTGTCGGCTTTTTCATTAAGTGGTTCAAGCAAAACAGAGATGAGAAGAGAGAGTATTTGGCAGTCATAGAAAAACAACTTTCTGAATGCTATGTAAATATAGACATCAAGACGGATGAACAAATTGAAAAATCATTTTTAGAACTGCTTGACAGCTACAAGACTTTGCTTACTTGCCAAAAAATATGGGACATTACATCTACTACTAAAATTGACAAAGCAGCGACACGTTCAGCGGAATCGGAATCAATTACAAGAAAACAAGTGAAATTTGGATTTAGCAACTTGGATATTATTAAATCAAAGTTTGACGCACTACATTTTGAAAATGCGAATGGTGGCGATTTATACATTTATCCTGCGTTCATTGCGATTGTTGGCAGCGACAAAAAATTCGGTCTGATAGACATTCGTGAAGTTGAGTTTGCTTTTATCTCTCAAAAGTTCTTGGAAGAAGAAGGAGTTCCATCTGATTCAAATGTGATTGGAAATACTTGGGCAAAAGTAAATAAAAATGGTAGCCCTGACAAAAGGTTTAAAGACAATTATCAGATTCCAATTTGTTTATATGGTAACATTGAAATAAAAAGTTCGACTGGACTTAACGAAGCATACTGTTTAAGCAACCACGACAAAGCAGAACAGTTTTCAAAGACATTTAAAGCATACCAAAAAACTTTAGGACAATGACGATAAGAACAGGAAGCACAGCTGGCAACATCGCCTATACGCGAGCAGGGGTTTAGTGCTTCGTATGACAGTTTTTTGTATATTTGAAAATCGGTGCTTCGTAATAAGTTTAGTGGTGAAAATCGCCACCTTCGCCAAGCCCGGAAGCGTTAGGTGCAACCCTTTTTCTCCTTAGACATTGGCATAGTAACTTGCCCTTTTGAGCAATTAATAAACAAAAAAACGGGGCGACCGCTGCTCCATCAGGGACAGTTCCGCAGTAATTTGACAGCAGGCAAATACAAAAAACAAAATACAGCTCCCGCTTCGCATTTTTGAAAATTTCTTTTGACAGCGCACATTTGGCACATTTGCCCTTTGCCGACTTTTATTTTTTGAAAGCGGAACGGCAAAGGCAAAAGAGCCAAATCATCCACCCACAAAAAAACATTTTGCAGTTAATTCAATAGTTCGTATTTTTGCGAACTAGCAAACTAACGGATATATGACCCATAAAAAGATTTATGAACTTCACGCCAATGTCTGCAAAGCATTTGGGCATCCTGTCCGTATTGAAATTATTGACACTTTACAAAACAAAGAAATGACTTTCAGCGAACTGCTTGAAGAAATTGGCGGAGCAAAATCCAATCTTTCACAGCACCTCGCATCAATGACAAGCAAGGGAATCTTAATACAGCGGAAAGAGGGATTGAATAATTACTATAAACTTTCTTCAAAGAAAGTATCTACCGCCTGCCTGATAATGCGGGAAGTTCTTATTGACAACCTAAAAAAACAAAACGAATTCTTTAAAACCATAAAATAATTTCCAAAAAATATTTCCTAATCAAAACAAAGCAATATGAAAATCCTAATTCTAATCAACGATGCACCCTACGGCACTGAAAAAGCATACAACGCATTGCGTTTGGCAAACCAACTCGGCAAAGACCATCCGACAACTGAAGTCAGAATTTTTTTAATGGCAGATGGAGCAAACTGTGCAATCCCCAACCAAACAACTCCCAACGGTTATTACAACATTGAACGAATGTTGAAACTTTCTCTCTCAATAGGAGCGAAAGTGAAAATCTGCGGTAGTTGTGCAGACGCAAGAGGGTTGAAAAACGCAACGCTCATTGACGGAGTAGAAATAAGCACAATGGCTGAACTTACAAATTGGATAGTGGACAGCGACAAAACTTTAGTATTTTAAATTTCATAACAATAAAAATCAAACACTATGGCAACACCACTAAAAAGAGTATACACAGGAAAAGACATTGATATGCTCACTGCTTGCTCAACCATTACCGACCAAGATTTAAACCACAAAACATTTCTTGTTTCAAAAAGGGCAAACTGGGCAGACCCGTTTTTCCCCAATATAAAAACCCGCATTGGCAATGCGTTTTCCGATTACCTCGGTATTGGCAACGCAAAAGAAATGCACTACTAAGACAGCACACATTGTTGAGGAATAAAAAGACGTGGATGTCTGGGACTCTTATGAAAAAAACTAACAAGAATGTCTATACTACTATTGAAAAACACAGGCAAGGATGCCTGTGCTACTATTATCCTACAGCTACTCTTACCCCCTAAACCCAATATCACCTGTTCAATATACCCAATTACAAAAAAAATTATTCGTCTAAGTATTTTGATTTTTATTAAAAATATAAAATTTTATGGATTTATTCCGTTTTCAAAATGAATATTATTTATGGGGATTGTTAGCAATCCCTATAATCGCAATTTTATATTTTCTTTGGCGGCTCGATAGAAAAAGTAAAATAAAAAAATTTGGCGAATCAACAATAATCAATCAACTGCTTCTTGACGTTTCTAAGTATAAACCCATTATAAGATTATCGCTTATCTCGATTGCAATAGTATTTTTAGTTTTAAGCATAGCCCAACCACAGATTGGTTCGAGACTAGTCGAATTCAAGCGTGAAGGCATTGACGTTGTTATCGCAATAGATGTTTCCAATAGTATGAAAGCACAAGACATAAAGCCCGACCGTTTGAACCGTGCTAAACTAATGATATCCAGGTTAATTGATAAATTGACAAATGACCGCATAGCTATTGTGCTTTTCGCTGGTGATGCTTTCCTTCAATTACCCTTAACTACTGATTATGGTGCATCGAAATTAATGTTACAAACAATTGAAACCGACTTAATCCCAGGGCAAGGCACTGCTATCGGGAAAGGTATCGAACTTGCTATGAAAGCATTAATATCAGATGAAAAGCGGAGCAAATCAATAATAATTATCACTGACGGCGAAAATCACGAAGGCGATGCTATCGGTATGGCGCAATTAGCTTCCACAAGGGGAATAGTAGTTCATACCGTCGGAATCGGCACAGTCAATGGCGGTCCAATTCCGATTAGAAGGGTTGATGGCACAACAACCTTCCTTAAAGACACCGAAGGCAATACTGTCATAACAAAACTCGATGCTACAATGCTTCAACAAATCGCCTCTGCTGGCAACGGCTCTTTTATCAGAGCTGTTGATACCGACCCAATGGTTAATGATTTGTTGAGTTCGCTCGCAAAACTCGAAAAAACAGAGATTGAATCACAGCTATTCACTGACTACGACGATAAATTTCAATATTTTCTGTTTATTGCGTTATTAATTATACTATTTGAATTATTATTTTCAGATAGAAGAAATAAATATATTACTCAATTAATGAACTTTGTGGAGAAGCAAAGATGAAAATGTCAATTACTATAATAATTCTCATATTATTTTCGGCTAATCTCTATTCCCAATCAACCAGATCTTTTATCCGCAAAGGGAATAAAGAATTCAAGGAGAAGAATTATAACGAAGCTGAAATAAACTATCGTAAATCTTTAGAAATAGAGCCAAACTCCGATATCGGCCTATATAATCTCGGTTCTTCTCTTTACAAACAAGAAAATTATCAAGATGCAACTTATTACTATGGCTCTCTTGCTAATAAAGAACTTGATAGCGAAACAAAAGCAAAAATTTATCACAATTTAGGCAACACTTTATTTCAACAGCAAAAATACGCCGAAAGCATCGAATCATATAAAAATGCATTAAGAAACAATCCAAACGACTTAGACACCAAATATAACTTAGAATATGCACGGAGAATGCTAATTCAACAGGAACAACAGCAACAACAAAACCAAAATCAACAACAAAATCAACAGAACCAAAATCAAGAGAAACAACAAGAGCAGCAAGACCAGCAACAAGAGAACCAACAGCAACAGCAAAGGCAAGAACAACGAAAAGACCAAATATCGAAAGAAGATGCTGAAAGAATGCTTCAGGCATTAGACAGAAAAGAAAAAGATTTACAAAAAGAAAAAATTAAGAGAAACGCTGAAAAAAATAAATACCAGAAAAATTGGTAGAATAGATTATGGAATATAGCAAAAAAAACAAAAAATTATTCATCGCTTTTACCTGTATTATTACATTGATTATAAGTATTCATCCCTTATTCTCTCAGGAGTTTCGTGCAACAGTCAATAGAAATCCTGTTTCTGCTGGCGAAAGATTTCAAGTAACTTATACTTTCGAAGGAGATGGCTCGAATTTTCAAGGTCCTAGTTTCAAAGATTTCACTTACATAGGCGGACCAAGCCAAAGCCAAAGCATTCAAATAATCAATGGTAGAATGACTAAATCTTTATCCTACTCGTATGTCCTTCTTGCTGGTAATCCTGGCACTTATACAATTCCAGCAGCAAGTATCCTTGTTGATGGAAAGAAAATATATTCTAATACAATAACACTCAACGTTGTCAAGTCTCAACAAGATGCCACTCAACAGCAACAACGAACCGAAACCGAGCAAGTCAACGAAGTCATCAGAAAAAATTTATTCTTAACTCTTTCACTCAGCAAGACCGATGTTTATTTAGGTGAAGCATTAATTGCAACCTATAAACTCTATAAACATCCTAACCTGATGCTTGTTAATCTCAGCAACCCACAAACTACTTTGAACGCTGGTTTTTGGCTTCAAGATATTGAGTCAATCGGGCAAATAAATTGGTCAAACGAAGTTATGGATGGTGTGAATTATCAAGTAGCAGTTTTAAAAAAGCAATTATTAATCCCCCAAAGAACAGGTAATTTGACTATCGAACCGCTAGAACTGGACGCTGTTGTTAGATTACGGATGGAAAGGCCAGGAGGGAGACGCAGTTTCTTCGATGACTTTTTCGATAACCCCTTTTCGATGGGAACTGTAAGAGATTTTGAACATAAAATTAAATCCAGAAGTGGACAGGTGCGAGTAAAAGCATTGCCCGATAATACCCCTGATGGATTCAATGGTGCTGTCGGCAATATATCAATGAAAGCCTGGTTCGATAAAATCCAAACACATACCAATGAACCAGTTACGCTCAAAATTCAATTATCCGGCACTGGAAATTTAAAATTAATTGAACCCATAAATCCATTATTTCCATCAGATTTTGATTATTACGACCCTAAATCCGTTGACAATTTGTCAGCTTCAGCATCGGGTTTTTCGGGCTCGAAAACTTTCGAGTATCTTTTAATTCCGAGACATAGCGGAACTTATCAAATAGAACCTTTTACATTTTCTTACTTTGATTTATCATCGAAACAATATAAAACATTAACCGGAGGTCCATTCACCATCACAGTTGAAAAGGGTGAAGCAAGCGAAGAAACTACTCTAATTTCAGGAGTTAGAAAGGAAGAAATTAAATACTTAGGTAAAGACATACTTTACATCAAAACGAAAGCCACATTCGACCACAATAACAGAAAATTCTTTGGTTCTACTTTGCATTATTTACTGAGTATTGCACCTTTAGCAATGTTTATTCTCTTCTTCATTGTAAGACGCAAAGCAATAAAAGAACGCCGAGATAAAGCATTGATGTTGAATAAAATGGCAAGCAGAACAGCAAAAAAGAGTTTAAACATTGCAAGCCAATACTTGAAGAAAGGCGATAAAAACTTATTCTATGAAGAAGTGTCTCGGGCTTTATGGGTTTATTTAAGTTCAAAATTAAATATTCCATTTGCTGAATTAAACAAAGAAATCGCAATCAATCAATTAAAAGAAAAGAATATTCCCGAAGAACTCACCAATCAAACATTTGAAACTATTGATAAATGCGAATTTGCTCGATTTGCACCAATTGATGGCACTCCCGATATGCAAGAAATTTATCATAATGCAAGTTATGCTATAACAGCTATTAACAATCGCCTGAAATAATGATATGAAAAAGAAAATAATAGTTTTATGTTTGTTATTTACGTGTTCCAATTTTCTTTATTCGGATAACATCGAAGAGCTTTTCAATCAAGCAAATTCAAGTTACAAAAATGCAGATTACCAAAAAGCAATCGAACTTTATAAGGAAATTATACAGAATGGCTATGAATCTGCTGAGATTTATTATAATTTAGGTAATGCATACTATAGATTAGTAAAGATACCCCATTCAATACTATATTATGAGAGGGCTCATAAATTATCACCAGAGGACAGTGAAATCCGCTTCAACTTGCACATTGCCAATTTGCGTAGCATTGATAAAATTGAGCCAATCCCCAAATTCTTTCTAACCGAATGGCTGGAATCATTGCAAAATTATTTTTCATCATCGAGATGGGCTACTGTTACAATTTTTTTATCTTGGCTAACATTCATTGCATTGGCTGCATTTCTATTATTTATTTCTTCATTTTTACGAAAAACATTCTTTGCTATTGCTGTGATTTCTGCTCTTTTATGTATGTTATCTCTATTCTTCTCAATAGAAACAAACAAATTAGAAAACAGCCGTGATTCAGCAATAGTTTTTTCACCAAGCGTAACAGTCAAAAGCTCTCCTGATATGAACAGTGTTACATTATTTACACTTCATGAAGGGACTAAATTGCAAATCATTGATAGATTATCTGATTGGGTAAAAATCAAAATAGCCGATGGCAATATCGGTTGGATACCTGAGAAAGCAATTGAGTTGATATAACTCAATTACTTCCCAATATCAATAGAAACAATTAATTTTTTGTAGGTAATAATTTAGACAGTAATGCTGCGAATGCGGGTAAATTCCGAGTTTGAATCAAAATCTTGCCTGGTCCTGTATATTCGCAAACCAATCCTTCTCCGCTAGCTATTGTAGAAAATAATCCTTTCGATGCTTTACGCAATGAGTAAGTTACTGATTCATCGAAAGCAACGATATGTCCAGTATCAACAATATATTTTTCTCCCGGAGCTAGCACTTTTTCAATAACAGCACCATAGGAGTTCAGGAATAAATGTCCTATCCCGGTAATTTTTTGTAAAAACAAGCCTTCTCCAGAAATCATTGCCTTGAAAGAACCCTGAGTTGAAATTGTCAAATCAGGACTTCCAGCAAGATAAGCTCCTGATTGGGCAAATACAGTTTGATTCGTTAACTGCATATGGATAATATCGCCCAATACAGAAGGAGCAAGAACAAGTTCGCCATCACCATTTTCTGCAGTATATAATGAGGCAAAAAATGATTCGCCTCCGACAGCTGCCTTAATTGTTCCGAATACTCCCTTGCCTGTAGTTTTTGCTTCCAATTTCAAATTTGGTGTCATTGAAATCATTGCTCCTGCTTCTGCTCTGAAATGTTCTCCGCTTCTTAACTGAATTCGCAGTATTGTAAATACTGGACCATTTTCAATTTTAAATTCCATAATACCTTCCTATTGATAATCAAAAAAATATCTGCAATTATAAGATTATATTTATTAATATTCAAATAAATTTATTCCCTACCCAAAAATTTCCCTTTTTTTCCCGAAATAACAATGAAGCAGGAGCATTTAAATTTTCAGCAAAATCAATCACTTAGAATGCAAATATTATGCTCATCGAACCATAATCATTTTCCATACTAATATTCAATTTCAAAAAAAATAACTTGAATCCAACAATTTTTTTGCTTTTTTCAATTTGATTCGGTAATATTGTTTATTAAAAATTGGAACCTTTATAATGAAAAGGAAGAATGCATTACTTATTTTTTTAACTTTAACATTCCTGATAGATTGGTCAATTGCAGGGGTAATGTATCTATTCGATATCAAGATGCGTAACCTAAGCGGGATAGTATTAGGAGTGCTATATATGTTTGTCCCGATGATAGTTGCAATTTATGTACAAAAAACAATCAAAAAAGAAGAAATCAAGCATAGCTTGGGCATTAGTTTTAAATTGAATCGTTGGTATTGGATAGCATGGCTTTTACCTCCGTTTTTATCAATTATTGCTTTTTTAATCAGCTTGTTATTCCCGGATGTAACGTATTCCCCAGATATGCAAGGTATGTTCGATAGATTCAAGGATGTAATCTCAGAAGAAGAACTTGCTCTAATGCGTGAACAGATGGAGACTATCCCGA
This sequence comes from Ignavibacteria bacterium, assembly GCA_037441245.1. GTDB lineage: Bacteria > Bacteroidota > Ignavibacteria > Kapaibacteriales > UBA2268 > CALHGZ01. The sequence continues at coordinate 3,329 of JBBISM010000056.1, read as the reverse complement.
TTCATCCTGTGTTTCTTACACTTTTTCAAGGGCTACTGGCTGGTATTACAATCAATGCAATTGCTGGTTTTGGAGAAGAACTCGGTTGGAGAGGATTTTTATTGCGGGAATTTGAGAATTTCTCATTTTGGAAAGCATCAATTATTATTGGCATAATTTGGGGTATTTGGCACGCTCCATTGATATTGCAAGGGCATAATTATCCGCAACACCCTGAAATCGGGGCGATTATATTTATCATCTGGTGCGTCTTACTATCACCAATTTTTAATTATGTGCGTATTAAATCTGGCTCTGTTATGGCGGTTTCCATTATGCACGGTACAATTAATGGAACTTATGGGCTTTCGATAATCGTAGTTCAAGGGGGTAATGATTTAATCATCGGGCTAACTGGGCTTGCAGGTTTTATTACTTTGGCTTTTGCTCTGATACTGCTTTATTTGTATGATAAAAATTTTTCGAAGTTACAAATAATGAATTCAAACATTATTGATTTATTAGCAACACATACCACAAATCAGGGAGAAAAAAATGAAAAGGCGTGATTTTATCAATCTTAGTATTTTGGGGACTACTGGATTTTCATTAGGATGCAACCGCAACCGTGAACTTCTGAAGAAAAAAGAATTGCCTGTTGTCATATCCACTTGGAAACACGGATTGCCTTCAAACGAAAAAGCCTGGGAAATCCTCTCCAAAGGCGGTCGCGCCTTAGACGCTGTGGAACAGGGTGTAAAAGTATCCGAAGCGGACCCCAATGTAACAAGCGTTGGATTTGGTGGATTGCCCGACAGAGAAGGCAATGTTGCACTCGACGCTTGCATTATGGATGAATTCGGAAATTGCGGTTCTGTTGCATTTTTACAAGGGATTAAGCACCCAATTTCTGTGGCACGCCTTGTTATGGAAAAAACTCCTCATATTATGATAGTAGGTGATGGAGCTTTGAAGTTTGCACTCGACAATGGATTCAAACAGGAAAATCTGTTAACCGATGAATCACTTAAAAAATGGGAAGAATGGAAAATCAATGAAATGGCTCCATCAAACATTAATATAGAAGAGGAAATAACAAATCAAAATGATAATCACGATACAATTTCAATGCTTGCAATTGATTTGCAGGGTAATATTTCGGGAGCTTGCACAACAAGCGGATTAGCTTGGAAATATTATGGGCGTGTTGGCGATTCCCCGATAATCGGGGCGGGTTTATATTGTGATAATGATGTCGGAGCTGCAGGAGCAACTGGAAAAGGCGAAGCGGTCATAAAAATTGCCGGTTCTTTTCTTATAGTGGAATTAATGCGGAACGGGTTGTCTCCTTTCGATGCCTGCCGTGAAGCTGTTAAGCGAATTATTCATAAGCAACCCGATTATATGGATTTTCAGGTCGGTTTTATCGCTCTTAATAAATATGGAGAAGCTGGTGCTTATTCTATCCATAAAGGTTTCGAATATGCTTTATATGCTAGGAACGTAAATAAACTAATTGAATCTGAATATGAAATTAAAACGCAAAAATAAATCTTAATACATCTTGCCAATGTGTTAACGAGACCAAGCGATAACCCAGAAAAGTCCCCACACCAATAAGGGATATTCCAGCGAATTTTCTGATTTTGTCCAGCATTGCTTCAGAAAGGCGAGTTTTAAAATGGGTTATTAACTGAATTACGATAAATAGCCATATAAAATTACCAGAACCAAACCCAACAGCGAACAAGAAATTGGTCAATAAATAATTCTCGAGAATACCAAAAGCATAAGCCTGGCTTACAATAAGAGCAATCCCAGGCAGAAACGAAGGATTTGGAATATTTGACATTGCGATTGCAATACCTAAAAAAAGTGGTCCTTTCTTCATTAAGTTTTCAACGAATTTAGAATGCTTTCGCTTCAATAAATCATTATCTTCGGGCATAGGTGCAGGTTTGGATTTAAGACTCATTATCCCATAACCTATCAACGCAAGAATTATCAATATCTGAAAGATTAATAAAAGGAATGTATATTCTGGGGGAAGCGAGCCAATAGCTTTAATAACTGCTGCTGAAGCAAACATAACACTCATACAAAAGAATATATCCATCAACCCAACTCCCATCGCCAAGAATGTGCTTGTTTTGGGAGTATTCGATAAACTCAATCTTATTACTGTTATACCGACTGGACCAGGCGGGATAGCCAAAACGAACCCAATCAGCATACCAACTAAAAGTTGCAACATTATAGTTTGACCCTAAATTTGTTCAGAAAATTTATATTCTTCTGAAAATCGCTATTTTTAATTCCAATCATATTTTAAAGTGTAAATTTTTTTACACACAATTACAAATTAAAAATAATAAAATAATAAAAAAAATATTTTTTTTTATTATATTGCAAACTCATAATTTAGTTATTAATAAAATAATAATTAGTGTTGATATTAAATAATTTTAAGAGGATTTTATGGAATTGATATACAAATTACTCGACCATCCATTTTATAGAGATTGGATTGAAGGTAAAGTAACAGTCGAAAAGTTAGCTCAATATGGTAAATCGTACGCCGAGTTAATCAGATTAATTCCAATTTATTGGCAAAGCGTCATTGATTATTTTAAGACAAAAGAGAAAACTTATGAAAAAATTGTCGAAGAAGAATATTGGCATATAACACTTTGGGATAAATGGATAAAAAAATTACCAGATACTAACGACTATCCCAAAATGGATAAACTTATCAGCACTCTCAATAGCTTGACTCCATCGGAATTGCTTGGAGCCATATATACTTTCGAAACTCAGCAACCACAAATAGCCAAAGTCAAAAAACAGTGTCTAATTAAATTTTACGGCTTTAAAGAAAAGGATTTGCAATATTTCGATGAGCATATGGAAGAAGATGAACATATTGCCTTTGGTAAATCTTTATCAATTGTTTATGCCAATCAAGAAGAATTCAAATCAGGTATTGAGAAAGCATCGAAAGCTCTTTATGAAAGTCTTGATGTATTCCTTGATTAAAATTGATTATTTGCAATTTTATTAAATATATACAGCATTTCACGGGTAATTTCTATTGTCCGTTCGTTATATTTTTGATTTTCCAATTCTGTACCGTCATAAATCTTAGGGTCTTCGTATGGTAGAACAAATTTCATATCTGCACCGTAAACAACAGGGCAAGATTCGTTAGCCTGCGAACAAACCATAACAGCTACAAAATCTTTCTCTGGCAATGTTTCATCATTCAATGTCTTCGAAAATGCCTCAATTTTATCAATATCCTCACCAATGATAACCTCATAAATTGGATTGGGCTGTGGTGTTTTAGCAAT
>JBBISM010000055.1:0-12829 GCA_037441245.1 Ignavibacteria bacterium | reverse complement strand
TATTAAAATTGATGCTACACAAAATATTGAAAATATTCACAATTTGATATTAAAATATTTAATTAATCGTTTTCAAATATGATTTTTGTTCAAAAAGGAATTAATTATGAAATTTTTATCAATACTTGCGGTTTTAGTTTTTTTAACTTTTTCTACTTCATATTCAGAGAATTCATTTAGAATTAATTCGGATTTGGTAAAATTAGATAAGCAATCATTAGAAATATTAAATAAATCCAATCCAAATAGTATTTCTAAATTCGAAGTTTACAAGGATAGATTGTTGGCAATTCCCGAATACTCAAAAAATGGAATATTATTGAGAGATTTTCCAGTATCAGCCTCTGAATTATCAGATATATACCTTGTACAAGCACCATCAATAGTAGATGAATTCACAGTATTTGCAAGATTAACAGATGATGGTTTGGTTAATTTCTCGGGGTTTAATATAACATCATTTACTGGTCAAATTAAAAATGATGAAAACTCGAAAGTTTATCTGAATTTCATTGATGATGAGATTTCTGCTTTAGTTATTCGCAGTAGCGGAGAAATTTTTGAAATATTAAAATTTCCAGATAGTAAAGATTCAAAATTTATTGCATGGCATACAATTGAACAAAAGGACTGGACTGATATTTTAAGTAAAGTTAATCAATTTTGCGGTACTGAAGATATACCTGGTATTTATCATGAAATACCTCAAAAATATCTTGAAGATGAAATTCAAGCAACAGAATTAATTGCTATTCCAATAGCAGTGGAAGGCGAATATTACTTCTTTGAACAAATGGGGAAAGACAACCAGCGAGCGATTAAATATATGTTAAGCGTTATGTCTCAAACTTCAAGGATTTATGAAGAGTTTATCAATGTTACTTTTATATTTCTTATATGCAAATAAACGAATCTGATGTATCCTGTCCATATCTCGGATTTCCTAATTTGGCACAGAAACTATATAGAATGCCCCAGGCTTGGTCTGGGAAAAGTAGCATAACCAGAGGAGTAGCAGTATTATTTGCAAATATATTCAAACAACCTCCTGGCACCATAGTAGCCGGAATATCAATGGGCGGGCAACCATATCGGGGGAGTCTTTGCAACCATTCAACAAGTTATTGTGTGCTCGGCATTCGGGGCTCGTATAATTATCCAACTGCGAGTTATACCTGGGATATAAATGTAGCTGCTCACGAAATAGGGCATAATTTTGGTTGTCCGCATACTCATGCTTGCTTTTGGAGCCCCAATATGATTGATACCTGCATAACAGCATCTATTCCATATCAATCAGATGGTTGCGTTACAACTGGTCAACCAATACCACGCCCTGGAACGATTATGAGTTATTGTCATACAACTAATGCTTCGAGGAGTGTTGAATTAATATTCCACCAAAGAGAATTGCCTCTGTTAAGAATTGCTGCTGATAGAGCTGTTTGCATCAAACCACCCGCTCAACCCATTGTCAGACTGCTCAATCCATTAGGAGGTAATAAGTTATTCGGTGGTGAAGTTGAAAATATCAGATGGACTTATTCGAAGATTAATAATATTTCATTAAAATATTCTACTAATTCTGGAGAAAGCTGGATTAAAATTGTTGATAATAAACCAGCAAAAGATTCGATATATAAATGGAGCGTTCCGTTTATCAATTCAAATAATGTCAAAGTACTAATTCACGACGCTTCAAATATTTTAGTTGCAGATACCTCAATAGTTATTCTTTCTATTAACTCACCATTTTTATCGCTTCTTTCTCCTCGAGCTGAAGAAAAATATGGACATAAAGAACAAATTACCATTAGTTGGGAAAAGAATCTTGTTGAATCAGTAAATATTGAGTTTTCTTCTGATGGTGGCTCGAATTGGAATATGCTTACCACTAAGATAACAAATTCATCGTTTGATTGGGTAATTCCCGAAGTCATCAGTAACAACTGTTTTATTAGAGTAATTGATGAAAAAAATAAGTCACTAATCTCCACAAGTGGTAAATTTTCAATTGGTAAACCAACTTTTACATTAATTAGTCCGAAACCAGGAGATGTTTGGTGCATAGGGGGGACATATACAATTGTTTGGGAATCAGAATTTCTCAATAAAGTATTGATGGAGTATTCGACTGATTTAGGGGAATCTTGGCGAAGAGTTAGAATTACTGCACTCGATGCTAATTCTGGTTCTTATGATTGGAAAACTCCGACAAAAACAAGCCCCCAAACACTAATTCGTATTACTTTGCCAGCACAATCTGACAATGTAATGTATATTATGGATGATTATTTTTCTCTCGATTCTTGTGCTACATATATATTTGATAAAAGTAACAACATAAGTGGTTTGCAAATTACCGATATTATTCCAAATCCATTTTCGAATAATGCAACAATAATTTTGCAATCAACCTTGACCGAAAGCATATTAGCAGATTTTTACCTCTTCGATACAAAAGGTGCCTTTATCGGTAAGATTTTACAATCTGTCCAAATAAATGAAGGTAACAATAGCATTAATGTAAATTTACCACAGATTTCACAAGGGAATTATTATATAATAATTCAATCTGGCGATAAATCAATTAGTTCAAGTCTAAAAATAGTTAAATAATCAACACCATCTCCTTTGGGAAATCATCTTAAGGAGTTTGTATAATATTTCTTAAATTAGCATTTATTTTATGCTAATTTTACAGAATCAATTATGCTATTCAATAAGTTGATAATCAAAACATTACCATTAGTACCCAAATCAGTTGTTCACATATTTGCAAAAAAGTATATAGCAGGCGAGACATTGAGCGATTCAATTCTTGTATCCCAGCATATCGAAAACGAAGGAGGCACTACTACAATTGATGTATTGGGCGAGTTCATAACAACAAAAGTGCAATCCTTGCACGAAAAAGAAATGTGTAGCAAAGTTTTGACTGCAATAAGCGAAAACCAGTTAAAATCCTATCTCTCTGTCAAACCAACATCATTGGGCTTAGGAATTGACAAAGAATTTGCCTTTCAAAATATTTATGATTTAGTGCAACAAGCCCGTAACTTAGGAATTTTCGTTAGATTGGATATGGAAAATTCACCATATACAAGCTGTACATTGGATATATATAGAAAATTGCGAGCAAAAGGGTATGATAATATTGGCGTTGTCATTCAGGCATATCTTTACCGTAGCGAACAAGATATTTTGGATTTAGCCCATTTGAAGCCCTCCATTAGATTATGCAAGGGCATTTATGTCGAAGATAAGTCAATCGCAATAAAAGAACCAGAAGAGATTAGAAGAAGCTTTAAAAAACTTTTACGGCTAATGATTGATAATGGAATTTATCCTGCCATTGCCACGCACGATGAACCGCTCATATTAGATGCTTTGCAATTGATTGAGGAAAGAAAATTATCAAATGAAGTTTATGAATTCCAGATGCTATTAGGTGTGCGAGAAGAACGTAGAAGGCAATTAATCAAAATGGGGCATCCCGTGAGAGTTTATGTGCCATTCGGAAAAGATTGGTATGGTTATTCAACTCGTAGAATGAAGGAAAATCCTCATATTGCTGGGCAAATTTTTAAAGCAATTTTTATTAAAAATTAATTTTACTGGAGTATTTAAAATGACATCATTAGAAGCTTTCAGGGTGAAAACTTTAGCGAATTTTACAACAATGGCTGTCAAAACCGTTGATAAAATTGAAAAAAAAATCAAATATCTTGAATTTGAAGATTTATTCAAGGTTAAAGGCAAATTTGTAACACTATTTTCTAAAAATACTGCTTTCGACGAAGTATTAAATCAAGAACTATCAATAGATGCTACTAAATGGCTCAGTAAAGAACCCGATATAATTAATTGGAAAATTGGAGCATTAACTCTAAAAAAAATAAACCAGCTGTTTTCAACAAATTTACAATTATATGAGCATTGGGATTTAGCTATAACCTACGACCAGGAAAAAGTATTTCTATCCTTCCAACTCGATATTGATTCTGATGATGCAATATGGGATAATCTTGACGAACAAACACAAAAAGAAATAAAGATAATTTTTGACGCAATTGATAATGCAAAATACTTTCTCCATTCGATAGATAGTTATTTTATTGATAGCGAATGTAATTTGATTGATATTGATTACAAAAACCATCTAATTGCTCGATTATAAAATTTCTGCATTAATAATGAATAAAAATATTCTGATATTATTGATAATTGTAATTATCGGAATTTTATCCGTTCATTTTTTAGTCCTTGATAAGTATTGGAATGAGGAAACTTTTGTAGTCTCTACTTTTAATATACAATGGTTGGGTGATGGTATCAATGATAGGTTCGAGCGAACTGAAAATGACTATAATAATATTGCAAATATTATCAAACAAATTGATGCAGATATTTATGGACTTCAGGAAATCGAAAACGAAAATGCTTTAAAAAGATTAATGAATTATCTGACTGATTATCGCTATATAATATTCGAAAGCACAGGACAGCAAAATGTTGCTTGTCTATATAAATCAAATGTGGAAATTTTTAGCTCCTATTTATATTACCCCTTAACATTGAACATAAAAAATCAAAGACCTGGACTTGTTATCGAAGGCAGAAAAGGAAATTTCGATTGGATAATTAAGATTGTCCACCTTAAATCAACTTCAAGATACGACCATATCGAAGGGAAAGTTCAAGAAAGTATAGAAATTCGTTCCTCGCAGGTAAATGTCTTACGTCATTGGCTTGATTCTGTATTGAGTTTGAGTAATGAACAAGATATTATTATTATCGGTGATTTCAATGATAGCCCCAAAAAAAGAGAAACAACATTGGCTCCTTTGCTCGAAATTTCCGAGATTACTTTTTTAACAGATGGATTGAAAAGTTGCAAAAATCCTTTTTGGCAATTAATTGACCATATCGTAGTTACTAATTCCGCAAAAAATCGTTTTATTACAGGTGGCTTATGGATGTATAATTTTCATCAAAGTTTATCAGATATTGAAAGCGAGAAAGTATCAGACCATTGCCCAATTATAGTATCTTTTGAAATAACAACTCCTGATAATGATTGAGATTTGTTTTGTAAAACCAATTTAATACATAAAATGGATGCACATCATTTACACCTTTTACTGAATCATTTTCCGATAATTGGCACAATAATCGGAGTATTTGCAATGCTCATTGGCTTGATAACCAAGAATAGAACATTGTACATCTCAGCACTTGTAATTTTTATTGCTGTTGCAGTAGTAGCTATACCCACTTTTATTAGCGGAGAAGGTGCAGAGGAAAAAGTGAAAGATTCTCCAACCATATCTAAAGAACTAATCGAAGAACATGAAAATGCGGCAAAAATAGCTTATCCATTCGCTTTGGGTCTTGGTATTCTCTCTCTTGTTGTTCTGATATTCGGTTTGAAAAGAGAGAATTTTTTCAGGATAGGTTGTTTTATCGTTTTTGCTTTATCTGTGGTTACATTCGGATTAATGGCTTATACGGGTAATACAGGTGGGAATATAAGAATTAATGAGCGGATCAAGTCAATTCAATTTAAAATCGAAACTGATGAAAACCATAAAGAGAATGAAGAATAATCTCATTAATTATGAAAATTGTTGCTATTCTACAATTGCTAAATACATTAATCTTGTTTTATTTACCTCTTCTACGATTACAATATACAAACCCGCAGATAATCGGTTTGAAAAAGGTATCTGAAAATCATTGTTTTGAGTTGAAAATTGCTGAGATAATACTTTTTTCCCCTCTATGTTTACAATATCAACATTAATATCGCTCATTGGCTTTTGCGATGAGATAATCAGGGCATTTTCAGAAATCCGAATTTGAAAAATTGACTTATCAATTTGATGATTGAATTCTCTTACGGATGAAGGTGGATTGGCTTCATAAGCACCTATGGTGGGAGATTTAGCGAAGAAATTACCAGATTTATCTGTTAATCTGAATGGTAAAGTATAGCCCGCAGCTATAGCAGGTGAATTTTCTTCCAGTTCAAAATCCCCGTTTGCGAAGTCTTTGAAGAGCGGGTCGGTCTTATATAATCCGTCACTTTCGATTACAGGTAGATTCGGTCCGCTCCAATTTGGATTTGCTGAATTGAACCATAGGTTATTTCTAAATGAAAAGGTTTCGGGTAAGGTATTTGGTCCAATATTAATCGTTGGATTAGAAGCTCGATTATCAATAAACACGATGTTATTGATAAATGAATTATTAGAGCATTTTGCGATATTATCAGAATTGTTTTCTTGTAATATCCTTATAGCCCATTTTTCAGGGTGGATAATTGTATTATGCACAACATAAGAATTTATAACGCCAACGAAGGCAATAGGTGCTTGACTGCCAACGAAAATATTCGAGTGGATAAATATATCCGATGCTTCGTAATTTGCATCAAGTGGTCTGAAATACTGACTTCCAGTCGAACCGCCAATATTGATTGCCCTCAGACCGCAATCACGGAAAAAGTTCCGTCTAACTATTATCTCCTTTGAAGCACCTTTTGCCTGTATAGCATTAGAGCCAGCGAACTCAAAGTAACAATCCTCGATAATTCCATTATGACATCCAACCATATCAATCAAACTTCCACCGCCTGCACCGAAAGCAAAGATACAATTTCTAATAATAAAATCGTCAACCCCCGATAATTTTAATTCATCATTATTACCCGAGGCATTCATTCCGAGCCAATGACAATCCTCAATAATAATATTGTGGGACGGGGTTGAATAATCACCTCCATCGTCAATATTAACGCCATTACCAGTTTGATTTTTGAATTTTAATCCTTTGAGCTTGATATATTGGGCATTAGTAAGATGTATAGCTTCTGTGCCACCATCGAAAAGGACATTCTCTATAGCAATTATAGTAATCCATGAATCTTTTTCTCCTTTCAAATCATTTACGTATTCACCGCCAAGATAAGTACCTTGATGTATAAGTATTGTATCGCCAGGTTTCGCATCATAAGCAGCTGCTCTTAAATTTTGATATGGTTGTTCTGTGCCTACATTAAGTGTCCTTGCTAAGCTGTAAGATACTGCGATTGCGAAGAAAAATATGATGAAATGAATTACTTTTGTAGTCATAATATTTGCTATAATTATTTTAAAAATTTTTTCAATATATTAAATTTTGAGTATTTCTAAAAATTAATTAAACCAATAAATCAAGTTATCAGTCAAACAAAAAAATTATCAGGATAAATATGAAATCAAAATACTTAGTTATAATATCATTCATCTTGCTCCTAAGTCAATACATTTTAGCAGAGGAATTATATTTTCCGCCAACTCTCAGTAGTCAATGGGAAACGGTTAGTCTCGAAGAATTGGGGTGGGATTCGAATAAAATAGATTCTCTTTTATCATTACTTGAGAGAAACAGCACTAAAGCTTTTATAGTTCTAAAAAATGGCAAAATTGCAATTGAAAAATATTTTGGTGGTTTCACAAAAGATAGTGTATGGTATTGGGCATCAGCTGGAAAATCACTTGTAGCTACATTGATTGGCATAGCCCAGCAAGAAGCTTATTTATCCATTGAAGACAAAGTATCTAAATATTTAGGAAATGATTGGACAATTTGTCCAATCGAAAAGGAGCAATTAATTACAATTCGTCATCAACTTACCATGACAACAGGTTTAGATGATAAAGTAATAGATAATCATTGCACCGATGATACCTGCCTCAAATATTTGGCAGATGCGGGTACTCGCTGGGCTTATCATAACGCACCTTATACTTTATTGGAAAAAGTCCTGTCTAGTGCAACTAATACTAATATAAACCAATATGTAACCAATAAATTCTTAATGCAAACAGGTATTACTGGATTATTTCTTAAGATTGGTTATAACAATATATTTTTCAGCACACCGCGTTCAATGGCTCGATTTGGGCTATTGATGCTTAACAAAGGTTACTGGAAAGATATTCCAATATTATCAGATTCAAATTATTATGGCGAAATGATTAATAGTTCTCAATCGCTCAATGAATCTTATGGTTATCTTTGGTGGCTCAACGGCAAAAATTCGTTTATGCTACCTGGTATGCAAATTAAGTTCAATGGTATGCTGACACAGGATGCGCCAGCAGATATGTTCTCAGCACTGGGCAAGAATGGTCAAATTCTTAGTATTATACCCAGCCAAAATCTTGTTGTCGTTAGAATGGGCAATGCACCCGATGATTCAGGTGCTATTGGACTGACCTTGAATAATGAAATGTGGAAAATACTTAAAGATATAATTGGTGAGACTGTAAGCGTTGGTGGATTTGATTCTAAATCAATAAATATTCACCAAGATTCATTCACTGGCGATATTATTATAGAATCTTTATATAGTGAGTTTGATTTATCTATTTACGATATTCTTGGAAAAAATGTTTACAACAAAAATAATTTAATTGAGAGAATAAAAATTAATAGGAGCGATTTTCAACTGGGGTTATATTTTTTAACAATCAAAATTGATAATCATAAATTTATCAGAAATAAGATTGTGTTTTATTGAAGAGTTCAAAGTAATAAAATAGATGAATTTAAATTAAATTTTCAAATTGCATCTTAATTTATTAATACTTTTCCTGTCATTTCATCTGGTTTTGGCAAACCGAGAACTTTAAGAATAGTAGGGGATATATCAGCCAAAATTCCATCTTTGATTGTTTTATGCTCATTTCCGATAATGATAAATGGTACTGGATTCATTGAATGAGCAGTGTTTGGACTGCCGTCAGGATTAACAGCATAATCGGCATTTCCGTGATCGGCTGTGATGATGACTGTATATCCATTCTTTATAGCGGTGTCTACTACTTTTTGCACGCATTCATCCACAGCTTTGACTGCTTTCAAAATAGCATCATAAACACCAGTATGCCCGACCATATCACCATTAGCATAATTCAAACAGATAAAATCATATTTCTGTTTATTTAATTCTTCGATAACTTTTATTGTTACTTCATAAGCACTCATTTCAGGCATTAAGTCATAGGTTGCTACCTTTGGCGAAGGAACCAGAACTCTATCTTCGCCGGGGAATTTCTCTTCACGTCCTCCAGAGAAAAAGAATGTTACGTGGGCATATTTTTCAGTTTCGGCTATACGTAATTGCTTCAATCCGAGTTTAGATAAATACTCGCCTAATGTCATTTTTACATCATCTTTTTCATATACTATTTTTATGTTTTTATACTTATCATCATATCTTGCCATAGTAACATAGTATAAATCAATAGTTTTCATACCATATTCGATTAAGTCTTGTTGGGTGAGTGCAATGGTAATTTCTCTTAATCTATCGGTGCGGAAATTAAAGCAGAAGACAACATCGCCAGGCTGAATAGTTGCTTTGGGATTTCCAGCAATATCTGTTATTACGATTGGCTTGATGAATTCATCTGTAATGCCCTCATTATAAGAATCCTCGATAGCTTGCAGTGGGACAGAATATTTTTTCCCAATTCCATTTACCATTAAATCATAACCAAGTTTTATTCTTTCCCAACGTTTATCTCTATCCATTGTATAGTATCTACCACATATAGATGCAACTTCGCCCTTCGAATTTTTTAGATGCTCGAGAAGGTTTTTCATAAATCCGTATCCGCTTTTTGGGTCGGTATCTCGTCCGTCCATTAGGGCGTGTATAAATACCTGCTCAAGCCCGAATTCTTTTGCTATGTCGCATAGTTTGTATAAGTGCTTATCTGATGAATGGACTCCACCATCAGATAAAAGACCGATGAAATGAATTGATTTATTATTTCCTTTAGCGTAATTGAATGCGTCTATTATCACTCGATTTTTTCCCAATTCTCCTTCTCGTATGTCTTTATTTATTCGGACTAAGTCCTGATAAACAACTCTGCCTGCTCCGATATTGAGATGCCCAACTTCTGAGTTTCCCATTTGCCCTTCTGGTAAACCTACATTTTCACCAGATGTTAATAATTTTGAATTTGGGAAATTAGCCATCAATTGGTTCATATTTGTTGGATTAGCATTATAAATAGCATCCCTTATCGTACAATCTCCGATACCCCAACCGTCGAGAATTATTAGTACAACTTTATTTTTTACTTTATAGTTCATAAATTTTGACATTTAAATTCATTTGAATTATGCTTTATACGAGAAGAATTTCAATTTATTTTGTTATCTAATCAGGATATCAATTAAATTTAATTATATTGAATTTAAAGTTATCTATATTAATAATTATTTTTGTGCTTTTATGTCCAATATCAATATATTGCTTATTTCTAAATCCAAAATTTTTTAAAATGCGTAAATATCCCTTGCTATTCAAAATTGTAACATCCGCAGTATTAATCATTGCTTTTATTTATATTATATCTGAACTTTCGGAAGATAGAAAAGATCCGTACTATTTCTATTTGGATACATTATTACAATCAAATGGAATTATTTATCCAGATATAAACTTGAAATTAGATACATCAACTATTTATAATTTTAGTCTAATTACTGTTGAAGATAGGTTCGATAGTTTAGAGCAAGTTTATAAAACTATTCATAAACACTCCGATGATATAGAGCAATTTAAAGATATAATTTCTAAACCTTTCCCATTAATAGATGAATGTGATAAATTTTGCCACTTTCTTGATTTAGTATTATCGAAAAAGAAAGTAATTGTCGAAGGGATTAGCGGAACAGGGAAAACTACCTTAATTGACCGCACTGCAAGAATTATTGCCGGTAAAACAGAAAATATTTTAAAATTGGAATGTGTCGAAAGACTCGAAGCTGAATATCATAAAATTTGGATAGGAACAAGAAATAATGATAAATTTCAAGCTGGCAAATTGCTACGATTTTTTGAAGTTTGCAAACAAAATCCCGAAGAAAATTTTATTTTCATAATTGATGATATAGATAAAATCTATCCTTCTGCTTTATTTGGTTCTGAAGTATGGAAAGAGCTTGATAATCCAATCTATGATACTTTCATAGAAGGTTATGAAAAAGAAATTGCTATTCCCGACAATTTTTATATGATTTCTATTATGCATTCCGATGTTGGAAATGTTATCGAAATGACAAGCGAGCATTTCAGAAGATTGGGTGAAATATACGTTTTAGAGCCAAATGTAAAGACGTTGCTAATGTATATTTTAACTAAACAGGAAAAATTAAACCTTTCTTATCAACATATAAAAAAATTGCTTTATGTATTTGTAAAAGTAAATGAATATATCCAATTGAATTATGGGAATGGTTCGAGGCTTGGACAATGGTCTAATTTAAGAAAGCAGATTGAACCAGATAAATTTCAAAATTTTTTAAATGAATTTGTGGTTAATGTCAATGCGTTTAAACTCATAAAGCAACTAATATTAAATGATTTGAATGATATTGTCTATTCAGCAAATAATAATGGGATACTGCTATATTCAAGCGATTTGTCAATGCTTTATGAAGCTTTGGTTGATATTGGCATTTTAAGCGAATTATCAGTTGCTATTACCTTTACATTAATATCTGGTATTACAGGTTGGGTTATTCTGAATCGGAGAAGGAAATTATTGAATGATTATAATAGAAAAATTTTAGAGGCATATAATGATTACGAAGCTGGGCGAATTAGCTTGGAGGATGCAATCGGATTGATTATCCAGCGAAAAAATATGTTAAAAAATATGGTAATTGAGAAAAAAATTAAGTATGAAGAATACATTTATTTTAGTTTTTTAATTGATGATACATTCAAACGAATTGATAGTTTGAATGATTCAAATAAGGTACTTTCTGGTTTCGATAGTACTTTCAATGAATTTTTATCCGATGGACATATTGACGAAAGTGAATACCAAATACTTCACAAATTTTTAGATAGTATGAAACCTGCTATCTCTTTGGAGATTTACTATTCACTCAAGGATAAGATTCAACAATATAGAAACTTGAATAAATAATCTCCGATATGTATTTAGCGGTTTTACTTCGAATTTATGAATAAATTCCGAATTATCTAATACAGTTATTTTATTACAAAATATATACTTATATAGTTCAATTTCTTATAAATATCTTCAGAAATAGAAGAAATTAAAATAAACCAAAGATTTATGAAATCTAGCTAATTTAAAATAATTATCGGATTTATTGAATTACAACAAAGTTATAAATTTTAATTGTTTGCTCATCCTTAATTAAAAGAAAATATATTCCTTGTTGTAAATTTGAAAAGTTGAGTCCATAAGTATAGGTTCCAACGCTTAAATAGTCATGTTCTATTATTTTATAAATCTCATTACCCAAAATATCAATAATCTTGATAGTATAATTTCCAGGATTGTTGATTTTCAGAGCAATTTGAGCAATATCATAAACCGGATTTGGATTAATTTTGATTTGGAATTTATCCTCTGGTTTTTCTTCTTCTAAAATATCTGTAATTGGAACTGTTGAGAATGAAATGGTGTCGCTCCAATGTTTGTCATCATTATCATATATACCGCTAATACGCCAATAGTAAGTTTTATTTCCATCTAAATTTCTAATAGTATATGTTGTATCAGTTATCGAAGAGTCATTGACGAGAAAATTTGTAGTTAAAAAATAATTATCGAAGTTTTTCTCTGTTTTCAGCAATAAGGGTCCTTCAGAAACTTGTAAATGGTATTTTATGGCATCTTTGAGTTTATGCCATACAATAACTAATGGATTATCAATATTTCTTTGTCTTCTTAATGGGAATTTAGGTATTGGCGATAAATGGTTTACTTTATTTATTCTAAAT
>JBBISM010000054.1:5922-12959 GCA_037441245.1 Ignavibacteria bacterium | reverse complement strand
CTGAATTAATCAAAAAGCAGAAAGAAGATGATAAAAAGTCTATTGCATCTCCCCGTTCAACCCAATCAATTGGAACATTAAGATGGCCAACAGTTAGTAAAAGAATATTGAGGTCTTATGGACAGTCAACAGACGCGGCGACTAATCTTAGTTTCGATAACCCCGGAATAGATATTGCCACTCCTTCCGGTTCGACTGTCGTCGCATCTGCAGTTGGCACAGTCAAGAAAATTTATTGGTTACCAGGCTATGGCTCTTTAGTCATAATTGACCATGGAAATAATTTACGAACTGTTTATGCAAATTTACTCAGGATAACCGTTAAAGAAGGAGACAAAATTTCAGCAGGTGGTTTAATTGGATATTCAGGTGAATCACTCGATGGAGAATGCTTGCATTTTCAGGTTTGGAAGGGCAATCAAAAAATGAATCCATTAAATTATATTCGTTAATCGGAAAATAGTTTGTTCGAAATCTAATTCACGTCATATCAGAGATAATGTATTTTAATTTTGCATTAGATTGATGATGTAGATTTTCTTGTTCAATATATTTTGTAGGTTTAGATAAATTTGTTAGTATTATAAAATTCCAAAACTAAGCGAGAAATAAAATGTTTGATAATTTCGAGACAACTGTTAGAATAATAACCTATAGCACTCTTTTAATGTCAATGTTTCAATTGTATTTGCGAGCAAATAAAATCTGGAAACGAAAGCAGGAGCAAGAAGTAGCTGAAAGCCAATCTATAGCTGGGCTTTCTCTTTTAATGTTGAATTGTTTGATATGGTTTGTATATTATATCATAGAATCTGACTATGCCAGTCTTATTGACACAAGCATAATTATGGCAGAAGCATTTTTATTTTTGCTTATTAGTACGGGACTATGGGTTAAGCGTCCACATAAGTTAACCTTTTGGAAATTAGTCAAACAAGCTCTGAAATTAGAAAGAAAAGAAGCTGACTATTTATTGAAAAGATTTTTCAAACCGATAAATGCAGAGAAAATAATACAAATGCTACACCAACTTGCAATGATTGATAACGAATTCGATCCAAATGAACAAGCTATTTTAGAATCATTTGCTAAAGAGTGGAATATTGATTACAAACCCGATAGACTCAATAAAGAGCAAACAAAAGTAACTTCAGAAAATTATATGCGATTGAGAAAGAATCTTGAAGAGTATTTAAAAATTGACCCACCAATAGAGCAAGTTGCTCAACTAAAAGATATGATGCAAGCAATTATCAATGCTGATGAAAAAATAACTGACGAGGAAGAATTGATTAGCTCTGAATTAATGGGGATTATATCGAATTATTTGAAAAGAGAGGAAAAAATAGATTTACACCATGTATTGATTGTACCTCAAAAACCCGAACATGAGGGATTAATTCAAGAATTAATGCCTGAAGCTCTAAAAGTCAATATTTCAGGAGGTATAGCTTATTCTGTCGGAGCATATTATTCCAATATATATGCAGAAATGATATGCAAGCAATTCAGACAAGCAAAAATGTTTACGATAGTGCATTCACCAGAAGATGAGGAAGAATTTCAAATTTTAGAAAGATAATATTTTTAAGAAAATAATGAATCACTATGAATTCCGTCAATATATAATTAAAAGTTTTTTTCATAATATTCGGTGTTTAAATGATAAAATATGCTATTTCATTGTCATTCGCAGTTTTAATACTTTCCTCTTGTAATGGAGAGAATAGTGCAGTTAAAGATTTACCGGTGCCTACTAATGAAAATGATAAGTTAAGCTATATCATTGGCTTTGGACTTGGTTCACAAATGGGATTTGATTCCATTAATCCAAATTATGATTATCTTTTACTTGGAATTCAAAAAGGCTTGATTAAGGATACTTCATTTATCAATCAAGCGGAAATGGACATGGCGCTAATGAATTGGAGAGATGCAAAAGCAGCAAAAAAGCGGTATGATGATTCATTAACTATGGCAATGAATGTAACTGAGAACAAAAAATTTTTTGAAGAAAATTTGAAGAAATCAGGTGTCAAAGCAACGGCTTCTGGTATGCAATATGAAGTATTAAAAGAAGGTAGTGGTAGTTCACCAGTGGATGATGATTTGGTTACATTTCACGTTGTTGGCAAATTGCTAAATGGAAAGGAATTTGATAATACTTATACCCGCGGACAACCTTACACTATGCCTGTTAATTCATCGTTGAAAGGATGGACTGAAGCACTCAAAATGATGAAACCTGGCTCTAAATATCGAGTTTATTTGCCTCCAGAATTAGGTTTGGGTGACCGAGGAGGACCAGATATTCCTGCTGGTTCATTATTAATTTTCGAAATGGAACTCGTATCAATTGATGGGAAAGCCCCACAAATTCAGCAACAGCAGATGAGATAAACTCACTATTAAAATTTAGAATAAAATTATCAGGTTGAGTAGAATGACAATTTGACTCAACCTGCTTTTTTAAATTAAATATAGTATTATCACTATTGATAAATTACGATTAAAAGTATTATATTTGAAATTATCGGGGGGATTCATTCTAGTACATTCTAGAATATGTATAAATTTATATCAATATCGCAAAAAAAAATCGCATTATTTATTTTGTTATGCTTTCTAACAAATTTCCAATTATTATCACAAAAATCAGCTGAAGTATTCAAGCTTGAATTTGATAAAAACTATATTCAAAACTTGCCGATAACTAGACTAAACGATAGAGAATATTTCAATTTGACCAAGCATTATCAAAGATTATTTTTGAATGGGAAATTTGATAATGAAACAGGCAAAATTGTTTTAAAAAATTCAATTTTATGGGTTACACAATTATCGTTTTTCATTGTCAAAGATAGTGCTGATAAACGGCAGATTTATCAAATGAATATGCCCGTTTTATCAATAAAAGGCGAATTTCTTGTACCATTAAAGCCTTTTTTACAAGCTTTGAATTATTTTGGTATGTATCTGATTAATGTTATCAACGAAAGACATATAAAAATATCACAATTAGATGTAGAACCGGCGCCGATTATAAAGCCTATAGATAAAACATCCAACAAGAAAAAGAAAAAAATTGGGAAATTAGAACAAAGTGCTGCAAAGGAAAATCATTCTCGGCATCAAAAATCATACGACGAAGCAATACAAATTAAACCAGATACATCGAAACCAGATTTCCGACCAAATCAGTATATTTTACCTCCTGAATTATATCGAAAAAAAATCAATAGTCCGCCCGAAAATCAAAAGAGGTTGGATACATCAATACAAATTAATGATATAATTGACAGCAATTCCATAAGCCCATCATCAGATTTATACGCATCTATTGTTTATTGGGCCGGAAGTAATAATACGAGAATAATTACTTTCGACTATTCTCAAAAGCAAGATAATTGTATTGATATAACTCTTAGGGCGGATAATACAATCACAACTTATCATAAGCCTGAAATCAAAGAAGGCAAGTTAATACTGAGAATCCCAGATGTAATAAATGATATAAAAAATTTATCGAATATAAATATTCCTAACTTTCATAGTGGTATCGAGGTAGAATATATACGTAACTTTCTACTTTATAAATTGAATCCATTATTTGAAATTGACTCTCTTGCTTCTCGTAGAAATGGACTTAAAGAAATAATTTATACTATCGTATTTCGTAATGATAGCAAATCAATTCCTCAAAGGAGCAAAATTGAATCAGAACTTCCACAATTAGATGATAAATGGAAGCTCGATGTAATTGTCATTGACCCAGGACACGGGGGCGAAGACCCTGGTGCTATTAGTATCAATGGATATAGAGAAAAAGATTTAGCATTGGCAATTGCTCTTGAATTGAGAAAATTAATAAGGGATAATTTACCCGAGATACAAGTTGTTATGACAAGAGAAGACGATAGATTTGTTGAATTATATAAACGTGGGAGCATAGCAAATCAAGCTAATGGTAAATTATTTGTGAGTATTCATTTGAATTCGATGCCCAAAAAACCCCACAATGGCAATGGATTCGAAACATATATTCTTCGCCCTGGACGAAATGAAGATGCTATACGAGTTGCTGAAAGAGAAAATTCTGTTATTAAATTCGAAAAAGACCAATCGAAATATCAAAATCTTGATGATGAAAGCCTGATTTTAGCTACTTTGGCACAATCAGGATTTCAAAAGCTAAGTGAATTATTTGCGAAAATAATTCAATCCGAAGTTGCTAAAACTACATCTATGAAGAACCGAGGCGTCAATCAAGCTGGATTTTACGTATTGGTCGGTGCTTCAATGCCAAATGTATTATTCGAAGGTGGGTTTTTATCTAATAAAGAAGATGAAAAATTTATCACAAGCAAAGAGGGACAAAAAAAGATTGCTCTTGGCTTGTTCAATGCAATTAAAAGATATGTTTCTGAATATCAGAGCTTAATTCATAGCGAAAATAGATGAATCAGCTGGTAAAAAGTATTTATTATTTTGCAACTTATCGGATATTTTGATATTTCTCGAAGAATAAAAATTAGGAATATTTTGCCGAGTTGGAATTTTATTTGCGTTGCCAATACCAAATCCCCATCGTGCAAGAGGATTTTCGCCGTCCAGGAAGACTTTTCTATGAATGTTAAGATGAGCGTTTCCAGAATAAAGATTTTTAAGGCGGGTTTTCATATAACTTGAAATTTGTCGGCAATTACTAAGAAATAAATCTTGATTTGGTCTGAATTTCGACATATCTGAGAATACAAGAATTCTGGCTGGCTCATCTTTATATGCAATTACTGGTGTTCCAATTTTTACTTGATTATAAAGTATTTCTCCATCTTTATTAGATATTCTGACACAACCGTGAGAAGAAGGTCTAATGCCTAAGAGTCGTTCATAAGAAATACTCTCGAGCCCGTGAAAACCGATATTCCCATTGAATCCTATCCAATTGAATAATTTAGCATTATTGAATTGTTTTGATATTGCTTGTGGGTATTTAGATTGAACTGTATAAATACCTTCAGGGGTTTCCATTCCTTTATGTATCGAACTACTGCCAGTTGAAATAGGGAAAACAAGGTCGCTACTATCTCTTCTCCGTAATATTACCTTTTGTTCTGTAAGCCGTATTTCGATAAATGATGATGATAAAATATAGATTGTATCGAGAATCGGTAAAAATTGATAAAAAGTCTGGTCTATTTCTTCATCTGGTATTGTGAATTTCGGTGCGATTGTTGAAATATTGCCAGTAGTTATAAGAGAGTCAATGAAAAAGAATGACCAGATGAATACTATTATCAATATTGTATATCTTAAAAACATAATTGCTATTAAATTTTATTAAATTAGAATAATTATTATGCCAAAATTCAAGGGCTGTAAATTTGCAAAAAGTTATAAAATTTTCCAAGTAAATTTGATTTATTTTTATGAAGAATAAGGAAACACAGATATTTTATGAAGCTCGCAACATAGCTATTGTGCGGACTGATAGAATTGGAGATATGATTTTGACGTTACCGATGGTTTCTGCTTTGAAAGAGTTTAATCCCTCATTTCGAATTTCAATTATCGCCCGCAAATATGTCAAACCCGTTCTGGATTGCGTAAAAATTCTCGATGCTACATATTATATTGAAGACTTTGAGCTTGGTATAAGTGATATTTTAAGCAAATATCGTTTCGACTGTATTTTTTTTCCACATCCTGTTTTAAAGGAGGCATATATCGCTTATAGAATTGGTGTGCCTATTAGGATTGGTTCGGGTTATCGCTGGTATTCTTTTTTATATAATCACTGTATTTATGAGCATAGAAAAAAATCATATAGGCACGAAGCAGAACATAATGTTAATATGATTTCAGATGTTGCTGGAAGGCATTTCGAAGTCAAATTACCACACTTTGAAGTTAATAATGATTCGGGAATATATGTTAATGAATTTTTAAAACAAGAGTTTGGCAAATTTGATATTAATTACTTCATTGTGCATCCTGGAAGTGGTGGCTCGGCATATGAGTGGGAAGCTGAAAATTTTGGGAAACTAGCTTCATTAATTTATGAACAAACTGGGTTATATCCTGTAATTACAGGAAACCAGAACGAAGGAGAAAAATGTTTATTAGCGAAGAAATACTGTCAATACGCCCAAAATTTTTGTGGGCAACTCAATTTGTCGGAATTCATTGCATTGATTGATAAAGCGAAATTATTAATTGCAAATTCCACTGGAGCATTGCATATAGCTGGTGCTTTGAATGTGCCTCTTATAGGTCTGTATCCTAATACATTACATATAAGTTCTGTACGATGGGCTCCGTTGACAAACCGAGCAATTATTATTTCGCCTCCAATTAGCAGTGGGGAAAAATATTGCGATGATATGTCTTTAATAAGTGTAGAATTTGTTGCAGATAGTGCTATTGAATTATTAAATTCAGTTTGAATTCATTAATTTCTTAGCTAATTCGAGGTCTTCGGGTGTGTCAATACCAATCATATTTTTGTTAGTTGTTACACAAAGAAATTGATAACCAGACTCGAGTAGTCGTAATTGTTCGAGTTTTTCAGCTAATTCTAATTTTGAAGTTGGTAAAATAGTAAATTTCTTCAAAACATCTAATTTATATGCATATACTCCAATATGTTTATAAAATGTATGATGCGATAACCATTTTTCGTCTGGGATATCTCGTAGATAAGGAATCGGGCTTCTTGAGAAATAAATAGCTTGTGCATTATCATTGATAATAACTTTAACTACTGATGGGTTCATTAATTCATCAAATATTTTTATCGGTGAGATTAGTGTACCAACATCGCAATCAGATTTGAATGTTTCAATAATTAATTCATCAATTGAATTAGAATCAATCGATGGCTCGTCTGCTTGAATATTTACTATTAAGTCGGGAGTTTTCGGTAGTTTGCCGATAACTGAGGCAATTCTATCTGTGCCACTATTAATGTTCTTCTCTGTCATTATGACATTAAAATTGAATTTTTCGCAAGTAATTTTGATTTGTTGATTATCAGT
>JBBISM010000054.1:0-5912 GCA_037441245.1 Ignavibacteria bacterium | reverse complement strand
CAACAATTATATTCTCGAGTAGAGATGATTTTGAAGCATTTGTTAGAGTATGAATAATTACAGGCAGACCATTTAAATCAGCGAGTAATTTGCCTGGAAATCTAACTGAATCGAATCTTGCAGGAATTATAGCAATAACATTTTTACTCATCAAATTTTCTTTCTAAAAAGGAGTATACGTAAAGCTAACAAAAGGAGCTACATAAGGCACTGTAAAAAAAGATAGACCGAAATCTGCAGAAAAAGTTGTATTTGCCAATCGGAAGCCAAGTAAAACTGCTGTATGCGAAGGTT
Source organism: Ignavibacteria bacterium (assembly GCA_037441245.1). Taxonomy (GTDB): domain Bacteria; phylum Bacteroidota; class Ignavibacteria; order Kapaibacteriales; family UBA2268; genus CALHGZ01. The sequence continues at coordinate 5,618 of JBBISM010000054.1, read as the reverse complement.
TAGATACGTTGGTATTCCATAACTCGCCAATAAAATGGAGTTCGTGCCATTTTGAAAATTTTGTATCAAGTCCGAGACCAATTCCCAAAGAACCATCTTGATATGTCATATCAAATTTATTATGCCCGAAATAAACTCCATAAGAATTGCCAGTTCCAGATTTATAGAAAAGAGTGCCGTTGAAGAGTGTTCTTTCTCCTTTGAAAGAAGCAACAGTATAGTAATGTATTAGGCGGTTATTATGGTTGGCGAATCCGAGATTTGCTCCTATGGCAAAACTGAATGAGCCTTCAATATTTTCGAATCGCTCCGTGAAAACAGTTGCTTTTGCGTTTATGAGTGAAAGTTGGTCGTTAGCAGGGATTGACGGAATGAGACTTCTGCCCAATGTTAAAGAAACAATATCGGCAATGCCCCCTCCTGCATATACAAATAGTAATTGAAAAGCTCCGATGAAATAGTTATTGCTTATCGGTTCGGCTGTGGGTTGAAGATAGATTCTGTGATTATGCCTGTATCTTTTATCTTTGAGATAAAAATCGGCAATTTGATTAGCAAAAATAACGGCTCTGCCTAATTCCGTTTTTAATCTGATACCCTCGCCTTCGGTTGGGTCATTGATGGATTCGATTACTATACCCGTAACTAAATCGCCATTATTTAATCTAAAAACAAATTCTTTCTCCGGATGCTGAAAAAGCTCATTTGGCAAATGTTCTAATGCAAAAGCACTAAAAAATGGTATGAGAATTGAAAAAAGTAGGATGTGAAGTGTGTGGATTATCTGTTTTTGTTTCATACTACCTTTATTTTTTGTTTGAAAATTGATTTCTCTTCTGATAAAGCTAACTGCCCGCAAGCAGCTTCGATATCCGAGCCAAACGTATCTCGGATAATAACTGGAATTCTATTCATTCGTAATTTTTGAGCAAATTCCTGCATTTTATCTTTGGTGACTGGTTTGAGTTGGGCTGACATTCCCTGAGGGAAAGTAAATGATATATCATTGAAGGGAGTTATATTAACTCTTGACGGAACTCTTCGGGCTATTTTCGTTAGCCGAATTATGTCAATATCAGAATCGTTTAATCCATCGAATAGGATGTATTCGTAAGTTATATCGAGTTTCGTTTTGCGATAGTAATATTCGACCGCATCCATCAAACTGCTTATATTGTATTTTTTGGTAATGGGCATTAGTAATTGGCGTGTATGATTATCTGTTGCGTGTAATGATATTGCCAATTTAGTCGGGGCAGATGAATTTGCCAGTTCATATATTTTTGGTATTATACCAGCTGTGGAAAGAGTTATTTTTTTCCTATTGAAAAGCTTTAGCTTTGGATTGGTCAATATATTCAATGCCTTGATTACATTTTGTAAATTTAAAAGAGGTTCGCCCATTCCCATAAGCACAATATTCGTAAGTCTTATATTCATAAAACTTTCGACAGAGAGAATTTGGTCAATAATTTCAGTTGATGTTAAGTTTCTTATAAATCCAATTGTCCCTGTTGCACAAAATGTACATTTTAAAGGACATCCTGACATTGTTGAAATGCAAAGTGTTGTCCATTCCATACCATTTCCATTATCGCTTTCCCAGGGCATATAGACTGCTTCGATTGCTTTATTATCTTGCAAGCGAAAAAGAAATTTAATCGAATTATCCCTCGATTTTCTTGTTTTTATACTCTGAAATGAATTAAGAATGAATCTATCTTGTAATAATTTTCTTAATTCTATTGGGATTAATGTCATGTGCTCGAAATTATTACTTCGCTTTATATATATTTCGTGTAAAATTTGTTCTGCTCGATATTTTTCAAAATTATTCGAAATTAAAAATTCGGTGAGTTTCGATAAATCTAAATCTTTTATATTGTTTTTATCCATTTGCAATGAGAAATAGAAATAATTGAAAATCATAGATTTGAGTTTTGAACTCAATCTGTAATAAAATTTATTAATTTATTAGGAACCAATACTACTTTTTTAATATTCTTGCCATCTAAGTATCTTTTAATGTTTGATTCTTCTTTGGCGATGTTCTCGATAGTTTCCTTATCCGAATTGGTTTCTATATTTATTTTAGCTCTAATTTTACTATTAACCTGTATGACCATTTCGATTGTTGAGCGTATGATTTTAGCATTATCATATTCAGGAAATGGTTGAAGGAAAACGGATTCGTTATGCCCGAGAATATGCCATAATTCTTCTGCAATATGAGGAGCAAAAGGAGCAAGGCAAAGCACTATTTTTTCCATAGCGGATTTTGGTCGCTTTGCGTATTTTGTAAACTCATTAACAAAAATCATCATCTGTGCGATTGCTGTGTTGCAATGCAATGATTCAATATCTTCAGCCACTTTTTTTATTGTGCTATGCAAAATATATTCTTGCTCATCGGATAGAGGGCTATCAATGACGATATCGGAAGGCGTTCCATCATCATTAGCAATCAATCTCCAAAACCGGTTCAAAAATCTATTGATACCTTCAATTCCAGTTGTTGACCAGGGTTTAGATGCTTCTAATGGCCCGAGGAACATCTCGAATAGCCGAAGTGAGTCTGCACCAAATTTTTCGACAACTTTATCAGGATTAATCACATTTTGCAATGATTTTGACATTTTTTTCCCATCTTCTCCGAGAATTAATCCCTGATGGAAAAGTTTACTAAAAGGTTCTGCAGTGGATACGTATCCATAATCGAATAACACTTTGTGCCAGAATCTTGCATAAAGCAGATGCAGCACTGCGTGTTCGCTCCCGCCGACATATAGGTCAACTCCGTTAGGAGACATCCAATATTTTTCTTTAACTTTATTGCAAAATTCATTATCATTATGGGGGTCAATAAAACGCAAATAGTACCAGCAAGAGCCTGCCCATTGAGGCATTGTATTGGTTTCTCTGCGAGCTTTTTTGCCTGTTTTGGTGTCAATGAAATGAATCCATACTGGAATTTTAGCTAATGGGGATTCGCCTGTTCCAGCTGGTTTGAAATCGTTGATTTCGGGTAGTAGTAATGGAAGTTCATCAATATCTAAAGCCCTTTTAGTTCCATCTTCGAAAAATATTATGGGGATTGGTTCGCCCCAATATCTTTGGCGAGAGAATAGCCAATCTCTAAGCTTATATTGTATTTTCCTGTTTCCAATTTTTTGTCCTTCGAGCCAATTGATTATCTTTTCTTTTGCTTCTTTTGTTTCCAATCCTGAAATTGAAACAAATTGACTATCGGAATTGATAGACATACCGTCGTCAATATATGCACATTCAGTAATATCCCAATCTTTATCAATAGGTTTTACGACTTTTTCGATTGATAAATTGAATTGTTGAGCAAATTGATGGTCTCTTCCGTCGTGCCCTGGAACAGCCATTATTGCCCCTGTGCCATAGTAAGCAAGAACGTAATCTGCAATCCAAATAGGAATTTCTTTCCCATTTGCTGGATTGATTGCGTAAGCACCTGTAAATACGCCCGTTTTATCCTTGGTTTCTATCGTTCTTTCGAGGTCTGTTTTGAGTGAAGCACTATTGATATATTGATTGACTTGTGATTTGTATTCCTCGGTAGTAATTTTTTGGACAAGTTCGTGTTCTGGAGCTAACACCAAATATGTAGCTCCGAAAAGAGTATCAGGTCTTGTTGTAAATACTTTAATCTCAGTTGGATGATTTTTAACTTTAAAAATGATATCTGCACCTTCGCTACGTCCAATCCAATTAATTTGCATATCGAGAGTAGATGCAGGCCAATCAACTAATGCAAGGTCATCGAGAAGTCTCTGGGAGTATTTGGTAATTCTAATCATCCATTGTTTCATAGGTTTGCGTTCGACTTCATAACCTTTTTCTCGCCATTCTTCTACTTCCTCATTTGCCAATACTGTCCCAAGTTCTTCGCACCAATTGACGGGCATTTCTGCAATATATGCTAAGCGATGAGAATCCTTATATTTTTCAATTTCCAGCGGGTCTTTGATATTATCAGGTATAGGCAATTCATCAATTGGACGTGCTTTGTTTGATTTATCATCCAACCAGGAGTTATATATTAGCAGGAACATCCATTGAGTCCATTTATAATATCTCGGGTCGGTTGTGTTTATTTCTCTATTCCAATCATAACCGAAACCGAGCATTTTGAGTTGATTTCGAAAAACTTTTATATTGTTTTCTGTTGCGATAGCCGGATGTATTCCTGTTACCATCGAATATCTTTCCGTTGGTAATCCGAATGCATCGAAGCCCATCGGATGCAGGACATTATATCCCTTCATACGCTTATAGCGGGCGACAATATCTGTAGCGGTGTATCCTTCGGGATGTCCTATATGCAAACCAGCACCGCTCGGATAGGGGAACATATCAAGGATATAGTATTTTGGTTTGGTATAGTCTTCTAAGACAACGTTAATATTATTAATTTCCCAATATTTTTGCCACTTTTTCTCTATTTCTTTAAATGGATATGATGACATACTAAGTTATGCGTTGTTTTTAAAATTTGTTAGACGATATAGAAAACAAATTTATAAAATAGTTTTTAAATTAGTATTTTTAAATGATTTAATTACTACATTGACAATTAAATTTGAATCAGAATTATTGTTTATTGTGAGAGTTGATGATTTTTGGTAGAATAAGGGGGTTCTGTTTGATGAAATGTCAGAAAGTGAAATTAATGGAATGATTAGATTTAGTAAAAATTGCAAATATTGGATATTTTTGGTAGTTCATTTTTTAGGTTCTGAACTATATTCTCAGTACTATATAAATGAGATATTTTTAGAGCAAAAACCAGTATTTGATACAAGCTCAGGCAATAGTTTTTTGGGTGCTGAATTTTTGAATTCACTTCATATACAAACAAAGCCTTTTTTAATAGAAGATGAGTTGATTTTTTCAATTGGCGATAGGATTGATATTGATATAATAACTGAAACCGAAAGAAATTTAAGAGGGCTGGATATTTTCGCAGATATTAAAATTGAATTTGATTCAGTTGCTTATGATAGCCTCGACGTTTACATTGTTGCTCGAGACCGTTGGACAACATTTCCAATTCCCATATTTGGGACAAGTGGTGGCGAATACTTCTATGGAGTAAGATTCGAAGAATTGAATTTCCTCGGTTATGGGTATAAAATCAAACTTGAAGGATTATACAGGACTGAAAATCAAATTGGTTTGCAAGGCTTATTTAGTTTGAAGAAGAATAGAATATTTAGAACTGAGTATTTTCTCGGTTATGACATTTTTGCAAACAAAATACGGACTGAGCAAGCTATCGAATTCAGTAAACCATATCGCACATTATCAACAGATTATTCATACGGGGCTATCGGACTGATATCGAAAGGAAATGATTTCGATCACCATAATAGAGATACTGTAACGCTTTATCCCTATAAGGATAACAATATTAAATTCTGGCTGTCTCGTGGTTGGATGCGAAAGGATAGAGTATTTGCTACAATGTATGTTGAATTATCACAAGCTGAAAGGGGGAATTATCGTAGAGCTTATGACAATTCGGGTAAGATTTTGCTTTCATTTTCTTCAATTTCTCAGGATTTCTATCAGGTTAGTAAGGTGAATGG
>JBBISM010000053.1:0-12960 GCA_037441245.1 Ignavibacteria bacterium | reverse complement strand
ATTGCTGTTAAAGAAGGTGTACTTAGACGTGCAGGACATACCGAAGCAACTGTTGATTTAATGAGGCTTGCAGGTTTGAAACCTGTTGGTGTGCTTTGCGAAATAATCAATGAAGATGGCACTATGGCTCGCCAACCACAATTAGTTGAATTTGCAAAAAAGTATGGAATAAAAATAATCACCATCAAGGACCTAATTGCTTATAGATTCCGTTCGGAGAAGCTCGTTAGATGCGTTGCAACCGCAAAAATACCCACTGATCCAGGTGATTTTACTTTTAAAGTTTATGCGAACATTGTGGACGGGCACGAGCACGTTGCATTAGTTAAAGGGTTTTGGAAAGAAGATGAGCCTGTAATGGTACGAGTACACTCGGAATGTCTAACCGGCGATGTTTTCCATTCATTAAGATGTGATTGTGGTTCTCAGCTTCTTCAAGCAATGAAAATGATTCAGAATGAAGGGAAAGGACTATTATTATATATGCGACAAGAAGGTAGGGGAATCGGTTTAACAAATAAAATCAAAGCCTATGCCCTACAAGAAATGGGGTTAGATACTGTAGAAGCAAATTTAAAACTTGGTTTTTTACCAGATCCACGAGACTATGGGATTGGTGCCCAAATCCTCTATGACCTAGGCGTAAGAAAAATGAGACTTCTTACAAATAATCCCAAAAAGAGAGTTGGTATTGAAAGTTATGGGATTGAAGTGGTAGAATTAGTACCAATAGAAGTTGAACCCAATGCTTTAAATATCGAGTATTTAAAAGTCAAGCGAGACAAAATGGGGCATATACTCCATTTGTAATAATTGCAATAGATTATTATATTTGTAAACAAAGCCTTAAACAGGCTTTTTAATTTTTTTAGACTTAATTATTAATTTTAATTTGGAGCTAATTTATGCCAGATACGGTATATATGACAAGAGAGAGAGTCAAAGAGATTGAAGAACAATTATATGAACTTAAAACAAAGGGACGTAAAGAGATTGCAATGAAAATTGCTGATGCTCGCTCCCACGGTGATTTGTCAGAAAATGCCGATTATGACGCTGCTAAAAATGAACAAAGTCTATTAGAAATGAGAATTGCTAAGCTAGAGATAATGCTATCAAAAGCTCAAATAATAGACCCAAGCGAATTTCCTGATGATAAAGTTTATATTTTGTCAAAAGTAAAAATAAAAAATCTAAAAACCACTGATATTCTTGATTATACATTAGTAGGTCCTGAAGAAGCAGATTTTGAAAAAAGGAAGCTTTCTGTTACATCTCCCATTGGAAAAGCACTAATGGGCAAATCTATTGGTGATGAAGTTCAGGTTACTGTACCTGCTGGTAAATTGGAGTTCGAAATATTAGAAATTTCAAAATAAATCCTTCCGATTAAACCATTTTATATAATTATGTGTCTATAATTTTGTAAGTTATTAATGGCACATAAATATGAGAAATATCGAATTGACATACTCAGAGGATTTCGAAATAATTGATGATTACTGCACAACCGGCAATCCACGTGCAGCAACAGCATTTGTTCGTAAATACCAAAGTTTTGTTTACTCAGTAGCTTACCGTTACCTACAAATTCACGAAGATAGTCAAGATGCCTCGCAAGAAGTTTTTATTAAAGCTTTAAAAAATTTATATCGCTTTAGACGGGAAAGTAGCCTAAAAACTTGGTTATATAGAATTACAGTAAATGTTTGTTCTAATATGTTACGGAAAAGGAGTCTTTTATCTTTTTTTGGTAAAAATAGTAGCAGTGATGAACTCGATATTATAGATTATTCAACAATGCCCGATGAATATTTAGAAAATAGAGAATTTCAGAACAAATTTCTTAAAATGCTCAATCAATTGCCTCCTAAACAAAGAGAAACATTTGCTTTGAGATATTTCGATGAATTAAGCTATGAAGAAATATCCGAGATTTTAGGAACAAGTGTCGGAGGTTTGAAAGCTAACTACTTTCAAGCAGTTCAAAAATTATCTAAAATGCTTAAAAATGAATTCATTTAGTTAAATCATTATGGAAAATAGTCCCAAAAAATTAACTTACAAAGAATTGCAGGCATTGCTTCCTGATTATGCTTTTAATAGATTGGATAAAGAAAGTGCCGAGCTTTTCGAAAATTCGATTTCTGATTATCCCGAATTGAAAAGAGAACTTGCAGAAATCAATGCAGTTTTCGATAAAGTTAACAAATTTAATTTTAAATCATATTTTGAACAAAATGCAAAAAATATATCTGTTAACGTACAAAATCAATTCAATCGAACACCTCCTGATAGAACAGGATTTGGCTATTTTTCAAAAATTATTGTACCAACTCTCGGGCTGGCGGCTATAGTCATCGTTTTAATTATAACAGGCTTACAGAAAGACAAAAAATCGCTTTCTAATGAAGATGGTACTAATAAATCCAAAATTGATATGATGATAACTCCCCAAGAAGCAATGGTTATATTCGAAAATTTTAATGAAATAACCGAAGATAATGAATTTATAAACACAATTTCAAATATAAAATGGAAAACCTATACGCCTGATTTTCAAACAATTTTGAGTGCAGATTACAAAGATTTATACGTTGACTTATATTGGCAATTCTTTACAAGTATTGTCGAAAGCGACGAAATAACAGAATATCTCAAGAATTACAATCATATTCATTCATATTATCAGCTCCAAGAAAACTTTGATTTAATTGATGAAGAATTTATGCAACAAATATTAGAGGAACTAAGAAATGCTAACTTTTCATAAAACAAAAAGAATAATCATTACATTTTCGTTGTTTATACTATTAACGAATTTTTGTTTTTCTCAGCCAGCACGAAGGCATTGGGAACGCATTGAACAAATAAAAAAATTAAAAATACTCGATATATTAGAATTAGATGAAGAAACTTCAGCAAAATTTCTTTCAAAATACAATGAAATCGAGCGAAAAATCAAAGAGAAGTCAGAAGATTTAGACAAAACTGTCGAAAAATTAAACAATCGAATTACTGAAAATGCACCCAATCAAGAATTGTCAAAGCTTTCTGAACAACTAATAAGCCAACATAAAGAATTGCAAAAATTGCATCTCGATAAATTAACAGATATGAAATCATTATTAGATGATAGGCGTTATGCTGCATATATTGCATTCGAAAGTAATTTCCATAAAGAACTACAGAAAAGGTTTATCGAAACGATGAAAAAGATTCCCCATGAAAATTTTAAACCTAAAAGACAGGAGAATAGACCTGGAAGATAGTACTATTATTCTACGGTAACACTTTTTGCCAAATTCCTTGGTTGGTCAACGTTACAGCCTAATTCCAATGATATGAAATATGCCATTAATTGCAATGGAACTACTGATAGAATGGGAGTAAGCATTGGCAAAGTCTGTGGAATATAGATAAGTTCATTAGCATAATTTTTTATGATTTCATCGCCTTCGGTAGCAATAGCTATTACTTTCCCTTTTCTTGCTCTTACTTCTTCAATGTTCGAAAGGATTTTTTCATAGATTTCATCTTGAGTAGCGATAAAAACAACCGGCATATTTTCATCAATTAAGGCGATGGGACCATGCTTCATTTCAGCAGCGGGGTATCCTTCGGCATGTATATAAGATATTTCCTTCAATTTCAAAGCACCTTCTAAAGCTACCGGAAAATTATATCCCCGCCCAAGATAGAGAAAATTTGATGATTTGCAGAATTTGTTAGCAATGGATTTGATATGTTCAGCTTGCTCGAGAACTAATTTCAGTTTTTCGGGTATAGCTGATAATTCTTTTATGAGCAATTTACCGTCCGCTTGCGATAGATTCCTCATTCTACCGAGCATAATGGCAAGCATAGTAAGAACAGCAAGTTGAGAAGTGAATGCTTTAGTTGATGCTACCCCAATTTCAGGACCAGCGTGTATATAGATACCAGCATCGGTTGCTCTTGCAATAGAACTACCGACTACATTGACAATACCTAAGACAGTTGCTCCTTTATTCTTAGCTTCGTTAATAGCTGCTAAAGTATCTGCGGTTTCACCACTTTGTGATATAGCAAAAACAATATCGTCGGGATAAATTATTGGACTTCTATACCTAAATTCTGAGGCATATTCGACTTCGACTGGTATATGGGCTAATTGCTCTATGATGTATTCACCAACAAGAGCTGAATGCCAAGATGTTCCACAAGCAGTAAAAATCAGACGTCGAGCTGTTCTGAACTTGTCATAGACAGTTCGAAATCCACCTAACTTGATATTTCCTTCTTCGATGAGTAATCTTCCTCTGAAAGCATCTTTGATTGTATTTGGTTGCTCATAAATTTCTTTGAGCATAAAATGTTCAAAGCCATTTTTCTCTAATTGTTCAATATTCAGTTCAAGTTTGTGTATGATTGATTGTGTTTCGTGGTTATCTATTGTTTTAGTAACTAATTGATTTCTAGTTACTACTGCAATCTCATTATCGGAAAGGTAAATCACCTGTGAAGTATATTGAATTATGGCAGTTGCATCTGAAGAGATAACATATTCATTTTCTCCAATACCAATAAGGAGCGGACTACCACGACGGGCAGCAATTAATTTATCTGGTTCGTACGAAGATAAAACTAGTAAGCCAAATGTACCATTTACTTCAGAAAGAGCTGTTCTAACAGCAATTTCCAAATTTTGACAGCTTTGATATATTGCCCCGATGAATACAGCTAATACCTCGGTATCGGTTTCCGACTTGAATGTATAACCTTTAGATATTAATTTTTTCTTAATTGAGTGATAATTCTCGATTATGCCATTATGAACAATAGCAATACAATCAGTATTATCTGTGTGTGGGTGTGCATTAATATCTGTTGGCTCGCCGTGAGTTGCCCAACGGGTATGTGCAATGCCAATTGTGGATTGATACTGGCTGTGGTCAATAAGTTGTTCAAGTTCTACAACTTTTCCAGCTTTTTTTACAATCTTTAATTGAGAATCTTCAAAAACGCTTAAACCTGCCGAATCATATCCACGATACTCTAATCGCTTTATTCCATTCAATAATACCGACGAGACCTGTCTATTACCAATATAACCTATTATCCCACACATATAATTTTGATATTTATTTTTGTATTTTCGAATAGTATCTTTAACAAAATTAATGATTGTTTAGTGTAAAAATCATTTTTTCTACTATCATTATTTTGATTTGAATTGTATTATTTAATTTGGTAATTAATATCTGGCGAGCAATTTAGTATTGTAAATGTTCAAAATCAGTGAAATACCGACATTCAAAATAATTTTAATATTGTTACCATCAATTTTCTTTTTCAATTGGATTTTCGAATATCAACTTGCATCATTAATACAAATCGTAATACTAATATCAAGTCTGATTTTTATTATAATTTTTAAAATTTTCAATTTTAAAAAAATAGTCTATTTAATGTTGACCATTGTCTCTGGACTTATCATTTCTATCCATCTAAAAACAGAAATTATACAAAGTCCTGATAAGATAATCGAAGAAATTCCAGCTGTTTTCCTAGGAGAGATATTGAAAATCAATAAAAAAACAGATAAATATATTAGATGTATCGCTGTTGGATTGCTCGATGCAAAAATTTTACCAGAGCAAAAAGATACTAAAATATCGCTTATCATCACTGGAGTTGATAATCAAAATAAAAGTTTTAAAACAGGTGATAAGATTTTTGCAAATTGCTATATTAGATTACCCCAAAAAAAGCAATTACCAACAGATTTTCCTGAAGACATCTATTATTTTTCTCAAGATATTCAATGGATTTCAAGGGCGAACGCCAAAAATGTAGCTGTGATTAAGCACTCGAAAAATATTAATTATTATCATGAAATTATACTTGAGAAAATTGATGGGATTATAAAAAATTCTTACGATGAGACGATTGTTGGTATTGTTAAAGCAATAACCACTGGTGATAAATCAGATTTACAGAAAGAACACAGAGATTATTTTTCATACACGGGGACAGCCCATATCTTAGCCGTGAGTGGTTTACACGTTGGATTAATTGCTTCAATAGTATATGTTTTGCTCGGATTCATTTACAACAGGTGGGTGAAATTAGCTATTTTTTCGATAATTGTAATTAATTTCATTTACTTTACAAGTTATCAACCCTCTGCAATTAGAGCAGGATTTATGGCTATATTGATTATGTTTATTAATGTCCGCGAGAGAAATATAAATCTAATAAATGTTGTGAGTTTTATAATATTGATTGCAATATTAGTAAATCCTAAAATGATTTATTCGATAGCTTTTCAAATGTCTTCAATATCGGTTTTAGGTATTGCTTTTCTTTATAGACCGATATATGAAAAATTATCGCTAATCAACACTAAATATAATACTTTCCTACGATACATATTGAATGCGCTTTCGGTTTCGTTATCTGCTTCTCTTGCTGTTTCGCCATTGGTAGCGTATTATTTTCAAGTTTATTCATATTTTTCCCCGTTAATTAATTTGATTATTATACCATTAATGTCATTGGGATATATATGGAATATAGCTTCAATAACATTTAATACTTTTATTCCATTAATTGGTGATTTATTTGCGAAAAGTGCAGAGTTATGCATTTTTCTTAGCTTACATATCAATCAAGCATTTTACAGTTTGGATTTTATGTATAATACAAGCGAAAATGCTATGTATATTTCAATTTTCATCTCGCTGACCTTAATATATTTATTTTTTTCCAAAAGCATCAGGATGTTAGTTTTTAGAGCAGTTGTTTGTATAATTATTTCGGTTGGATTTTTTGGATTATCGCAATTTGACTCGCCAATTCAAAATATGCTAATCGTCAAAGATAAATATACAGCAATTATATCGAAGAAAGGTGAGGAGGTAACGAACGTAGTTATTGCAGATAGGAGATTAGAACAATATCCCACCAAAGATTTATCAATGATAAATTATATCAAAAAAATCAAAGGTCAAGTACATTTCTTTTACACAGGAGAAGTGAGCAAAATAATTGCTGAAGAACTAAGAGCGATACCAAATATAAGATTTTCACCACTTTCAAATAAAGAATTAAATTTTATTTCTGATAAATTTAAGTTGAAGAAGTTACCTCAAATTATTGAATTTGAAAATTTCAATGAATGAAAGATTAAAAATAATAACACCAAATATTTTTCTAGAGGAGAGGATTATATCTGGCATAACAGAAAAGATGGACGATATTTTTCCTACTTATGGATTCAGCGTGAACCCATCAAAGAATGTTTCTGAGCAACAAGTTTTGGAGTATAGACAAACTCTTGCTTCATTTTTAGAGATAGAGTATGAAAATTTTATTTATCAAAAACAAACACATAGCGATATCATTAGATTAGTCAATAAAAATGACATTGAGGATTATTCTGATGGCTTAATAACAAACGAGAAAGGTATAATTCTATGTATAAAAGTTGCAGATTGTTGTGCTGTTTTATGTTATGACCCAGTTACTCAATCAATCGGTGCTTTCCATTCAGGTTGGCGTGGAACACAAAAAAAGATTGTTATCAAAGGTTTAAAAATGATGGTTAATTATTTGGATGTAGATGTTGCAAATATTTTGATTTATTTATCGCCTTGTGCATCAGTGTCTTGTTATGAAGTTCAAGAAGAATTTCTTTCTATATTTCCTGAAACTACTATCAAAGAGCCAGATGGTAGAATAATGTTTGACATCAAAGCTGAAATAAATTCACAATTGCTTTCTATCGGCATTAAGAAAGAGAACATTGAAATATCGCCTTTTTGTACAATTTCGGATAATAGATTCCATTCGTATCGGAGAGATAAAGAACGTTCAGGCAGGATGGTCGCTTTTATCGGAATGAAATAATCATTTAGGCACAATTGTTATTGAAGGGTTAAAGCTTTCCCTTCGATCAGTTGTGAATTCTAAAGATATGTATCCACCACGTACCCATAATTGCAATTGGTCTGAATAATGTGGGCTCAATGGATTTCCTGAAACTCCACCAGGTACATTAATATATACTATGTCATTACTCATATCGGCAACGAACCGTGCGGATGCACCTAAAACAATGTCGAATGGTTTGAAAATTCTCCACTCAGTATTATTAAGAGTTGTGATATTTCCACCCATTGGAACTGGTCCAAGTGTTACATTGTGTTTCAAAAAATTGTTCCTACTAAAAGGGTGAAGCAATGATAATTGATGAATTTTGCTCCAATGCCAATTATCTGTATTGTCATCATTGAACTTCAATAGCAAAGCTTCAATTGATTCACGAAAACTCTCGAAAATTATATAATCTCGATTTTCGTTTTCCACAGTGTTGATATCATCGAACCATTCATTATGAGGATCCGAAATTAATTCAAGTAGTTTTCTCAATGGAATGTTTGAGACGAGTGTATATTGGCGATATAGACGTTCACCAAGCTCATCGGCAAAAGTTTTAAATAATAAACGCTCCAAAAAGGAATTAAATATAGAAGCAGATGGGGATTTCTCACCAATTAAATAATCCCACTGGATTAAATGCTTTAATGCTTCCTTTTCGATAGGATTCATTAGTTGTTCTGACTTATTCAAGACATCTATGCAATGATTCATTAGCTCTAATGCGTAATAAGAATATAAATCATATTGCATAGTCATTGCATCTCGGGCAGAATAATTTATAATTTGCTCTAATAAATCTTTGATTCTTTTCGCTCTCGATGCTGGTTCAAAATAAGAACTAATGTAAGTTTTTATATTGGAAGAAATATTATTATTTGCACTGAATACAAATCTATTTTTAGGATTGAATTTATATCCTAAGAATTTCGGATTATAATATCCGAGCCAATCTGTTTTATCAACCCATCTTGGGTTAGGAAGATTAGGGTTACAGTTCAAATCTCTGATTGGTATAACTCCTGCTGGAATGATGCCGATATTTCCTTGCTTATCAATGTATGTAAAATTTTGACCTGGCGCCCCCCACATTTCCAAGCCCTTTTGAAATTCATTCCAGTTATGAGCTTTATTGATTCTATACAAAGCGAGCAATTCATCTTTGATATGCTTTGCAGTCCAATTGAATGTAATGCAATTCTGTCGGTGGTATTTATTAGTGAAATTATGAAAATTTAATTCAAGAATTTTTTCAGGATGATTGAATAAGTGAAAGTCAGAAATAACAAAAGAACTTTTAGTCTTTCGAAGATAATAGATAAACGGCTCGTTATTCTTTATTTTTATAGTATCTGGGATGTATTCAAATTTTTGTTTTTGAAATTTTGAATCGTAATAGTAATCCTGATTAGTAGAATCAATAAGCTCTATATAGAAGTCGCAATCATCAATCATAATATTAGTAATTCCCCAAGCGATTTCATCATTTCTACCAATGATAGGTAGTGGTATGCCTGGTATAGAAAGACCAATTACGTTGAAACCAGGGCAAGTTATATGGAGGGGATACCATTTCGGAGGTAACCCTAAGCTAAGGTGGGGATCATTTGCAAGTATTGATGCACTTTTTGGCGATCGTTTTGCACTAACTGCCCAACTATTGCTGCCAATACTTGAGCCTGTGATACCGAGATAATATTTGACTTTGGAAATTCTATTTGATAATTCAGTAAATATGTCTTTATTATCGTAAATTATTCTTCCTTGGCTTATCGTACGAGATTCTTTCTTTAGTATGACTGAATCAGACAAGATATATGGGTCTTCAGGAAACCAATCTGGTATTAATTCCATTGTTTTAGACTGACCGAGCTTGTCTGCGATTTCGCCAAGTGCGATTTCTGACCAGAAAGGAATACTGAGCTCTAGAGCAATACCCTTTCCAATGCATAGACAATCTATTGGAGTCCATTTGTCCGGATAGTAATTTAATGCACCGAATTCAAAACCGACATTATTTTTGTTATTTTCGATAAAATCATTAACTCCCTTAGAATATGACTCTAGAATAGAAATTGTTTTTTTGCTGGCATTTTTTAAATAATCTTCGGCTATGTAATTAATACCGAAGCTCCTTAAGAAAAGGTCAATTTCAACAGTTTCATCACCGAAAATCTCTGATAGTTTCCCTTGAACTGCCCTTCTTGAAAAATCCATCTGCCAAAGTCTATCTTGCGCTTGGCAGTAACCAATAGTATAAAATAAATCATCTTCATTTTTAGCTATTATATGAGGTATCCAAAATTCATTTCGAAAGATTGATACTGTATCGTTTAAATTTTCGCTTTTAAAAATTCTATGTTTATAATCTGGTACTGAAGACTTAATTATATTAGTTGAGAAAACATAGACAATTATCAATAAAACAATTAGAGTGAAAAAAATTGCAATTAATTTCTGAAATAGATTCATATTTTAAAGCCAATTATTTTCAAGATACCATTTTGCAGTATCAGCCAATCCCTTTTCGAGTGGGATTGTTAGATGGAAGTTTAACTCTTTTTTAGCTTTCTCAATTGAGCAAATCCAATAATTTTGGATAAAATCAATTCCTTTTTCATAATTAAATACAGGAGGTTTGGAAGAGAATTGCCCTATAAAACCTGATATAGCAGCAGTTGTCAATACCAAAAAGTGAGGTATTTTTAATTTATAACATTTTTTTATCTGGAATGCTTCAGCAATGATATCATTTATAGTAGCCCAATCATAATAACCATCAGAGGATATAAAATATGTTTGACCGATTGCTTGAGGTGAAAACGTTGCAAGAACGATTCCATCAACAAGATCACTACTATGAATAATACTTGCATACTTAGGTTTAAAACCAATAAGGGGACAAAATCCCTTTTTTATTACTTTAAAAATGTCAAAGGTTGCAGTATCGCGTGGACCATAAACTGCAGGCGGGCGTATTATTGTGATAGGGAAAATGTCCTTAAATTTTAAAACTTCGAGTTCGGCTTCGTATTTGCTTTTGCCATAGGATGTTATTGGCTTGCATATACTATCCTCGTTCGTAGGAGATTCAAGGGATTGAGCGGGACCAACAGCAGTTTGACTACTTATAAAAACAAAACGTCTAATTTCTGGAGCTACTTCTTTTGTAGCTTCAAGAAGGTTTCGGGTTCCATCTCTATTGCCCTTTAAGTAGTCTTGATAATTTTTAGCAGCGGTTAATCCAGCTGAGTGGATAATTATTTCTATGTTTTTTAATGCTCCTTTGAGCGAGTACATATCATTCAATGAAGCTTCGACGAATTCGATTGGTTTGCCCTTTAGCCATCGAAGATTGCTCGTTTTTCTAATTATGCAACGCACATTATGATTCATTCCAATTAGTCTATCGGCTATATGACTGCCTATGAACCCTGTTGCTCCTGTTACTAAAATGTTCATTTCGATTAGAATAAAATTTTTATAACTACGTTTGTAGAAACGTTTATTTATCTTGTCTTTAAATTTTCCCAAATTTAATTTTCAAAGATAACATTGTATGATGATTTAGTTCAATATTTTTTTATAAATTGTTCTTTTGGTAGTCAATGAGATGGTTTTTTAATGAACCAAAATTTATCAATAACTTGAAAACATAAATTCTAACAAGATAATGAAATAAAATGAAAAAAGCAGTAATAATGGCAGGTGGATTTGGAACTAGATTGAGACCTTTGACAATGGATATTCCCAAACCAATGGTGCCGATTTGTAAAATACCGATGATGGAACATATCTTGAATTTATTAAAAAAGTATGGAATTCGAGATATCGTCTCTTTGCTATACTTTCAACCTGAAATAATAAAATCTTATTTCGAGGATGGCAGTAAATTTGGAGTCAATATGACTTATGTATCTGCCAGTGCTGATTACGGAACAGCTGGTAGTGTAAAGAATGGTAATCAACATCTAACGGAAAGATTCATTATTATTAGTGGAGACGTCCTGACAGATTTTGATCTTAAATCTGCCCTGAATTTCCACGATGAGAAAAAAGCTAAGGCAACGATACTACTGACTCGCGTCAATCAACCACTTCAATTTGGTATTGTTATGACTGACGAAAGTGGTGCAATTACAAGGTTTTTAGAAAAACCATCTTGGGGCGAAGTATTTTCCGATACAATTAATACGGGAATTTATATTCTTGAGCCAGAAGTTCTCGATTTAATTCCTTATCAAGAAGAGTTTGATTTTAGCAAAGATTTATTTCCTTTGATGTTAAAAATGGGGGAACCTCTGTTTGGTTATATTGCTGAAGGTTATTGGCGCGATATTGGAAATCTCAATGAGTATTTAATAGGCCAGCAAGATGCCCTACATTCAAAAGTTCTGTTATCTGCTATCAATATGGATGAGAATCAAAGAATAATTGGACGAAATTGTAATATCAGCAAAACAGTGATTTTCAAAGGTCCTGTCATTATAGGCGATAATGTGAGAATAGACGAACACTCGATAATAATAGAATCTGTGATTGGCGATGATGTCCATATTGGTCCAGGTGTTAATCTTTCGGGTACAACAATTTGGAACAATGTTAAAATTGGTGCTTTTTCTGAACTGACTGACGATGTCATTTGTTCAGGAACTATTATTGGCGAATCGGTTACTATTTCAGAAAATGTCTTTATCTCAAATAATTGCAATATCGGTAACAATGTTCAAATTAATTCAAATGTCAAACTTTGGCCTAATAAGCAGATAGAACATGGCTCGACACTTTCCCATTCTCTTGTGCAAGAGGAAATATGGCAAAGGGAGTTATTTACAGATGCTCGTATTTCTGGGCTATCAAATATTGAAATAAATCCCGAATTTGGTGCTAAATTAGGTTCTGCCTATGGATTAACTTTGGGGAAAAACGTTACAGTATTAGCCAGTCGCGACCCCGATAAAGTCTCTCGTATTATGAAGCGTTCGATTACATCAGGTTTAGCTTCTGTTGGCGTAAATGTCTATGATTTGCAATTTA
>JBBISM010000052.1:12979-13213 GCA_037441245.1 Ignavibacteria bacterium | reverse complement strand
TGCAAATGAGTAAATTTTGTAATAATTACGAAAGTAGTTGAATACAATTTTTAAAAAGTTGTATCGTTTATTAATAAAAATTAAGATAGCTCATTTTATGAGCTTGAAATGGGTATAAGTTTATAATATATTGCCTAAATTCAGGAATCCAAATATATATTTGAAGGGGCTCCTGTATTTTTTTTGCTTAGATTTAAATATTGTTCTATAATATAAAGACAACAGATGGATAAA
>JBBISM010000052.1:11793-12969 GCA_037441245.1 Ignavibacteria bacterium | reverse complement strand
CTCGAAGATGTAACAATAAGATTTGCAGGCGATTCAGGCGACGGAATGCAACTTGTTGGAGCTCAATTTTCCAATACATCAGGAACTTTCGGAAACGATGTCAATACTTTTCCTGACTATCCTTCGGAGATTAGAGCTCCCGAGGGAACCCTTTACGGAGTGAGTGCGTATCAAATACACTTTGCACGCCACAAAATTAATACTTTTGGGGATTTCATTGACGTATTGGTAGCGATGAATGCTTCATCATTGAAAGTCAATTTACCAAAATTGAGGCGTGGAGGTATTATTATAGCTAATATAGCTGGATTTGATGAAAAAAACCTCAAATTAGCCCAATACGAAAGCAATCCATTGGAAGATAAGAGTCTCTCAGGATATCAACTCTTCAAAATTGATATTAATAGAGTACTTGCACACGTATTAGAAGATTTAAACTTGAACCCGAAATATATTGATAAAACAAAAAATATGTTTGCTTTGGGTTTAACCTACTGGCTCTTCAATAGACCATTGGATTCTACTGAAAAATGGCTGATAGATAAATTTGGCAAAAAAGTTGATATAATGCAAGCTAATTTAAGAGCATTGAAAGCTGGCTGGAACTATGGAGCATCAAGAGATGAATTTGCTATTCAGTATCATATTCCAAGAGCTGACCTCGAACCCGGACTTTACAGAAACATAACTGGAAATGAAGCCGTTGCAATTGGATTGGTAATTGCTGCAAAAAAAGCAAATCTTCCCTTATTTTTAGGTTCATATCCTATAACGCCTGCCACAGAAATATTGCATTTTATTTCGGGTTATAAAAAATATGGGGTTAAGCATTTACAAGCTGAAGATGAAATAGCAGGGATTTGTAGTGCAATAGGAGCTTCTTTTGGGGGTTATTTAGCATCAACTACAACAAGCGGACCAGGTCTATCGCTCAAAGTCGAATCAATAGGTTTAGCAGTAATGTTGGAACTACCTCTTATAGTGGTTGATGTGCAAAGGGCTGGTCCTAGCACAGGTTTACCAACAAAACCGGAGCAATCGGATTTATATATATCAATGTATGGTCGTCACGGTGAAGCTCCCGTTCCAATATTGGCAGCAACAAGCTCTGCGGATTGCTTCAATATGACAATCGAGGCAGCACGAATAGCTTTGAAATATATGACCCCAGTCATT
>JBBISM010000052.1:0-11783 GCA_037441245.1 Ignavibacteria bacterium | reverse complement strand
GATGGATATATAGCACAAGGTACGAACCCTTTCAAAATCCCCAAGCTCGAAGATCTCCCTGATTTAACACCTACATTTGTAACTGATGTGGAATCGTTTCAACCATATAAGAGAAACCCAGAAACTTTAGCAAGATTATGGGCTTTGCCTGGCACTCCCGGATTAGAGCATAGAATTGGTGGCTTGGAAAAAGAAGACATTTCAGGCTTAGTCAGCCACGACCCAATAAATCATCAAAAAATGATTGAAATAAGACAAAAGAAAATTGATGACATCGTAAATGATATTCCCGAAGTTATAGTCGAAGGTGAACAAGAAGGGGATTTACTCATTGTAGGTTGGGGCGGCACGTATGGTGCTATCAAAGATGCTTTTGAGAAATTAAGACAAGATGGAAATCAGATTTCTATGTGCCACTTGAGATATTTAAACCCATTCCCTAGAAATTTGGGAGATGTTTTAAAGAAATTCAAGCGTATATTAGTACCTGAATTAAATAATGGACAATTAAGAACAATTTTAGCTTCGAAATACTTAATACAATCTATTGGATTGAATAAAATACAAGGCTTACCTCTGAAAGCAATAGAAGTTGAAATGAAAGTTAAAGAATTACTAAATGAAGTGAGGTCATAATGAACTACATAATCGATCAGATCGTTAATTTAAATCCAAGCCCAATTCTACAGCTTACACCAAAAGATTTTAAAACTCCAATTGATGTACGGTGGTGTTCTGGTTGCGGGGGGTTTTCAATATTAGCACAAACCCAAAGGATTTTGGCATCTCTTGGTATACCGAGAGAGAAAATTGTATTTGTTTCTGGAATCGGCTGTTCGAGTCGCTTTCCATATTATGTAAATGTCTATGGTATCCACTCAATGCACGGTAGAGCAATTGGAATTGCATCGGGTATAAAAATTGCTCGACCAGATTTATCGGTATGGATTGCAACGGGCGATGGAGATTGTTTGAGTATTGGTGGTAATCACTTTATCCATGCAGCTCGAAGAAACGTTAACTTGAAAGTGATTATGTTTAATAACGCTGTTTATAGTTTAACTAAAGGGCAGTATTCTCCAACATCATTGCAAGGTCAGGTAACCAAGTCATCTCCATTAGGTGTACTGGATGATCCGTTTAATCCTGTTGGATTAGCTCTTGGTTCTGGTGCGACATTTGTTGCTCGTTGTTTTGATAGAGACCAAAAAATGATGCAACTTATGTTCGAAAGAGCTGCGAATCACGATGGGTTTTCATTTGTCGAAGCTTATGCCAACTGTGTTATTTATAACGATGGAGCATTCGACCTTTATACACGTAAGGAGACAAGGTCTGAACATACAGTAAATTTAGAACACGGAAAACCCTTGATTTTCGGTGATAATATGGACAAAGGAATTAGATTAGATGGATTTACTCCACAAGTTGTCTCATTAACTGATGGAAGATGGTCTGCAGATGATTTAATTGTTCATAACGAAGAAGATACAACACTTGCGTTCATATTGGCCAATATGACTTACAATCCAGATGTGCCAAGACCAATGGGAGTATTTCTATCAATCAGGAAACCCACCTACGATGAAAAAGTTACCGAGCAACTCGAATTTTATAAATCTGCACCAGGCGCTTATGATTTCGAGGATTTACTAAAAGGAGATGAGTACTGGGAATTAAAATAAATTTGTTTAAAACGGGGCTGTCTCAAAGGTATGTTTTGATGTCATTGCTGAGAAATCGGGAATCCATAATATCGCATAATCACAAGATTCCCACTTGCGTGGAAAGGACAGCCTTTGTCGAGTGAACAGTTTTGAGTCAGTTCTTTTTCTTATAATAAATTAATCAGGATTTATTATTTAAAATCCTTCTTGTTGTAATTGAATAGATTTCTATTGATGATTTCTTCAGCAATTTGTATTGCGTTTGTAGCAGCACCTTTTCTCAAATTATCAGCAACAATCCACAAATAAAAACCATTGGGGACGGAGAAATCTCTATGAATCCTTCCGACATAGACGTAATCAGTATCTCTTGCAATTTGAGGGGTAGGGTATTCCTCATTCGCCATATCATCAATGATTTTTATTGATTTATTTGTACTCAAACAATCAATAATTTCCTGAATCGCAAATTCTTTTTCAGTTTCGATGTTGACTGACTCACAGTGGCCACCGAAAGTAGGCACCCTAACGCAAGTAATAGCCATTTTTAGATCCTCGATACCGAGTATTTTTTTTGATTCATCGTACATTTTCTTTTCTTCAATTGTGAATCCCTTTCTATCGGAAAGCTCGTGAAACATAATATTATATGCAATCGGATGTTTGTCATCAGGATTGAAATTGCCTTTTATCTCATTCAATAACTTATTTACACCTCGTTGACCTGCCCCGCTAATAGATTGATATGTTGATACAACAACTCTTTTCAAAGGGAATTTATTTACAATTTCAGAAAGTACGACAACCAATTGTATTGTGGAGCAATTGGGATTAGCAATTATTCCAGAATGATTCTCAAGGTCCTGCGAATTGACTTCTAGTACAACAAGCGGGACGTCTTTATGCATTCTCCAATAGCTTCCGTTATCAATAACAATACAACCACTATTAGCTGCTTTGGGTGCATAATTTATACTGACCTCTTTGCCAGCTGAGAATAGGGCAAAATCAAATTCTGAAAAATCTGCTTCGTTGATATGCTCTACAATATAGGGAGTATTGTTGAAATCAAGTTCTAATCCAACTGATTTTTCTGAAGCGAATAACCCCAATTTTTTAATAGGGAAATCTCTTTCTTCGAGAACTTTTATCATTGTTCTACCGACCAAACCAGTTGCACCAACGATAGCGAGTTTCACTTTATCTTTCATATTATTTATTCGGAAATGTTTATACTTCTTTCAAAATCAGGTAAAATAATTTGCTCGATGCTCATTGCTTGAGATGTATTTTCATTAATATTTATCAAAACGGAGCAAAATCTTAATTCGTTTTCAGCAACTTCGAATTTATGGGCTGTTTGCAACAAAAATCTTCTCAAAGCAATATCTTTTTGCATTCCGACCACAGAATCATAGGGTCCTGTCATACCCACATCGGTTATATAAGCTGTTCCGTTGGGGAGAATTGTTGCATCTCGAGTTGGTACGTGGGTATGAGTACCGATTAAGGCAGAAATCCTTCCATCGAGATACCATCCCATAGCGATTTTTTCAGCCGTGGCATCGGCGTGAAAATCAATTATAATAATATTGGTTTTTTCTGATATTTTTTTTAAAGCAAAATCTGCAGTTCTAAATGGACAATCTATGGGCTGCATATAAGTTCTCCCTTGCAATTGCAATACTGCAACCGAAAGGTTCTCTCTTATTTTTTTAATGATATATCCAGACCCAACATTACCTACAGGGTAATTCAAAGGTCTTAAAACGCTGTTATCTTCAGCTAATAGTGGCCTAGATTTCCAATTATCCCAAATATGATTTCCAGTTGTAATAACATTCACACCCGATTCGAATAATTGATTTGCTTCCTCTTTGATTATTCCCTTGCCGTTGTTTATATTTTCGCCATTGACAATAATGAAATCAATTGTTTTATGTTTTTTTATTTCTTGGATTTTCTCAATAGCAAATTCAAGTGATTTCTTACCAACTATATCACCGACAAAAAGTACATTCATAGATATTATTAACCTGATTATTAAAAAATACTTTTCAAAATTATGAAAATTTGTATTAATCATTTGATTTTTAAAACTCATCAATTTAAGTTTGTTTATTTTTCGAGGGCTTGTAATGAAAATTTATACTAAAACAGGAGACGACGGAAGCACAGGTCTTTTCGATGGCAGTAGAGTTTTAAAGTCTTCCCATAGAATCGAAGCTTATGGCTGTGTGGATGAATTGAATTCAATTGTCGGAATAATCAGTACTTTTGAATTACCCCAGATATTAAGTGAACAAGCAACAACAATAATGAATCTTTTATTCAATGTCGGGTCGGATTTAGCAACTCCATTTCAATCCAAGCAATCGGATTTCATTGAAAGGATTGAACTTCAAAATGCTGGGCTTATCGAGCAATTTATTGATATCCTAACGGCTGAATTACCCACTTTGAAGAATTTCATACTGCCAGGAGGAACAACTGTTGCAAGTTATTACCATTTTGCCAGGACTGTTTGCCGAAGGGCTGAAAGAAACATTGTCAGATTGAAAGAAATTGAAGATATCAACGAGAATGTATTGCTTTTAATGAATCGTCTTTCTGACTATTTCTTTACCGCTGCTCGATATTTTAACTTTAAAATTGGCGTCAACGAAAGAATTTGGAAAACCGATAAACGATAACTTGATGGATGCTCAGTATCAAAAGGAGACAAAAGAAAAACAATTTGTCGCTTTGACATCAGTTTTAGCAGCTTTTTTATTAACTGGGGCAAAAATTATTGTCGGATTTGAAACTGGGAGTATTGGAATACTGTCGGAAGCATTGCACTCTTCTTTAGACCTATTTGCAGCTCTCTTGACTTTTTTCGCAGTTAAAATAGCTGATAAGCCAGCTGATAGCCAGCACCACTACGGACATGGAAAAGTGGAGAATCTGTCAGCATTATTGCAAGCAATTCTTTTAATAATTACTTGTATTTGGATATTTTATGAAGCTCTACATAGGTTAATAACTGGGGAAACGGAGATTATAGTTTCATTTTGGAGCTTTTTTGTGATTATTTTATCAATAGTTGTGGATATTTCACGTTCACGAGCTTTGAAGAAAGCTGCAAAAAAGTATAATAGCCAAGCTCTCGAAGCAGATGCATTACATTTCACTACTGATATTTTTAGTTCATCGGTAGTATTGCTCGGACTTATAGGGGCAATGTTTAGTTTTTATTTCTTAGATTCTATAGCAGCATTGATAGTTGCATTTGTTGTTCTTTTGGTCTCATTTAAATTGGGCAAAAGAGCTGTTGATGCATTGATTGATAAATCGCCCAAAAATATAGCCGAAAAGATCATCGAGATAAGCAAAGATATACCTGAAATAACAAACGTTCACGATTTAAAAGTACGAACTGCAGGTGCATATTTTCTGGTAGAACTCAATATTCACATTGATAATCAACTTACTCTTGAAGAAGCACATAAAATTTCGCATCGCTATGAGAAAAGAATTTTGCAAGAAATCAAAAGATGCAAAGTACACGTCCATATTGAGCCAGAGAACGAATAATTCAATCATCTTTTTTTGTTAGGAAAACAAATCCATTCTTTTCATAAAGTATTTTTAGCTCAAATTGATTTATAAATTCGATAGCATTGGGTTTTCTTACTATGAAAAATGCGGGTTTATCAATCTGGCCTTGTAATAGATAATATTGAAATTCTTGTTTGTTCATATTGTGATATCGAGAGCTTTGAGTGATTTCTCTATTGGAATAGAAGTAATGTGCATAGGTTTTGTATCCAAGTGGCTCGATATAGCATTGGCAATTTATTTTTGAATTTAAAAATTCAATGACAGCCCCTTGTGTGTATTGAACAATTTTGGGGGCATAAATATTAATGAATACGCTAAATATAATGAAATTCCCTAAAAATAGTATTGCTACGCCTTTAAAAATCTGTTTTGTATTAATTGCTATCATTGCTAAAATAATGGTAATAATGATTGCCAATCCAATTAATGCTTCATATCCACTCCAGTAAACATCTGCAGATAGAACAAGTCTTGTCATTTCATCTTTAATTGAATCTTTGTATTGCTCGATATGAATCAATAAGAAAGGGAAAGCAATTGCTGATAGTCCAATTATCAAACCAACTATATAAATACTGTAGTTAATCCATTTTTTCCAAATTTTTGCCTCGATTGCTTGATAAATGGCAAAACTTGATAAGAAGGTTAGTGGGAAATATCCTAATGATGAGTAATGTATTATTTTTGTTTTAACTATTGAAAAGACTATAACTACTATTACGAGTAAAATTATCATAAGATTTTTGAAAAGTAATTGATTTGATTCAAATTCAATTTTTGTTTTGAAAGCATCCAATGCAAATATTGAAGCTGGGAAACACCCGAATAATAAAACAATGATGTGAAAATATATCGGACCGCTATGACCTGCATCTGCAGTAGTTAGTAATCTTAAATGATATGCAATAAAGTCATCGAAGAGATTTGCATTTTGAGTCGAGCTGACAAGTAAGTACCATAAGAAATAAGGGATGAAGCTGATGATTGTGAAAAAAAGTAGATGGATAATTTTGAAAGGTAAGTTTTTCCGATTGAAAAACCAAAATGATAGCCACAGTAAAAGAATTATTAGATAGGCTACAGGACCTTTTGTCAAAATTGCTAATGCTATAAATAGAGCTGGTAGTATTAATTTATTGATTTTATAATCTTCTCTCGTTAAGAAACGGAATAAGTATATTGCTGAAAGAAATATAAGTAGATTGAAAGTTGGGTCAATTATTGCGAAAAAGAAATAAAATCTTGGCAGAAAAGAGCCGGCATAAACTAAGACCCATAAAATAGCAAATTTTCTATTGAATAATTTATATCCAACCAAATATAATATTATCATTGAGACAATACCAATAAGAGCATTCGGTAAACGTGCAGAGAATTCATTAATGCCAAAGATAAGCATTGAAATTGCTTGCATCCAGATATATAGCGGGGGTTTTTCGTGGAATGGTTCGAAATCTATTCTAACAGTTAGATAATCACCAGTAGTTATCATTTCCCTTGCTGCTTCAGCAAAATTAATTTCGTCCCAATCAAATAAATATGAATTCCCTAAGAAAGGCGTTAGAACAATGAGTCCTAAAAAAGCAATAACAAGAATATCTTTAATTCTTTCTTTTTGCATTAATAAACAGATTAATTAGTGATGAATTGAGCCATTGATTATTGAAATTATTATCAATGATAACATAAATTGCAATAGTAAAAGTAATCCCTAAGAAAGAACCTACGAGTATATCAACTGGAAAATGTAGTACAAGGTATATCCTTGAATATGAAACTAAAATTGCAAAGATAAAGAATAGAAATTTTATGAATTGATTTTTTATAATAATTGAAAGTAGAAAGAATAATGCAAATGCTGAAGCTGAATGACCTGATGGGAAGCTGTTCATCATATAGATATCAACTCCATCAACATAATGCAAAATTTCATTTTCGCCCAATAGAGCTTTTGGGCGTGGTAATTGTAGGAGATTTTTAATAATTTGCGTGAAAATACCGCTCGATATATAACTGAAAAAAAGCCAAATTGCCCATTTTAATTTTATAAGGACTAAAATTGCAACAATAATCAATGTAAAAATACCATTACCTGCATTTGTGAAATAATAAAAGAAAGTATCGAAGAATGGTGAATGCAGAGAATTGAGTATGAGGAATGATTGTTTATGACCGTAAGAGATAACGAATATCGAGCCAACAATTAAGAAAACAAGATATGGAATTAGAAAAATTATATTGTCATTTATAATATCCAGTAATATGCTTTTGCTTTTGTGATTCATATTAATTTTAATAATTTTACAACTCTTAGAATGAAAGAATTATTTCAAAAATACAACTTTGAATTCAATATTATCTTAATTTTGTTAAATATCTATAAACGTGAAGATTATGGAACGGCCAAACTGGGACCAACTTTATTTAACTATGTGTTACTTGCTGAGTATGAGGAGTAAAGATGAACATACCCACGTTGGAGCTGTTATAGCTGATTCGGATAATGTATTGGTTTCAACTGGCTATAATTCGCTTCCACGAGGTATAGAATCCGATAATAGAGGGAAAAGATTAGCAAGGGAAGGCGGTGAAAAATATTATTGGCTTGAGCATGCAGAAAGAAATGCAATATATAACACTGCCAGACGAGGAACGATCTTGAAAGGATGTAAGATCTATGTACCTTGGATGCCTTGTGCTGATTGTGCAAGAGCAATAATCCAAACAGGAATATCAGAAGTGATAGTTCATCAAAACGGTCAGGATTTTTATGATTCTAATACTGATGGGAAGTGGATCGAAGACCACAAACGAACATTAGAGATGTTTTTAGAAGCTGGAGTGAAGGTTAGGATGGTTACTTGCGATATTATAATACCTGAAATATATATGAATGGTAAAATTCACGATGCAGTTGTATATCTGAATAAGAAATAAATAAGCCCCTCGGGGAGAGGGGCAAATAAAGGAGTTAGCTATGAATAAGAGAAAAAAAATTTATTCCAATTCAATTGTCATTTTGTGTTGCCTTCTTTGAGCTTTTAGTCTTGATATTCTTTTTTCAACTGATGGTTTCATAAATGCAGTTCTTTTTTTGTATTCTCTTAATACACCACTTCGTTCGTATTTCTTTTTAAATCGTTTTAAAGCCCTATCAATGTTTTCATTTGTTTGTAATGTTACGCCTATCACAGAAAATTCACCTCATATATTGTTAAACTTAAACTAAATTTTCAATTAATCTTTTTTCATTATTTTTTTCGAATTGCACAACGATGGATTTTCCACCTTGACTCGTAATTTCTTTAGCTCGAACGACCCCAACATCATCCCAAATTGAATGGAAAATTATATCGCCTATTTTGAATTCATCTCTTGGACTGTATTTTTTTGCGTCTTCTCTTGAAATGTGGATAACAGCTTTTGATCTATCGGCTTCAGCTTCGATTCTATCAAGATTAACAAGTTGGGAATGCCTGCTTCGAGTACATCGTGCCCATTGATGTCTGCCGGATTCAGTTTCGATTGGTTCCCCGATTAGTTCGTGTTTAGTTTCTTTCATTAAAAATGGGGAATAGAGAGTTATATACTTAGCTCTTCTAGTACGTTTTTTTCCAGCCATAATATCTTCCTATTTTTAAAGAACATCATTTACATTTACAAAATTAAGAAAAATTTTTTTTAAAAAAAAATTGTATTTAATTTTTAATTTTCCAAATTGTATAAAGCATTTTTAAGTTTGTTAATAAGTGGTATAGGTGTTGGGTCAATATTATTTAGAATTGCAAGGTAATAGCTAACCCAATCAGCAAGGTAAATTAATTCGAAATATCTTGTCAGCAATGAATTAGAATCTGATGAGATTTGTAAAGTTTCAACTCCCGTTTCATTTAAAATATCTTTGAGGATACGCAATCTTGTTTTATTTCGCTTATTATCACTTGGGTCGGAAATTAATATTACTATAGCATTATTTTTGAAGATTTCTGGGAAACTGAAGCAATTTATTTCATTATGATTCATCTCGGGTAATACATTTCCGAATGCACAATTTTTTGCATTTTCTTGAATTTGAGAGCGCCATCTTAAATTTATAGGATATAGGGAGTTTGATGAATAAATTATGGGGATTTTCCCTTTTAATTTTTTTGCAATTTCCAAAGCTGAGTTATTCTCTCTTATTTGTGAATAGTGTGTGGAAAGTTGTTCTATTTTGAATGATAACTCAATCAATGCCGATTGTAACTCAACTTTTTCAGTCTGTGAAAAAAGATTAGAATGAATTAACAAATATAGCATTGGGAAAAAAGAGTAAGCAATAGCACATCTTGGCTGATATCCAGAAGGGATAACTATCACTGGAATGGAATTATCATTTGCCATTTTTGTTAATTCTCCGCCTGAACTAATCGCTATGATATTATGTGTTACTTTGAGAGCTTGATTGAAGGCACTTATTGTTTCTTCTGTATTGCCTGAGTATGAAGAAGCAATGATTGCTGTATTATCATCAATCGAGAATGGAATGTTGTAATCTCTATTAATAATGATAATTAATTCTCTTTCCGAGGATGATAGTTGATAAAACGTGTTCAGTAAGTCGCCACCAATCGCAGAACCGCCCATTCCGAGTATTATCAGCTTATTAAATGGTTTGAATTTTAGTGGATTTTGGGCAATTTCTATTGAATTTTTGATTTGTTCGGGGAAAGCTTTTAATACTCCGAACATATTTTGAGAATCTATTTCCTTTAAAGTATCGAAATTCATATTACCACAACTAAATGATTGACAAATTTAGTAAAAGGAATTGAATTAAGGTTGATTTTTTATAATGAATGCTTATTGATGAAGCTGAACCAAATACTCCCATTGCACCATTTAAACTACTAAGCAGAGGTTCATATTGTGGTCGCCTTTGATTATGAATGAACCAACGCAAAAAGTTATAATCAGGAGCGAAAATTGTAATTTCATTTAAGCCGTACCATTTCAAAGATGACCAAATTACTGGTGCTTCAGTTGCTGGAAGAGGACCGCCCCATCTACTTACATCATTGTAAAATCTAACATTTCGTTCCCAAGGTCTTGATATACGTCTGTTCATCTCATCAGTCGGTGGATTAAGGTATTTCCCATAATTGAGAGTATCCAAACATCTTATGCGTATGAGATGGAATAATATATTGTCTGCTGGTTGCCATTTAATTTTGAGCGAATCTGGAGAAGGCAGATTTAAAGTGTCCATTGGATAGTAGAGTGTATCGCGTGGAGGTATTTTCCATAGCATTCGGCTCGGAGTAATTGTTTCGCCTGTGATTATTTCATCGTTTCCGAGTCTAATCTCTAATCTGTATTTTGTTTCTGGCTTTACTTTTAGCGTTGTATCACTATAATAATAACCAGGGATAGGTTCTTGGTGGAAATCCAATCTGTATCTAATATTACCGTTATCGCTAGAAACTTCGATGATTTCTACTAATGCATCTTTGATAAGACTATTGCTATAATCAAAGGAATCCAGAACAGTTTGCGATTTCATAATAGTAATAAACCCGATTGGCTCATCGGTTATTAGATATCCCTCAACGAAAATGCGGGGTATATAAACGTTTGGTGGTAGGTCCTCGCAGGAATTAATCAATAATACTGCGAAAATAGCTAATGTAAAATATTTCTTTTTCATATTTCTCAAAATTTAATTTCAAATGATATTGATGGTATAATTGGTAATAGCTTGACGTCTTCAACTTTTGTATCATCGTCTCTTGTGTTGTAATATCTGAACCAGATATCTCTCCTGTTATACACATTGAATATATCTAAAATTATTCGTGAATCAAGTCCAAAGAATTTATAGTTGTAAACAGTACTAACATTTAACTGATGTGAAGGGGGTAGCCTCAATCCAAAACGTTGAGATGGTACAACAATTCCTCGTCCAACAGTAGAGCCGGGAAGTCGAGTTTGGAAACGGGATGTTGCTCCAGTATAGGACTGACCTGATTGGAAAGTGAAGTTCAATCCAAATTCCCAATTTTGATTTAGTTGATAATTTATGATTAATTTGAGATCGTGACGCCTGTCATATTTTGGTCGAAAAATTTGACCATTATTAATTGAATCGAACTTTGCATTAATAAATCCGAGAGCATACCCAATCCAACCATTGAGCTTTCCAAATTTTTTTTGTAAAAATATTTCACCGCCCCAAGCCTCGGCATTGCCTATTATGAGAACATCTCGGGCTGTTCGAGCTTCGATAATCAAATTATTTAATTCGCTTATATTATACATTTTTTTATAGTAAACATCGAAATTTAAATCATATCCTAAAAATGGTGCTGTTTCAATGCTGAATATGTAATGTACAGCTGAAGCTGATGGTAGAGTCGAATCTGTAGGTAACCAAGTATCGAAGAATGAAAAATCGTTTTGCGAAGCTAATCTTAAATTTTGATGGAAAATTCCCCAAGCTCCCTTTAAGGCAATATCTGAGGTAAGTTGATGGCG
>JBBISM010000051.1:0-13418 GCA_037441245.1 Ignavibacteria bacterium | reverse complement strand
TTCACGCCCGAATATGTTTTATATTAATCCCTATGTTGATATGCGAGACCCTTTGAATATCCGTTATGGTAATCCTGAATTGATGCCTGAATATATTAACGCTTACGAATTGAGCTATTTGACTATAATACACAAGCTGTCATTTTTTTCTACTTTGTATTATAGAAATACTAATAATTCAATATCGAGATACCTCAAACTTGAAGAAAACGGAGCAATAGGTATGACATTTATAAACATTGATAATGATGATAGATATGGAATAGAACTCGGATTGACAGGCGAAATATTGCCCTGGTGGCGTCTGAACTCGAGCTTTAATTACTATTACTCGAGATTCGATGGTGGTGCAAAATATTCCAATATCACCAATGAGAATTATCAATGGAGTAGTCGCATTAATTCGACCTTCACTTTATTAGAGAATCTAAATCTACAAATCTCTGGATTTTACAATGCCCCGAATGCTACACTGCAAGGTATGAGATTAGCTATGTATTCTATTGATGCTGGAATTAGATACGAATTATTTAACAACAAATTAACTCTGAATTTGAATTGGAATGATATTTTTGATATGAATAAGTTCAGAATTAATGTCAATGGGGAAAAATTCTTTGTGCAAAGACAATTTAAAAGAGAAACAAGTGTGATAAACTTCAATATTACATATCGCTTGAATGCCCAAAAAGCTCAAATAAGAAGACCAACCGAGAGAGAAAGACAGAGCGAACCAGTTGATATGTTTTGAACTAATTTTCTATTAATACTTGTATAACATAAGGAGCAATTTGCGGACTAACCTCTAATATATCGCTTGTTTGAGTTGAATTGATATTTATCGAAGGTGGATTTTTCATAGAGTTTTTAACCCTATTGGCTAACAATTCGCAATTAATTTTCGCTTTTTCATTTTTTCCCTGAAATTCGTAGTAAGAAATATCAATTCTTTTTGTTTTAGAAGCCAATTTTAGTATCTGCTCAAATTCAGATTTATAATATGGTAATTCATCAATATCTTCAATATTATCCAAAATAAACAAATATCTTAAATAGTTTTTCCCTTTTTTGTGAGTCTTTCTTCCTTCGATTTTTGATTTGACAATCGGTATTTCGACACTTCTAGTATTAACGATATAATCAGAATATATACATTTAATATGAATGGTTATCAAATCTGCATATATAAGAAGTTTTTCATATCCTTTTAATGGAATTTGGATATGACTAGGAAACTCTTTGATGTTCGATTTAATTAAGAATGTATCAGTGCTCATAATCATATAGCAATCGCAAGCTACGATATTTTCTTTATTTGCATTAACAATGAACTCCAAAATAGGGGGTTGCATTTCAACTTGATGCCAATAGACTTTATAGGGTTTATATATTTCAGGCGAATTAGCTATAAAAAAATACTTTTTTGATTCCTCTTGCAACGTTAGATTTACAAGAATTCTTGCATCATCAATTGAAAATCCTTCATATAGAATGGTTTGAATATCTTCAATACTCTTAATGTTTGAGCGAATTTTTAATTTATGAAAAAATAATTCTTCATTTGAGTCATAATCCATTTTTAAATCTAAAGCTTTTATAGTTTGCTTAAAACTATAATCATCATTATCAATACTCAATTTTGAGTCTTTACTCAATATTAACCTATTGGCAATAATCCCAAGCGATGATACATATATACTATCCGCAGATAATACCCCTTTTTTGTTGGTATGATTAATTCCTCCAAAGAAATAATTGCTCATCATTGAAGAGTTATCTATTATAACATATGGTACTAATAAATGAGTTTCGTAACTTGATTGAATTTTTAAGTCAATTGATGGAACAAATGTCTCAATTTCGATATCCGCCACATATGGTTTAATTGGCTTTTCTGAAATCGGTCTTGAAATATATAAATCGAGTTTACCTTGTCCACCTGGTCTATTAGAGGCAAATATTAGTTCTTTAGTGGGTAGTATCAATGGGTCGCTCTCATCAAATTCAGTATTAACACCCAATAAGAGCTTAGGTCTTTGCCAAATTCCATCTGATAAAACGGAAAAGAAAATATCGTAGCCACCAGGACCGATTTGCCCATCTGTCGAAAAATACAATGTGTCAATAGATGCAAAAAATGGAGTAATCTCATTCCCAGGGGAATTCAATTCCGATAAATTTACAATCGCACCCCAACTGCCATCATCTTGTCGAATAGCCATCCACAGATCAGTATCTCCATTCTCACTAAATCTATCAGTAGAGAAGATTATTAATTTCCCATCTGGAGAAATTGTTGGATGGGAAACAAAGCATTCGCATTTTAAACTATCATCGAGAATCGGTTCGCCCCAACTATTACCCGTCCGATGAACTTTAAATAGATTCAAATAGGGGCGTCTGTCATACATCTTATATGCTGATATTACTGCCTCATTAGGAGAAATCATAGATATATATGAATGATTACTTCGCTTGCTATTTAATTTATCTCTTATGAATTTAGGATTCGAAAAATTTATTGAATCTATTCGAGATGAGATGAAAAAGTGTGAATATCCCAATCGAGCAGAATTAAAGTATAGAAAATTTTCCCATTTATCCCAATAAGGAGCAAAATCATCTTCTTCAGAATTTAAAGTCCAAAGATTTATCGGCTCAGTCCATCTTTCATAAGAAAATAGATATAACTTTTGAGATGATGTTAAAAAGGTAATGATGCTAATTGATAATATAAAACTTAATTTCATACTGCATAATCTCGATACCATAACGATTGCAATATAATTAATATTTTCGCAACCATTTTTATAAAATGCAATAGATTATTTTTAATATATACACTACGATACACTGAATTTATGAACCATATCCGCATTATTCATAAATTCGTCAATTAGTTTTTCGCCTTCTTTGACAACTATCCGCAAAATATATTCAAAAGCTCGATATGGAATATGAGATTGTTCACGTGCAAATTTTTCTATGTTTAAATAAAGAACCTGATTATCTTGAATTTCGCCCATATAGGTTTGGTATTTTCTCAAATCTGAGATGAATTCATCGCTTAAATTGAAAAACCCCTGTAAATGTTCAAGAATATAACGGTAAACTTTAAAAGCAAGACGCAATTTGTGAATAGTTTCTGGATATAGTCTTTCTAAATTGTTTTTATGCTCTAAAACAAAGTTATAGTTATTCTGGACAACTGATTTTATCTCATCATATATTAACTCATTTTCAAGGCTATTTTTTCGAATATGCAACTTTAGAAAATATACAAAGCCTTCGAGTTCGTCAGCTGATAATAGATGTATCTTTTTATTAATTTTTTTTATTAATCTATCTTCATTGCTGATTAAATGATAATAAAATTGATTCAATTCGGGGTATTTTAATCTTAAATTTTGTATCTCTAAAATTTGCACCTGAATATCTCTTAATTGAGATAAACTTTTAATTTGTTCTCTTAATCCCGCTTTTATCTCATTGAAATAATTATTTTGAAAAATTGAATTTATCAGATGATTTAAGGATTGAAATCTGCGGATGCAAACTCTTAAATCGTGGACTGCTTCTTCTGAAAAATGTTGTTGGCATTCATCTAATTGATACAAATAATATTGCCACATTTCACCGAGCAAAGAAATGAAATGTGAGCCGAGATTTATCTTCTCTGGCTCACTAATTATCATTTTACATATCTCACGTTTATAAGCCAATATGATAACCCCAAACGTTTAATTTCATCCTTCTTTCTGACTCTGCTTGATAAATGGCGTTAATAAATCAATTGGAACAGGGAATATAGTTGTCGAATTCTTCTCTGTTGCTATATCAGAAAGTGTTTGTAAAAACCTTAGCTGAACCGCAACTGGATGATTTTCAAGCATAGTAGCGGCTTCGGATAATTTTTCTGCAGCTTGGAATTCACCGTCAGCATTGATAATCTTCGAGCGTCGTTCTCGTTCAGCTTCTGCTTGTTTTGCCATTGCTCGTTGCATTTCGATGGGTAAATCAATTTGCTTGACTTCGACTGCAGTAACTTTTATGCCCCAGGGTTCCGTATGGTCATCAATTATAGTTTGCAACCTACGGTTAATACTCTCCCTTTCAGATAATAGTTCATCTAAATCTGACTGCCCTAATATACTTCGTAAAGTCGTTTGTGCTATCTGGTGAGTTGCGAATAAGAAATTTTCTACCTCAACAATAGCTTTTTCGGGGAACACCACTTTGAAGTATAGAACCGCATTGACTTTAATAGAAACATTATCTTTAGTAATAACATCTTGCGGTTCAACATCCATAGTAATTGTTCGCAAGCTAACCTTCACCATTTTATCAATAAATGGTATAAGTATGATTAGCCCCGGACCCTTGACAGCTATCAATCGCCCCAGACGGAATATCACAGCTCGTTCATATTCACGCATAACTTTAATCGCAGATGCCAAAACCATCACTATAAATATGATGACTATTAGTAATTCCATTCCCATAAAGCCTCCTAAATATTATTAAATGATTTGTAAATAAGAGATAAAAACAAAATTTCTTATCATTAATGTCTTTGTATTATGTTTAAAAATATTAATAAAATACTAATTATTAAGCAATATAAAAAACAATGAAGCTATGATAAGTAAAGATAGGTCTTGCCGTATTATCAATTCAATTATAATCATTCCCTTTTCGAAATAGGTTCAACTGTGAGCTTCAATCCTTCCACTTTTTTTACAATTATGGGTTCATTCTCATTAATAGAATAATTTGAAACAGCTTTCCAAATCTCACCGTAAACCCTGACTTTTCCAGCTTGTCCTGGTGAAATATCCGTTAATGCAATTCCCTCTATTCCAATAAGTGCATCAATTCCAGAGGCACGTTTTTTTGTTTGAGCTTTTATGCCGAATCCAATAATAAGTAAAAAGAATAAGGTTGTCAAAATAGTTCCAGTAATAATTATGCTCAATGAAATATCTAAGAATTCGAAAGGTGAATCAATTAACATAATCGAACCTATCAAAAATGAGATAATACCACCAATTGTAAGCAATCCATAACTTTGCACTTTAATTTCTAGTATGAACATAACAATCGCAAGAATGATAAGTGCTAATCCGGCGATATTTACTGGTAGCATCTGCAATGAATATCCTGCTATTACTGCCGAAATCACTCCAATTACACCGGGAAAAATTGAACCAGGATTGTATAGTTCAAACAAAATACCATAAATCGCAAGCATAAGAAAAATATATGCAATATTAGGGTCTGATAAAAATGTCAATAATTCTTGTTTCCAATTTTTTTCTACACGTTCAACTTTTGCGTTTTTTATGTTAATCGTTTTCCATCCATCAACGGTTTCCACAGTCCAACCATCAATAGCTTTAAGCAGGGAATCAATATTTGGGCAAATTAGGTCAATCACTCCTTCTTGCAATGCTTCTTGTTCAGTAGCAGAAATACTTTCTCTTACGGCACTCTCCGCCCATTCGACATTGCGTCCTCTTTTTTGGGCAATAGTTCGCATAAAAGCTGATGCATCATTGGTAATTTTGTCGAACATAGCACTTGAATCGCTTTGCCCACCAATGCCAACTGGATGAGCTGCTCCAATATTAGTGCCTGGGGACATAACTGCTATATGTGCTGACAAAGTTATAAACGCTCCAGCAGAACCAGCTCTTGCACCGCTCGGATGGACAAAAACAACAACCGGCACTTTGGAATCTAATATCGTATGAACAATATCCCTTGTAGTTTCGAGCAGACCGCCGGGTGTATTCAATTCAATAATGAATGCTTCTGCTTTCTGTTCTTCAGCATATTTTAATGAGCTTTGTATATAATCTGAAATGCCTGGTCCAATGCCTGCTTTAACATTTATAATAAACACCCGATTTTCGCTTCGGCTGATTGAAAAAATTAGAAAAAAAGTTAAAATTAAAAGTAAATTTCTCATCTATAAAACTTCGTTGCTTAGAGTTTAAAAATATAATACAAAATTACGTTTATTATTACGAATATTAGCACGTTTATTATTACGAATATTAGCACATTGATATTTGATTAATTCAAATAAATTCCAGTTTTTTTTCGTTACAATATATTTAATAAAACGCTATCAAACAAATTTATAATAACTAATTGTTAAAGGTCGTAAAATGGTTGATATTAAGGAATTGAATGAACGCATTCAAAGAGAAAGCTCATTTATTGATTTGCTTGCCAGTGAAATCAGTAATGTTATCATTGGTCAAAAAGCAATGATTGAAAGAATATTAGTCGGCTTATTATCCAATGGTCATATATTGATTGAAGGCGTTCCTGGATTGGCTAAAACATTAGCGATAAAAACTCTGGCTTCTACGATAAACGCTAAATTTAGTAGAATTCAATTTACTCCCGATTTATTGCCGGCGGACTTGACTGGCACAATGATATATAATCAAAAGCAAGAGCAGTTTACAGTTCGTAAAGGTCCGATTTTTGCAAATTTCATTTTAGCAGATGAAATAAACCGAGCACCCGCAAAAGTTCAATCTGCATTGCTCGAAGCTATGCAAGAAAGGCAAGTTACAATCGGCGAGGAAACATTCAAACTCGAAGAACCATTCCTAGTATTAGCAACTCAAAATCCTATCGAGCAAGAAGGTACATACCCATTACCAGAAGCCCAAGTAGATAGATTTATGCTTAAAATTGTCATAACATATCCGAATAGAGAAGAAGAACGCATAATAATGCGAAAAAACCTTGCAACTGAATTCCCTATGGCAAATTCCATATTAAATCCAGATGATATTTTGAAAGCACGTGAGCTTGTCAAAGATGTATATATGGATGAAAAAATCGAAAATTATATCCTCGACATTGTATTTTCGACAAGAAAACCATCTGAATATAAGCTCGGGAAATTAGAGCAATTGATTTCCTATGGTTCATCGCCCCGTGCATCTATATATTTAGCCCTTGCATCGAAAGCATTTGCGTTAAACAAAAGGCGCGGATTTGTAATTCCCGAAGATGTAAGAGCTATTTGCCACGATGTTTTGAGACATAGAATCGGGCTGACTTATGAAGCAGAAGCAGAAAATATCACAACTGAAGACATAATCAATGAAATTTTGAATACTATTGAAGTTCCATAAATGGATGCTACTGAATTAATTAAAAAAGTTCGTAAAATTGAGATAAAAAGTAGAGGTATTTCTAATCAATTATTCTCTGGCGAATACCATAGCGTATTCAAGGGCAAGGGTATGACATTCAGCGAAGTCAGAGAATATATCCCTGGAGACGATATTAGATTAATTGATTGGAATGTTACCGCAAGATTCAATCACCCTTACGTCAAAATCTTCCAGGAGGAAAGAGAGCTTACCGTAATGCTTATTGTTGACCTCTCAGCATCGGAATCATTTGGCACTATTAACCAATTCAAAAAAGACCTTATAACTGAGCTATGTGCTGTAATAGCTTTTTCGGCTTTGTTGAATAATGACAAAATTGGCGTTATCTTTTTTACAGATAAAATCGAAAAGTATATTCCACCCAAAAAAGGAAAAACCCACGTATTAAGAATCATTAGAGAATTGCTCGAATTCACTCCTGAAGGCAAAAAAACCGATGTTAATGATGCTTTGCGATTCTTCTCTAATGTAATTAAGAAAAGAAGTATTTCTTTTATCCTTTCCGATTTCATTTCTCGCGATTTTGAAAGCTCGCTTAAAATTGCAGCAAGAAAACATGATACAATAGCTGTAAAAATCTACGACCCAATGGAAGAAATACTTCCAAACCTCGGTTTAGTCCAAATTTATGAGCCCGAGTTAGGGAAATTTGTTCTAATTGATACTTCAAATAGAAAAACAAGAAATCAATACAATGAATGGAGAAGAAATACTTTAATAAATTTAGTAGAAATTTTTCAACGCAATAGCATAGATATGATTAAAATAAGAACCGATGAATCTTATATAGCACCTTTGAGAAATTTCTTCAAAATGAGAAGCAAAAGAAAATAAAAATATAAAGTCGGGTTGAAAATGAAAATAAAAATCCTATTAATAGTGCCAATAATTCTTGGTTCAATTGCGTTAATTTTTATATTAATCCTCAAAAATAATGAAATAAGAAACATCATTTCAGAAGACGGACCTGTTCTATCAGCAAGAGATAGTTGGGAATACTTAAAATTGCGAGACCCCAAAACAGGATTCATACCAAAAAACATACGCACTGCTGAATTGGAATTTGCAAAGACATTGCCAGGCTCATATTACTCCATTAAGTTCAATAACCATAGAATACTTAGTTATGAATGGACTAAACGTGGACCTTATGAAATTGGCGGAAGAACAAGGGCATTAGCGTTAGATGTTCGGGACGAAAATATAATACTTGGAGCGGGCGTTTCGAGCGGAATCTGGCGTTCAACCGATGGCGGCAAAAGCTGGAAAAAAGTTACAAAACCCGACCAATTAAAATCCATTTCCTGTATCGCTCAAGACACAAGACCTGGTAGAGAGCATATTTGGTATGCAGGCACTGGTGAATTCTGGGGTAATTCTGCACGCATCAGCGGTGATGGAATTTATAAATCCACAGACGGTGGGTTAAACTGGTTCTTGCTTCCATCAACTTCAACAAATAGACCGAATAGTTGGGAAAATCCATTTGATTATATCTGGAGCATTATAATCAATCCAACAGCCCCACTTGATAGAGATGAAGTATATGCCAGCACTACAGCTGGGGCAATTGTTCGCTCAACTGATGGGGGGATGACCTGGAAAGTAGTTCTTGGTGGATTTGGTAATAATTATAGCTTTTTTACTGAAATTGCAGTTACTTCCAAAGGGCTATTCTATGCGACATTGAGCCAGATGGCTAATCAACCCACCGGTTCAATCGTTAAAGGGATATACCGCTCAACCGACGGCGAAAATTGGACTAATATTACTCCCGATTTTATGCCCGAACTTTATAGACGTATAGTTATAGCAATTGCCCCATCAAACGAGAATCAAGTATTTTTCGCAGCAGAAACCCCCCAAAGCGGTAAAGAAACTACTAATTCAAGAGGTGATAGACTCTGGCATAGCATCTGGAAATATAAATATATATCAGGCGATGGCACAGGTAGTGGAGGTCAATGGATTGACAAATCCGCATTTGTGCCAAAACCCGACTTAGTTCGTGGTCAAATGAATTCGCAGGGTTCTTATAATTTAGTCATCAAAGTTCATCCCACAGACACTAACATAGTATTTCTGGGCGGAGTAAATCTATATCGCTCCGATGATGGCTTTTCATCTAATAAATTTGCCTGGATTGGAGGCACTTGCCCCGACCCCGACGACGAATGCTGGTATCACTATCGTTATCCCAATCAGCACGCTGACCAGCACGCAATTGTATTTCTTCCCTCAAATCCATATATTATGTTTACCAGTACTGACGGCGGTGTCCATAAGACTTTAAACGATTTAGCCGAGCGTATCGAGTGGATTTCACTCAACAATGGATATTTCACAACACAATTTTATACCTGTGCTATAGATAATTCTCCTGGTGGAGGTGAACAGGTAGTCGGAGGTACTCAAGATAATGGTACACTTTTTTCATATACATCAGATTTAATGACTCGCTGGACAACTCCTTCGCACGGCGATGGATTAACCTGCAAAATCGCCGATGGCGGGAAAATTATTTATACTTCGCAAAACACTTCTACAAGCCCCGTGGAAGTCAAAATGTGGAGAATTCTAATTGACGACAAAGGCAATAATATTATCAAAACCCGAATTGACCCAGCCGGCGGTCTTGGATTTATCTGGAATCATTTTTATGGACTCGACCCAAATGATAATAAACGAATGTATGTCGGAGGCGGAAAAATTATCTGGCGAAATAATAATCTCGACGAAATTCCTTTCGTCAATTCAAATGATTCGACTTCTATAAATTGGGATAGTTTGAGCAATACAAGAATTGATTTATCTAATCCAGTAGTAACTCGTGATGGCATAATTACTGCAGGCGATATCTCAAAAAAGCCAGCTAATATTTTGTATTATGGCACTTCATCGGGTGAAGTTTTTAGACTTGAAGGTGCCAATATTGGTAACCCTATACCAAAGAATATCACTGGCAAGAATTTTCCGCAAAATGCTTGGGTCTCGTGCATAGAAATTGACCCTGAAGATGCAGACGAACTTTTTGTTGTCTTTTCTAATTATAATGTCATTAGCATATTCCACACAACAAATGGCGGAAATGATTGGACACCCGTCGCCGGCAATCTCGAGGAATTCCCAAGCGGTTTAGGTAGCGGGCCTGCTGTACATTGGCTCGAAATTCTTCCTATAAATAACAAAAGATTATATCTTGTGGGCACTTCAACTGGATTATATTCGACTGCTTATCTTAATGGTATCTATACTGTCTGGCGTCAGGAAGGAGCCGAAACAATTGGTAATACCGTTGTTAAAATGATTGATGCACGTCCCTACGATGGTTTCACTGCTGTAGGAACTCACGGATTAGGAATATTTAATTCCTATATTAAATCTTTACCCCCATTACCCGAATCCCCAGAATTAATCTACCCAGCACATAATCAGGGGGCTATACTTGATACTACGACTTTTGTATGGAGGAACGTACCTGAAGCTTCATTCTACAAGTTGGAAATAGCCAGCGATATAAATTTCGATAATATAATAATGCAATTCAATGGTATTAGAAGTAATCAATATTTTGTTCAGGGGCTACCACAAGGACGCCAGAAACTATATTGGAGAGTTAAAGCATTATCTTCTGGCGGTGAATCTATATCTAATAAAATCCTCGAGTTTATCACTGCTATTACACCACCTGCACTTATTTACCCCGAGCAAGGTGCAACAAATACAGAATTGAACATTACTTTAAAGTGGGAATTCATCGAATTTGCTAAATCTTATAGACTTCAAGTATCAGATAGAATTGTAATGACAAATCCGATAATAGATACAGTATTAAATGATACTCAATTTGAAATAAAAAATCTGAACGAAAATCAAAGATACAATTGGCGATTGGCTTCAATTGATGAATATGGCCAGGGGCATTTCTCAGAAACATTTAATTTCCGAACTAAAAGTGTTGTATCTGTTCCCTTTTCCGTAAAAAATGAATTAACTAATGTTATTATTAATCCCATTCCTGCAAATACTCATTTAAATCTGCATTATACAATTGCGAAAAATGGTTTCACTCGAATAACGTTATTCAATATTACAGGTCAAAAAATTAGAACGCTATTAAATACTTATCAATACGAAGGCTTGAAAACAAATATTTTCGATATTTCGTCAATTCCCAGTGGAATCTATTCTATTGTCATTGAGCATAATGAAGCTATCATAAAAAAGAATGTAATTATTGTCAGATGATGAAAATGCTGAAATTTCTAAACTTTAAAAGAAATATTGGGTATATCTATTCATTTTTTGTTTTATTAGCTTTATTTGTCAACAACGATATTTTATTATCGCAGGAAATACAAGCAAAAGCAAAAATTGATACAAATGATGTATTAATTGGCGACCAGATAAAGCTATCGCTTGAAGTTAGCTACCCCAAAGATTTAAAGATAATATTTCCGACCGTTCAGGATACAATCGGAAAAATTGAAATTTTGGCACGTACTCCAATTGATACGCACGATTCAAACACATTCAGAATAATGAAACAAAACTTCATCATCACAAGT
The DNA here is from genome assembly GCA_037441245.1 of Ignavibacteria bacterium. Taxonomy (GTDB): domain Bacteria; phylum Bacteroidota; class Ignavibacteria; order Kapaibacteriales; family UBA2268; genus CALHGZ01. Next base: position 1,648 of record JBBISM010000051.1, on the reverse strand, counting down.
TTTGATTCTGGTTATTTCGAAATACCCCCGTTTTATTTTTTATATGAAAAAGAGGATATTCAGGAGATATATCCTATAGCAACAGAACCAATTTTGTTAAAATTTTCTACTGTTCCCATTGACACTGCTGATACGATTAAAGACATAAAACCACCTCTGGACGTTCCTTATTCATTCGAGGAATTTCTGCCCTATATAATTGGACTTATTGTTCTTGGGCTATTAATTTATGCCATAATTTACTTTATGAAGAAAAGGAAAACAATACCAAAATTAAATTATGACCCGAAAATTCCGCCTCATATCACCGCTTTAGATGAATTACGAAAGCTAAATGATGAGAAATTATGGCAAAAAGGCGAAATCAAGCTGTATTACACAAAATTAACAGATATAGTCAGGACTTATATCGAACGCAGATTTGGGATTTTAGCAATGGAAATGACATCAGATGAAATAATCAATAAGTTAATGAATATTCAATTAGACGATGGAATCATCGAAACTTCCAAAAAAATGTATCATATCGCAGATTTAGTGAAATTCGCAAAACTTATTCCACTACCTGATGAACATTCCTATTGTTATAACGTCGCAATCGAATTTGTTACAAAAACTACACCCAAAGAATCGGATAATATAAATGACAAGGAGGCAAGTTAATGGACTATAATTTTGCTAATCCTGAATTTCTTTATGGACTTTTTATCATACCATTGATAATTCTCTGGTATATTTTCCGTTCGAACAAGCAAAATCCAAGCATTATTTACCCAGCAAGTGAAATCATACTAAAAATTAAACCATCTATTCGTCAAAGGTTCAGGCATTTACCATTCTTACTCAGAATTTTATCATTATCTTTTATCATTATAGCATTAGCACGCCCCCAATCGAGCTCAAGCGAAAAAAATGTTTCGACCGAAGGTATTGACATTGTCATATCATTAGACGTCTCAACTTCAATGCTTGCAGAAGATTTTAAGCCCAATAGATTCGAAGCAGCTAAAAAAACCGCCTTGCAATTCATTGAAAACCGTAAAAACGATAGAATAGGATTAATCATTTTCGCTGGCGAGAGCTTCACCCAATGCCCGATTACTATAGACCATAGTGTGCTTAAAAATTTGCTAACAAATGTCAAAAGCGGCGAAATTCAAGACGGCACAGCAATTGGAGACGGATTGGCTACTGCTGTTGCTCGATTAAGAAAAACCGATGCCAAAAGCAAAGTCGTAATACTGATCACCGATGGTGTCAATAATATGGGAAATATTGCTCCTATAACAGCTGCAGAAATCGCACAGCAATTCAACGTAAAAGTCTATACTATTGGCGTTGGAACAAAAGGCAAAGCCCCATATCCACAACAATTTCGAAACTGGCTCGGTCAAACTGTTACTCAATATGTTTATGTTGATGTCCAAATTGATGAAGAACTTTTAAAACAAATCTCTGGTAAAACCGGTGGCAAATATTTCAGAGCTACAAATAATAAAGCATTGGAAAATATTTACGCTGAAATTGACCAGATGGAAAAAGTCAAAATTGATGTTGCATATTTCACTCGTTTTTCAGAAGAATTCCTCATCTATGCTATTCCTGCATTTATACTCTTTCTGCTTGAACAAATTTTGCGTTACACTGT
>JBBISM010000050.1:0-13934 GCA_037441245.1 Ignavibacteria bacterium | reverse complement strand
AATTTGGGGAATAAATCTAATTTTTGGTAAGCTTTTTAATCAAATTTTTAGCTATTTGGACAAATTCAGCAACACGCGCAATGCCTTCAGCTTTTTCGATAAACTTTTCGTAATACTTTAGTGCATTTTCGAAATCTTTTTTATTATGATAAGCTAAACCGATTATATATAATGGTTCAGGTAGTGAATTATCCATATTCAATGCTTGTTGTGATAAAGTAATTGCAGAATCATTATCACCAATGATATATTTCAGGTAAGCTTTGTTGAAAATAGCTTCAACAAAATCAGGTTTGATTTCAAGCGATTTATTCATATCAGAATCCGCTGAATCATAAAGTTTCAATCTCATATATGATTTGCCACGGTTTAGATATGCTTCATAGTCATTGGGTTTGAGTTGGATAACTTTTGTAAAATCGTCAATAGCTTGGCGTTCGTATTTTGAATTTTGATAGAGCATCCCTCGATTAAAATAAGCATCAGCAAAATTTGAGTCAATTGAAATAGCTTTTGCGAAGTCTTTCAGTGCTAAATCCAACTTGAAAATACTTTTATATGCCATTCCCCTATTTACGTATGCTTCGGTATTATTTGAATCAAGTTTCAAAACATAATTAAATTCACTTATTGCCTCCTCAAATTCTCCGATTGCAGACAATGCAATCCCCATTTTAATTTTAACAATCTTATTATTAGGAATTATTTTATCAGCAATAACTAAATCATCAAAAGCTTTTTTCATCTGATTGATATCTATAAAGCATAAAGCTCTATTAAAATGTGCATCAAAATTATCTTTTTCAATGATAGTTATTTTGGTAAAATCTTCAATAGCTTTGTTAATATTTCCAGTGAGTTTATACGCAAAACCTCGACTAAGCAAGGCTTCAACTGATTCAGGAAAATAATCGAGAACTTTGGTATAGTCCTCAATGGCCATTTTATAATTAGTTAGAACAAAATATGTATTGCCCCTCTTCACATATGTTTTAAAATCTGCTGTATTGTATTTTAATGAGCTATTGAACATATTTATAGCATCGCTATATTTTCCTTGTTCAAAATATATCAAACCGATATTATTATATGAGCGGTGATAAGTGGTATCGCACTCAATAGCTCTTGAAAACTCCCTCAAAGCGAGGTCATATTGTTTTATAAAATAATATATTGTTCCACGATTATTATAAACATCAGCATAACAGGGATTTATTAATAAAGCCGATGAGTAATCTTTCAGTGCTGAATCGAACTCCGCTTTCTTTAGATATGAATTACCCCTTTTGAAAAATATAACAGCTTGAGTCGGGTCAATTTTTTCTGCATTATTCAATAATTCAATTGATTCATCAAAAAGTCCAATATCATATTTTTCTGTAGCTTGGTCAATCAAAGTTTTAACATCTTGAGCGAATAAGAAATATCCAAAGCCACATAGCAAAAAAAGGGATAAATACAGTATTATTTTGAGTTTCATTTCCTGATATAATATGAATAGACTATATGACGATATTTCGACAGATTTTGAAATTAATTAAATCTGATTGACTAATGGTTCGGTTCATCTCCGAAATCAAACGAATACTCTAACTCGACATCACTACTGAGGCTTCTTGTTACAGGGCAAGTTTTGACGACGTTTGAAAGTAACTTAAACTGTTCATCAGTAAGTTTTCGGGGGTAAAAAATATCAAGCGTTAGTTTTTTTATTCGTCTGAAAGGAGTATTGGTCATTTCCTTAGTCGCATTGATTCTCATACCTTCAATATTGATATTATTATTCCGAGCGACAATCCCCATAATCGTTGCCACACAAGAACCAATAGAAGCGGCAGCTAAATCAGTCGGTGAGATATACTCTCCTTTGCCATTATTATCAAGCGGTGCATCTGTCAGAAATGTCTGATTCGATAAGCTATGAGTTACAGAGCAATGCAAATCACCCAAATACTCAATAATAATTTTAACTTCATAATCATCCATATCTAAACCCTTAGATGTTTTTCAGCATGATATGAACTTCTCACAAGCGGTCCAGATTCAACAATCTTAAACCCTTTTTGCAATCCGATATTTCTATATTCTTCAAATTCGTCAGGATGTACATATCTAGCAACAGGTAAATGCTCTTTAGTAGGTTGCAAATACTGACCAATTGTCATAATATCAATATTAATAGAAATTAAATCATCCATCACCTCGAGCACTTCTTTCTTTGTCTCACTCAATCCAACCATCATACCAGTTTTAGTATGCATACCCATACGTTTTGATTCTTTTAAAATATCAAGTGAGCGTTGATATTTTGCTTGTGGTCGAACTTTTGGATATAATCTTGGAATTGTTTCTACATTGTGGTTTAGTACATCTGGTTTGGCATCAATGACTCTACGAAGGGCTTCGAAATCACCTTTAAAATCGGGTATGAGAACCTCAATTGTTACATCTGAATTGAGTTCACGAATAGCCCTGATTGTCTCAGCCCATATAGTAGAACCTCCATCTTTTAGTTCGTCTCTGTTGACTGAGGTAATTACAGCATGCTTTACACCCATTGTTTTAACAGATTCCGCAACTCTTCTGGGTTCATTCCAATCGAGTTCAGTTGGTTTGCCTGTTATAATAGCACAAAAACCACAGGAACGAGTGCAAATATTACCAAGAATTAGAAATGTAGCTGTGCCATTATTCCAGCATTCGTTGATATTCGGGCAATGAGCTTCTTCGCAAACTGTATGAAGGGATTTTGAACGCATCATTGTGCGGATATTAGAAAAATTAACCCCTCCGGGAGCTTTTACTTTTAACCAGTGGGGTTTTCTTTGTTTTTCTTGAAATTCTTCAGGTAAATCTATTCTATGCATCTAGTTTCCTAATGTATTCGTACGGAAAAAAGAATTTATAAGGCTCCTAAATAGGTTCTCAATGTTTTTGAGCGAGATGCGTGTCGCAATCTACGAATTGCTTTTTCTTTAATCTGTCTGACTCTTTCGCGTGTTAAATTAAATTTTTCTCCTATTTCTTCTAAAGTCAAGCACTGGCCATCTAATCCAAAATATAATTTAATAACCTCCGATTCTCGCTGTGATAGTGTTGTCAGAACTTGTTGAACTTCTAATTTGAGTGATTCTCTAATCAATTCTGAATCAGGTGGTGGATGATGTTCATTCGGTAAAACATCAAGTAATCTATTATCCTCGCCTTGAATAAAAGGTGCATCAACCGAGAGGTGTCGCCCAGAAATTTTTATAGTTTCGGCGATTTCATTATCAGACATATTAAGGTTTTGGGCTAATTCAGCAGCAGTCGGTTCTCTTTCAAACTTCTGCTCCAGTTCGCTGAATTTTTTGCCTATTTTATTTAATGCACCGACTCTATTGAGTGGTAATCTAACAATACGCGATTGCTCGGCAAGTGCTTGTAGTATTGATTGTCTAATCCACCATACAGCATAAGAAATGAACTTAAAGCCACGCGTTTCATCAAATCGGCGGGCAGCTTTGATTAATCCAAGATTGCCTTCATTGATTAAATCACCCAGAGACAACCCTTGATTTTGATATTGCTTTGCAACAGATACAACAAATCTAAGATTAGCATTTACTAATCGCTCTAATGCTCTTTCTCCCTCATAACCGCCTTTTCTAATCTTTTGGGCTAATTCGATTTCTTCTTTTGGATTTAAAAGCTCTACACGCCCAATTTCTTGAAGATATTTATCAAGCGATTGACTCTCACGATTTGTGTACTGTTTTGTTATCCTCATATATGATTACCATTGTTTATTAATAAATACGAAATATATACGAATATTTATTTTGTCTATTGTAAATAAGAATATACATCATTTATCGAAAATCAATGCTCCTTCATATATTCTATTTTTTTAGATAATATCTGATTATATTTCTCATTTAGTAGAATATTAACTGCCGTCTTGATATATTCTTCGTAATTTAATTTGAGTTCGATAAATTCTTGTTCTGTTAGGAAGCGATTGTTAATCTCTAATTCTAACATCTTTTTTATATCGTCAAAGTTATTTTTAATTAATTCTCTTTTCTCTTTCTTAACGTCCTCCTGAAGTCGGCTTATGTCTCGTATTAATTTATTGCTAAATTTATCTTTTTGAGCTTGAAATTTTATCTCGGAAATTTTTTCTGACAATCCCGATGTATAATCAATTTGTTGACTTTTTAGATAATCTTCAAATTCTTGAATCACTTTATTTGTTGCATTGAAACCCTTATCTAATGCAACAATTTTTGATGAATAAATATTTGCAAAATTGAAGAATTTATTATTGACAATAAGTTCAGTAATAAAGTTTGATGTATTAGGAGGTGGAATTAGAGTATCTGGGATTATACCAAGATACTCATAAACTCTTCTACCATTTTGAGTATAAAATACCGTAGTATCATGAAAAGGAAACCCATCTGATTTTTTGGAATTACTAACTAAATCAAGTTTTTGAATGCATCTTCCAGAAGGAGTATAGTATTTTGCAGTCGTAATTTTAATGCTACCTTTATAAGGCACATCAAATACGGATTGCACAAGCCCTTTGCCATAAGAACGCTTACCAATAATTATTCCTCTATCCAAATCTTGTATTGCGCCAGCGACTATTTCACTTGCACTTGCACTATTTTCATTAATTAAAACAGCAATTGGCTGATTCGGCATTAATGGTTCATTATAGGAACGATAAATAACTTCGTCTTTCTTATTCCGGCCTTTTGTTTTGACTATCACGCTCCCCTTGGGTAAAAATAATTCTGATAAAGAAATTGCAGATTCGAGAAGTCCACCAGGATTATCCCGTAAATCAAGAATCAGAGCTTTTATTGTATCTTTTGAGGATAATTGATTAATTGCATTTCTTACTTCACTGGCGCAATTGCGTGAAAATCTCTCTAATTTTATATAACCGATATTTTTGCGGACAAACCCAGAATAGGAGATATTCTGAATCTGTATATTTTCGCGCTCTAATTTAAACTTCAATGTATCATTGCGTCCGTCTCGAAAAATATAAAAATCACAAAAACTACCTGCTTCACCTCTTGTGAATTGTCGAAGTTCTCTTGTGGATTTATTAATTACAACTGTAGTATCAATCTTATACAATCTATCTCCTATTCGGATACCGCTTCTTCTTGCCGAATACCCATCGCGAAGACCAATTATAGTTAACATACTATCTCTAATACCAACAGAAATTCCAAGACCAGTATATGTTCCTGTTATTAAAAAATCAATATCTTCTGCTTCGCTTTGAGTGTAGTATTCAGTAAAGGGGTCAAGATTTTCGAGCATACCATCAATACCGTACTTTATTAGTTCCTCGGGTGGTATCTCTTCGACATAATTCAAAGCTATGTATTTGAAAACCGAGCCGAAAATTTCGAATGATTTATTTATTTTGAAAAGGTATTGGTCAATGGATGAAGATAAAAGCAATAAAAAAATAACTGAAACAGTTATAATCACATATAATTTGGTCTGTTTCATTTATTCAAGAATCTCTTTATATTGAGTAATTTGTTAGTTTATCAATAAAAAACTGTTTTAAATTGTCGACATTTATCCTTATCTGGTTCATTGAATCCCGCTCGCGTATAGTAACTGTGTTATCTTGTAAAGTTTGACCATCAACAGTAATACAATAAGGCGTACCTATCTCATCTTGACGACGATAACGCCTACCTATTGCACCGCTTGAATCATATCTTACACGTATAATTTTCTGCAAATCGTAAAAAATTTTCTCTGCGACCTCAGGCATACCTTCTTTATTAACCAGCGGGAATACAGCTGATGTAACTGGTGCTATCAAAGGGTGAAATCTTAATACAACTCTTTTCTCGACTTTGCCATTTTCCCCTTGCACGTCTTCTTCATCATAAGCATCACATAAAAATGCCATAAAAGAACGAGTAACTCCTCCTGAAGTTTCGATAACATAAGGTACAAAACGATCATTCGTAGTTGCATCGAAATATTCGAGCTTTTTGCCTGAAAATTGCTGATGATTGCTCAAATCGAAATCCGTTCTGGAATGGATGCCCTCGATTTCGCCCCAACCAAATGGAAATTCATATTCAATATCAACGGCATAGTTTGCATAATGTGCTAATTTTTCGTGCTTTTTGAATTTTAATTTTTCTGGTTTCAATCCACAATTGATAAACCACTTCATTCGCTCATCTTTCCAGTATTCGAACCATTCGATTTCTGAACCTAGCTGGATAAAATATTGCATCTCCATTTGCTCGAATTCACGAGTGCGGAATAAAAAGTTCTTTGTATTGATCTCATTACGGAAAGCTTTACCGATTTGTGCAATTCCAAATGGTATCTTTTGGCGACTACTATCGAGTACATTTTTAAAATTTACAAAAATTCCCTGTGCTGATTCAGGGCGCAAGTAAACAACGCTCGATTGGTCTTCGACTGGTCCAACAAATGTCTTGAACATCAAATTGAAATTTCTTACCTCCGTCCAATCGCAAGTTCCAGAAACGGGGTCGGGTATTTTGTAATCCATTATAATCTCATAATAGTCTGTTGGGGCTTCGGCTCTATCGAGTTTGCTTTGTATTTCATCGGATAATTCGTTTTTTCCTTTTCGAATCAAGTTCTGTATATAATCCTCAATCAAATTATCTGCTCTAAATCTTGCTTTACTTGTTTTATTATCAATCATCGGGTCGCTGAATTTGGATGTATGACCGCTTGCATCCCAGGTTCGTGGATGCATAAGAATTGAGGCATCTATGCCTTCAATATCATTGCGATAGGTCATTGCTCGCCACCATAGCTCCTTTATATTGCGGAGCATTTCGACCCCCAACTGCCCAAAATCCCAGCAACCATTGAGACCACCATAAATTTCCGATGATTGAAATACAAATCCCCTCCGCTTAGCAAGTGATATTATAGTATCTAATTTTACCATATATTTTAACTTATTGTTACAATTCGAAATTGCAAAATTAAGAAAAATATTGGAATATTTTGTGGACACGGGCTTATTTAAATAATGGGTCATTTTACCGCTGTGTTCAATTCCTTTAAATTAAATTTGAGTTTAGTTCTTCAAAAATTTGCTTCTATTAAGAGTAATATTCATCCAGATATAAATCCTCTTACCCCCAATTCTAATTCCACAATATTAATTATATTTGAAGTTTGGACATTTTAATATACAAAAAAAGTGAGAGCAAACTCCAAAATAAAGAAGATAGATGAAAGCTCAGTAGATGAGTTAAATCAGATAATTATTGAAGGAGCTCGAGAACACAATCTAAAAAACATTAATGTCAAGATACCTCGTGATAAATTCATTGGCGTTACGGGAGTATCAGGTTCAGGAAAATCGAGCTTAGCATATGATACAATTTATGCAGAAGGACAGCGACGCTATGTAGATTGTCTTTCTGCTTATGCCCGCCAATATTTAGGAGTTTTGAAAAAAGCTGATGTTGATAGAATTGAAGGTTTATCTCCCTCAATTTCGATTGACCAGAAATCCATCAGTCATAATCCACGCTCAACTGTGGGGACTGTAACCGAAATTTACGATTATATGCGTTTGCTGTTTGCCAAAATTGGAATGCAATACTGCGTTGATTGTAATGTTCCTGTTGAACAAAAGTCGCAAGATATAATCTTTGATGAGATTTTAGAAATTTATTCTGGAAAACCAGTTCATATTTTATCTCCATTAATTCGAGGTAGAAAAGGACATCACAAAGAGCTTTTCACTCAATTGCTCAAGCTCGGATTTACTAAAGTAAGGGTTGATGGGCAATTGATGGACATTACTCTAGATATGCAATTGAATAGATACCAAATTCACAATATTGATTTGGTCGTTGATAGATTAACAATTGACCCAAAATATTCAAATAGAATAAATGAATCCGTCGAATTAGCTCTCCAACGAAGTGAAGGATTAGTAATAGTAAATACCTATGGTAACAATGATATCAACGGAGATAAAATTTTTTCAACTTTAAATTCCTGCCCATCTTGCGGAAAGGCATATGAACCATTAGCGCCGAATATGTTCTCGTTCAATTCGCCTTATGGTGCTTGCAAGGTATGCGATGGTTTAGGAGTGATTCAAAATTTCGACATTAGCTTACTCATACCTGACACAACTCTTTCTATAATTGATGGCGGAATTCCCCCAATGGGAAAATATAAGCAAACATACCTTTGGTCTGTTGTCGAAGCATATTGCAATCAACAAAATATTGATATGTCAATTCCTATAGCACAAATAGATAAGCATCAATTACACGCTTTTATTTATGGGGGTAATAATGATGAAATTGATATGAACTATAGTTTTCAAACAGGTTCGATAACAAAATATAAGCAAAAATTCAATGGAATAATCGAGATTTTACGCCATCTATACGAAACAACTCCTAGCAAATCCAAAAGAAAAGAGCTTGAAGAGTATATGATAGCCAAAACCTGCAACGTTTGTTATGGTGGTAGATTGAAAGCTGAAAATCTGGCGGTCAAGATTTTGGATAAGAATATACACGAACTTTCAATCTTAGATATCAAAAATATGCATATCTTTTTTTCTCATATATCCGAAAAACTTAGCCGTCGAGATAAATTTATTTCAAATCTGATAATTAAAGAAATAATCGAACGGCTACAATTTATGTTGGATGTTGGATTATCCTATCTATCAATCAATCGAACTTCAAGAACTTTATCAGGTGGCGAAGCACAGAGGATTAGACTCGCTTCTCAAATCGGTTCAAAGCTAGTTGGTATAACATATATCTTAGATGAACCAAGTATCGGATTGCACCAGCACGACAATAATATGCTTATTAATTCACTGAAGAATTTATCACATCTCGGAAACACAGTCATTGTCGTTGAACACGATAAACAAATGATAATGAGTGCTGACTATATTATTGATATAGGTCCAGGTGCGGGTGTTCACGGCGGGGAAATATTAATTTCGTCTTTAAATGATGATTTAGGAAATATAAGTGAGCAAGAAGTTCATAAATCACTGACGTTTCAATATTTAACAGGGCACAAGTCTATTCCAATACCGGAAAAAAGTAGAGAGTGTAATGGCAAATGGTTAATTCTGGAAGGTGCTAGCGGAAATAATCTCAAAAGCGTTACATTGAGATTGCCTCTTGGGAACATTATTTGCGTTACTGGAAAGAGTGGGTCTGGGAAGTCCTCATTAATCAATGATACCTTGTATCCCATTTTAGCAAGAAAATTTTATAAATCTAAATTGATTCCTTTGCCTTATAAAAACATTACTGGATTGGAATATTTAGATAAGGTAATTGAAATTAACCAATCACCTATTGGTCGAACTCCACGTTCGAATCCTGCTACCTATACTGGTTTGTTTACTTTAATAAGAGACTTCTTTACTATCCTACCTGAATCAAAAATAAGAGGATATAATGCTGGTAGATTTTCATTCAATGTCAAAGGTGGTAGGTGCGAACCCTGCGAAGGTGCTGGATTGAAAAAAATCGAAATGAACTTCTTACCCGAAATCTTCGTTGAATGTGATATATGCAATGGCAAGAGATATAATCGCGAAACATTGATGGTTAAATATAAAGGGAATTCTATTGCTGATGTATTAGAAATGACAGTCGAGGAAGCATTAGAATTTTTCAAAGATATACCAAAAATAAAGAAAAAATTAAAGATTCTAAGCGAAGTTGGATTGAACTATATTACGCTCGGTCAACAAGCGCCTACTTTATCTGGCGGTGAAGCCCAGAGAATAAAATTAGCTACCGAGCTTTCCAAATCTGCTACTGGCAAAACAATATATCTACTTGATGAACCTACAACTGGACTACATTTTGAAGATATTCGCTTGCTTTTGCAATTACTTAATAATTTAGCTGATAAAGGCAATACGATTGTTATTATCGAACATAACTTAGATATAATTAAGTGTGCTGATTGGATTATTGATTTAGGCCCTCAAGGCGGAGATGAGGGCGGGTATATAATTGCAGAAGGTACTTCTAAGGATATAATTAAGCATAAGGGCAGTTATACAGCTAAATATTTGGTTGATGAGTTGAAAACTAATAATTTAATCTGAAAAAAACTATCAGAGAATTAGTTTCCAAAGCTGATGTTGCAAACAATGATACTTCGAACGAACCAGATATTAATTTGTTGACTGGATTAAATTCATAAAATTTTATCATTGCTGATGCTTGATTTTCTGTATAATTATAATATTGTTGGCTGGTATATACGAATATCGAAAGATTATACCAGCGGTTTTATATTTTGGCTCAGTTAGCAAAATTGTACCAATAGGATTTATTGAATCCGCACGGAATTCGACTTCTGATACCCAATCATTTCGTCGTGGGAAACCTGGTGTCATCTTAAGACTTTTCAATTTAAAATTAAACCACATAAATGGAACTTGTGAGACAGTATCAATAAATAAATCATAAGCAATTGGAATATAATTAGTATCCCAGTTGTATGTCTCAATAAAATTATATTTTTCATTGATAGTTAGATAAATATTTTTAATGGCATATTTAGTATTTTTATATGGCGGTTTATCAATATAAGTAATTTTAGGATTTGGTTCAATTCCTAATGAATCCTTACAGCCATAAGTTATAACTGCAAGGATAAGAATTATCATAACTTTTTTACAAATCGAATCCAATACCATACATCAAACCAATTTTATATGAGTAAAAAGGATTATTATCGTGTAAATATCTGAAAATGCTCGATTCCAAACCAATGATTATTTTATAGTCATCAGAAATATACCAATCAATACCAGCCAACCCACGACTAATCATTCCATATTGATTACCCCCAATTGATAAACCGACATTAAGATTTAAACAGTCAATTTTCATAACATTCCACTTAATGCCACCAGATAAAGTATAGAAATTTGGGTATTGGGAATATAATACTTTATAACCTTCAGAATCATATCCCTCAAATCTTTGATAGAAATATTCTTGTCTAAAATCAGAAATTAATTCAAAGTCATCAGCTATTTTGTATGATAATCCAATGCCACTATTACTAAATCGAGGTCTTGAATAAAATTGTACATCTGACTTTTGTAGGGATACATAATTATTCCCAAACAATTGAAACGATAATCCAATTTTATCTTTATCTATAGTTACAAATTCATTTTGTGTAATTGATACATTTATTGGACTTGTATCTTTCCCAATATGTATAACCTTAGCTGGCAAATATAATACTTGATTGGATTGAATATAATTTTCATTAATATAATAATCAACATTTTGAATTAATTCAGCAGTGTCGCTTGAAAGAATCTTCTTACTGTCATTAGTTGTATGTATTATAGAGGATATACTGGTGGATTTTAGTGGTTGTGGTTGTTCAATTTCTCTCGATTGAGTCAATTCTTCCGATTTTTCACCATCGGTTAAATGACTTACATTGCTTTTTACATCTTTAGAGGCTGTCAAAGTATTAGAATTATTTAAATCAGTGGTATTTGAAAATTGTAATAAAAAGATTAGGGCTGTTAAAGCAGAGGCAATTATTCCCCCAATAATTCCTTGAGAATATTTTGAAAATAATTGGGCAATTGCGTAAGTTATGGTACTTCCCGCTATCGAACCGTGTGGATTAAAACCTAAGGACGAAAACACAGCCATTGTTGACTTGGCAGTTGGAGTTATCCCCTGTGCATCAGTTCTCAGGGATTTTTCAATTGCAAGATATTTTTTAAATTCTGAACGGAAATCCTCACTTGTAGTTAGTTGAGCTATAAATTCATTTTCGAGTTCGGGATTGAGATTTCCATCTAAAAATTCGTTAATTATCTCATTATGATCCATTTAATCTCCTATTATCTATTGTTTTCAAGGTCTTTAATATATGGTGATAAAATATCTTTTAATTTTTCTTTTGCTCGATGCACTCTGATTCGAGCATTTCCGGGAGTTATATTTAAAATCTCAGCTATTTCATCGTAACTTATTTCGTTATAAACTCTTAGTACAAGTGGTTCTTTATATTCTAATTCAAGCAATTCGATTGCATACTTTATTAAATCTTGATATTCTTTTTCATCAGTATTTCTGTCCTGTTCTATCAAATTATCAATTTCTTCTATTGGAATATTTATTTTAGAGTTTCTCTTATAGTTTAGGCAGAGATTACGGGCAATCCTGATTAAGAACCTTTGGATATTCAGTTTTTCGTGCGTTGGGTCAATATGTTGAAAAAATCTTAAAAAAGTCTCTTGAAAAATATCTTCAGCCAATTCTTTATTTCCTAATACTCTCAAGCAATAAGCAAAGATTTTCTGTGAATATCTATCATATATTTCAGTAAATGCTTTTTCAGATTTTATTCTATCTGATTTTAGTAATTCAGCTAATTCTTTGTCGCTATATGTACTGAACTTTTTATGCATTCAATAACATTTTTAAATTTAGTTAATATAAACATTGACTCAAATAATGTTACAATATTATATTAAAAGTAGTTCTAGCATAAAAGAAGAAAACCGAAGGAAATTGACATTACCAGAAAAGTGGTAATCAATTCTCAAAGCAGTTATATTACTTCCCGTTTACTCGGGAATTACATTAAAAAATGCTTTTGAGTCAGCCTCTTTAAATAAAAGGCTTGAATTATTATAGTTTAATAATTGGATAAGACCAAATATCTTTTCCAGATTTTATCGTTATTATATAATACCCTGCTGATAATTGAGTAACGTCATCAATTGCGGAGACTCCAGAACTAATCATCCTACTAATCAAACATTCACCGAGTAAATTGTGAATCTCAATCTTATATTCGGCATCATTAGTTGGAAGGGATATATTCAACTTATCAACGAATGGTATTGGATAAATATCAATAATTGGGCTATTCTGAGATTCTTTGACCGATACTGATTCATCTATTGATAATATTTCGATGTCATCTATCAAAGCTTCAGTAATAGAATACGCAGTTTGTCCCTGTGCTGGAACTTCAACAATGAATTTAAATTTCATATTATTAGTTATCTTTACAAAGTCTTCCAATCTTACATCAACCTTTTCCCATTTTGCATATGATTTGGTGTTTGAGAAAATTAACACCCAATTCAGACCATCGTTATTCGAGACAAAGACATCAATCCGACCAATAAGTTGTGCTACTACTCGAGGAGAATTGAAGAACCAATACCACCATCTTAAAACTGGTTTATTATATTTTGTTAAATCATAAAGGCTACTGAAAAGTGTTGTCTTGCCATTTGGTATAAATTGAATATAATTCTGAACATTGCCACCAGCTCCGGTAACATAACACTGTGAACCATAGGAAGTATGATTTTTACCTGTTTGAATAACTATATCCACTCCGTATGGTTTAAAGTCAATTTCATTTGGTTTAGCTCTCTCCCATTTTCCTGTCGTTGCATTATCACTTGCATCACCAACGGTGAAGTTAGCGTTTTCATTTTCAAAATCATGGAAAATTTGACGTTTGAAGCCAACCAAGAACGAGAATGGCTTAAATTCGTTCATCTCAGAGCTTAATGTTATTTCTTTGCCAGTGAATGGGTCTATTACAGTAAAATAGTATTTTAGCATTGTGCCGATATTTTGGGGTGGTATTTCTGCTCGGAATTTACCTGAACCAATCATCTCCGCTTTTACAGAATTGATGGAATAGAAATTATCTGTTGAATAGACCAAGAAAACAGAGTCTAAAGACTTGTTATCGTATAATAAGGTATATAAAGTAAAATCAGCAACGTATGGATATTTTATATTCTGAGTGTCTTCAAGAGGTTTATGCTCGAAAGTAGTTGCTAAATATAAAGCTGTTCCAATACCATGATTATTAAAAGCAGTCAATATCTT
>JBBISM010000049.1:0-13968 GCA_037441245.1 Ignavibacteria bacterium | reverse complement strand
ACTAATGGTTAGGTCACCAGCCTTTCACGCTGGCAGTAGGGGTTCGAATCCCCTTGGGGTCACAATCTTCTCAAAACTGTCCAATTGCAATTTCACTCAAAATTAATAAATAATGCATATATTAGAGTTAAGTTTATTCCATTTGTGATATAATTTTTCCAATAGTTTATTATTTGCAATACCAAATAAAGGAGAATAATGGATAATATATTATCACCTATTAAGCTTTATCGCCTTCCTTGGAATTTAGCAGATAATGCAATTTCTTGGCTCGAACCGACAAGCAATTGCAATCTTTATTGTGATGGGTGTTATAGAGAAAACCGCAAATCTTCCCATAAAACCCTTCAAGAAATCGAAGCTGAGCTCGAAGTTTTCGCTAAATTACGTAGAACTGATAGCATCTCTATTGCCGGTGGAGAGCCGTTACTTCATCCAAACATCATTGAGATAGTCAAGATGATTCGCAAACGGGGTTGGAAAGCCCTAATAAATACAAATGCTGAACTCCTCGATGAAGATTTACTAAAAAAACTCGAATCCGCCGGAGTTAACGGTTTTACTATTCACATTGACTCAGGGCAGAAACGCCCAAAATGGAATGGAATAAACGAAATTGAACTGAACGAACTTCGACTATATTATGCCTTAATGATTGCGAAAACTAAAGGTATCTCCTGCACTTTCAACGCGACTGTTTATCCCGAAACTGTCCAATTTATTCCTGATTTATTAAAATGGGCTCAAAAGCATATTAAAATAGTGCAGTCTATGGTTTTCATTATCTATAGAATGGCTATTTTGACTAAAGATTTCGACTTTTATATCGGCGACCATAAGGTTAGATTCGATGATATTATGTATTCATCTAAAGATGATAATCGCCGAACAGATATTTCTTCAGATGAGATTGTTGAAATTATCAGAAAAAATGGTTATAGTGATTTTATACCCTGTGCTTTTCTCAATGGTACAGAAAGAGCCGATACTTATAAATGGCTACTTGCTGGAAGAATTGGTAATGATGAACAAATATTGGGATATGTAGGTCCAAAATTTATGGAATTGATTCAGAGCTTTAAACACTTTTTCACAGATGCTTATCTTGCATATTCACATCCAAAAATGCAAAAAAGTGCTATAAAATATCTACCGCTGGCTATAATTGATAAGGGATTGAGAAAAGTATTTAAAAATTATTTCAAGCTATTCTTTTCGAACCCAAATTCTTTTTTCAAGGGCATGAGTTACCAAACTGTTCTAATAATTCAACCAGCTGACATTTATGAAGATGGCCGAGTCAATATGTGCGATGGTTGCCCAGATATAACTATATGGAACAATAAACTTGTTTGGTCTTGTCGAATGGAAGAATTAAATAATTGGGGTCAAAACGTCAGAGTTGTTCCTCAAAGAGTTCAAGAAACAACCGAAAAAGAAATTATAAGAATTATTGAATAGTCGCTACACAACAAAAGAAAGATTTTGTCCGCCCTTCGATGTGGAGGTCAATCTTTTAAGTGGAAGAGTGATATTGTCTTTGCCGAAAGATAAGGATATGATTCCAAATCCAAATTGCTCGAAGATACTTTGCAAATCATCAAAATATTCTATCAACTCCTTTTTCTGAACAGTAGAAAGCTTCATTTCGTTATCATTGAGATTCTCAATTAGCATATAACCATCAGGAATAAATCCTTTGCTCAATGGTTCTGAACCAGGCAATTCATAATATTTCTTCGATGTATTAATTTTTAAAAGAATCAGCCGACCGATATTTAATTCATCAGTGATATCATACAAAATAAACGCATTAATGAATCCACCATACTTCATCGCTATTCTATTCCAAAATGATTGAGCTTGAAATGCTTGACTGATTATATTAGCAGACATTATAATATCTTGATATTGGGGGTTAGTATTGACTTTGCCAAAAGTTGTAATTGCGTTTAATAGTTTTACTACATTATTATTATCAATCTCGTTTCTGGCAATTGTTTGAACATAGCGGGTCATAATCAATTTCCGCTTTTTATATTTAGCTACTAAATCCTTTAAGCGATTAAATTGATTTTTTATCTCATTAGTCATCAAATTTAAATTATTTAGGACAATAGATAATTGAAAATTTAAATAACTTATATCAAAGAACATAGAATATGAGTTTAAGAATACTTCTTCATCAAGGGGATATTCGCATTCTCTCATAAAAAATAGAGTTGAGATTGCCGTCCCAAGCTCAATGTTCTTCAATTTATTTCTATCAATTTTCAAGTATGCCCTGTGTATATCTAATAACTCATCTCTTACTATCAAATTCTTCATTCTAATGAACAAATCAATGAGTTGACGATAAAATGAGTTATCGGGTAAAAATAAAATTCTTAAAGCTTCTTTAATCTCAATTTGAGTATCATTTGATATTACCGAGATTGCATAAATCCGCAGTTCAAGCACAGGCTCTGTCTTTTCGACCATTAAAAATAAAGTATCACCAGCTTTTAAATTTCCTTTTAAATAACAGGTAAATACACCATTTGGAAGAGAAATAATCGCCTCATTATCAGAAATAACTTTCTCAATTTGAGCCAGTAAAATTTCTCCAATCTTGAATTTAATAGGTTGTTTTTTCCTTTGCTGAGCTTGTGAGTATTGATAAAGAGAAGAACTACCACCTTCAATTGGTTTAATACCGCCCGAACCACCTATTTCAAGAAGGTCGTCCATTTCATCCTAAAAATTAAAATATATAATCATATTAGAATGACCAGAAAAAATAGTAAATATTGTATAGTACTATTATAAGCTCAATCAAATCGAAATTTCCAATTTATTTATCTAATGATGCTATTGAAGTTATAATTGTTTATTTATGCGGCGACTATGTTTTTTTCATAGATTCTATATTTCTTATAAACATTTGCGAGTATCTTCTCAGTCAGCCCTCTATTCATCATCATATTATCTTCAAGCACCCATGAAGCTTCTGCTTGATGAATCCCCATTTGATTACCTCTTATTCCCAACTCATAATATAAAACCGCATCTATACCTTTTTGTTGATACTCTTGAATTATTCCGAGTACAATAATTCGTAACATATTAATCTTTTTTTTCTTTGTCATTATATGCCATAAAGCCCCAATCATACCCCCCGATTTATTATAAATCAGGCATTGATTAATATCTGGCAATGCAAGAGCAAAACCCACTGGCACTCCTTTCGATTCTGCAATTATCGCTAGTGATGGCTCTGCGATTTGTCGCAAGTCTTTTGCCAGAAAATAGAATTCCTCATCTGTCATTTTCACAAAGCCCCAATTTGGCTTCCAAGCGGAATTGTAGATTGATTTCAGAGTTTCAACATCTGCATTAAATTGTTCTTTATTAGCAAAATTCAGTTCTCTTATTTTTAAATCGTATCTCTGCCTTACTAAATTTTGTAATCTCTCGAATCGTTCATCTCTGAAAAATCTATCTTCAATATGATAAGCGAATAGATCCCTTGCTTTTTTATAGCCAGCATTTTCAAATAAATCTATATAATAAGGAGGATTATAAGTCATTAATATTACTGGGGTCGAATCGAAACCCTCGACAAGCAAGCCAGTTTCGTCATTCATTGAGGGATTAACAGGACCACGTATAGTCTCATACCCTTTCTCTTTTACGTAATTCTCAGCGGATTCGAATAAGATATTGGCAGTTTGCTGATCGTTGATGCATTCAAAAAAACCGCAAAAACCGACTTTGTCCTGATGTATCTCATTATGCAATCTATTAATTATTCCAGCAATTCTTCCCGTAATCAGCTCATTTTCACGAGTCATAAATAACTTTATCTCAGAATGATTATAGAATGGATTCTTTTTTGTATCGAGCAATTTTTTGCGGTCTAAAATAATTGGCGGAACAAAATTTTTATCCCCTCGATAGAAATTCCATTGTGATTTGATGAATTGATTCAACTCAAATCTATTTTTGACCTCGATTAATTCTGTCGCCATTTACATTAAAAAATGTTTAACAATATATCAAATTAGATTTCTGTGTTTTTTAAACACAAAAAATGGATGAATGGAACTGATTTTAATGCAAATTCTATAATATAAACCTACTTAAATCTGTATTCTTAACAATATCTTTTAGTTTTTCTTTTACGACATCGTCAGTAATCAATATTTTTTTATCATCTATCTCATTAGGAGCAGAAAATAATATATCCTCAAGTAAAGTTGTCATTATCGTATGAAGTCGCCTTGCACCAATATTTGTAACTTCTTCGTTGACATAAGCAGCCATAGAAGCAATTTCTTGAATTGCATCTTCGGAAAATTCAATCTCAATATCTTCTGCTTCTAAAAGTGCTTTGTATTGTTTTATTAAAGCATTTTCAGGTAAAGTTAAGATTTTAATAAAATCATCTTTAGTTAAACTTTTAAGCTCAACTCTTATTGGAAATCTGCCCTGTAATTCTGGAATCAAATCTGATGGTTTTGTAGTATGAAATGCACCAGATGCAATAAAAAGTATATGTTCTGTATTGACAGGTCCATACTTAGTATTCACAGAGCATCCCTCGACCACTGGTAATAAGTCTCTTTGAACCCCTTCACGCGATACATCAGGACCAGAGCGAGTAATACCAGTGGAAGCAATTTTATCAATTTCATCAATAAATATAATACCTGAATTTTGTGCTCTTTCCGATGCTTCTTTGATTACCGCATCCATATCAATCAATTTTTCGGCTTCCTCATTCTCGAGCAGTTTAATAGCTTCTTTAATTTTAAGCTTTCGTTTCTTGTTTTTCTTTGGCAGAATACTTCCAAAAAGGTCTTGTAAATTCATTCCCATCTCGTCGAGGCCAATCGGTCCAAGTAGCTGCATTGAAGGCACAGACTCAACTAAAACATCTATTTCAATGAGTTTTTCATTGAGTTTCCCTTCTCGCAACATTTTCCTGAACTTTTCACGTGTTTGTTTATTGCTTTCCTCATCTTCTTCATTGTCTTCTATATATGTTCGTGTTTTTTTAATTGGTGGTATCAATATATCAAGAATTCTATTTTCGGCTGATATTTCTGCTTCTACTCTTTTCTCTTGGGTTTTTTCCTCCATAACCATAGCTACCGAACGGTCAACTAAATCCCGGACCATAGATTCAACATCTCTACCAACATATCCGACTTCTGTAAATTTTGTAGCTTCAACTTTTATGAAAGGAGCATCAGCAAGCCTCGCTAACCTGCGAGCTATCTCAGTTTTGCCGACACCAGTTGGGCCAATCATTATAATATTATTCGGCATAATTTCATCTTTTATCTCGCTTTTGACGTGTTGACGCCTCCAACGGTTGCGTAAGGCAATTGCAACAGCTTTTTTAGCTGCCTGTTGTCCGATTATGAACTTATCTAATGCATATACAATTTGTTGGGGTGTAAGATATTCATCCTTGGATTTTATTACGAATTGCTTAATAACCTCTTTTTGCTCTTTCGAAAGGTTGATTTGTTCGTTATTGTTCATTTTCTTTTTCTCTTAAACTTCTTCGGTTATAATACTATGATTAGTGTATATACAAATTTCGGCAGCTATTCGTAGTGATTCTTCAACAATTTCTTTAGCTGTTAATGAAGAATGATTCGCTAAAGCTCTCGCTGCCGATAAAGCATAAGCTCCTCCCGAACCAATAGCTACTATTTTATCGTCCGGTTCGATAACATCGCCAGTACCGCTCAATATCAAGGCCTGCGAATTGTTCATAACAATAAGCATTGCCTCGAGCCTTCGCAAATAGCGGTCTGTTCGCCAATCCTTCGCTAATTCGATAGATGCTCTATAAAGATTTCCGCTGTGAGTTTCAAGTTTTTCTTCGAATCGTTGCAACAAAGTGAAGGCATCAGCAGTTGCTCCAGCAAATCCCGCTAATATGCTATCCGAAAATAATTTCCTGACTTTACGTGCTGTATGCTTCAATACCGTATTATTAAAAGTTACTTGTCCGTCAGCTCCCATAGCTGATTTGCCATCTTTTATAACCCCTATTACTGTTGTTGAATGTATATTTGCTTTCATAATGCAAAAATCTAGAAATAATATAAATCAATTTACCTTTCAAATTCCCTACGGAATGGTTTGAACCAAGTTTCACCAATTATAACATCAACACTCAACCTACCAAAAAGTTCATTTATGAGATTATCCCCTTGTGCGCCCCTTTTACCGAGTGTAATGGCGGTTTCTATATAAGCTATACCAGGCATTGGGAAGGAAAAACCAAATGAGCCTGCAAATTCTTTGATTTTAATGTTATCTATTGAATAAAACAAATCTTGATAGGATAATCCCAATTTATATGTAACCTTGTCAAAATAATCTGCATAATAATTAGTATTCCCATAGCGGATAAATCCAATTGAAATCAATCTATTCTCGCCAAAACTCGATTTATCCTGCTTTTGATACTTTAAGTTTTCGAAATTTTGCAAAACTAAATCAGCTGCAAATAAGTATTTCTGAGTTTGATAAGATATTCCAACACCCAATTTATCTGGTATTTCAAAATTCAATTTGCAATCCATCAAAGTGTCGCCAATGCCTTGCATCGAAATCAGCATCTCTCGAGTAATATCTATTTTAGAGTTCCCCTCATAATATAAACCTGCCCCAAATTGCTCCAAAATTCTATAAAATAAACCTGTCTTAAATCCCCAACCTCGATATGAATCATTAGTTAAATTAGCTGACGAAAGATAATCAAATTGCAAAAATGATGTTTTATTTACAAAAGCAGTTTTACCAAAAAGAGTATATATATTCGCTCCAATAGATAAATTTTCAAAAATTTTTGTTGCCCCGCCTAAATAAATTGAATTGATACCGCCTAGTCCTTGATATGTTGTGAATCCTTTCAGTTCTAATTCTTCTATATTTACAAACACTGGCGAAGAAACCAAATAATTAACGGAACTATAAGGTGCGATTCCAAAACTTCCAGCAATACCAAAAGAAGTATCAATAGCAAATAACCCAAAAATACCAATCACTTTACCATTGTTTTGCCACAATTCATTTAATTCATTTCTGTTGTAATGTTGATTGAATTTATAACCACCTTGCAAAGCAGTAAATTTATTGAACGACCAAAGGGCAGGATTTTTATAATTTATTGCAAGTTCTGTCGGTACTGCTATAGCCGTTCCTCCAATTCCATCGTAATATGCTCCAATTGAATGATGAATATCCCCTATTCCAAATATAGAATAATTTGAACCACCCTGTGCGTTTATAGCACTGGGGAAGTACATTAGAATAAATAATATTTTACTTATTACTACTCGCATTTCAATATTGGTCGCTTTGAGTATATAATTCTTAATTTAGGCTTATTCTCATTATCATTTAAACCATAAAAATATATTCTATCAATCTGATGCTGTTCTTCTACTATATCTGCTGGTCGGAGAATTAAATTGCCTTTACCACCCTTTCTATTCCATATTTCTACTGCTGAAGCAAGGTAAGACACCATGAATTTATATGAATTTTCTACACGACTGCCCTCATATAGCCTTACTGTATAAATATCTTTTTCTGGCACTGAATCAACTACAAATTCAATTCTTATACGTTTGTCTAGTCCGTAATTCCCAGATTTTGATTTAGATTCAATCATAGTAATTTCAAAATCTGCCTTATGAATTGCTGAAAGAGGAGGCAACATACTTACGTCAAATTCAAACTCTGTGCGATAGCCAGAACCCCCTTGTATAACCGGTATGCTCTCCTCAACTTTGGGGGTGCATACAATAGAAATATCATTTGCTGAACGAGTAATTGAAGAATCCAACTCCCCATTAGATTTACGATAATACACTTTGAGCATAGGCCTATCTCTGGTGGGTGCGCCCAATGCAGCAGCTGAGAACTGTCTAATTAAGGTCGAATTTGCTCTGGGCTTAAGAAAAATTCCGCTAATCAAAGTATCTCGGTCTGGTTCGGATTGCTCTATTAACCATTGCCTAACTATATTAGTATCGAAATCCATCGAAATTCTTGGTATAGTATCGAGAAACTCTATTTTACCTTCCCAACGAGCTAATTGTATGCTACTATCATAGTAACTATCGTCGAGAGAATCGCAATCTGTTCCTTGAGTTACTATTTTTGTCAATGGATGCACATCAAAACTAAGAATATTTGTTATTGTATCGCCATAGCCATATCTTAAAGGATATAAATATAGAACAGCACCCGTTATACTAATTATTTTATGATTCGAATCGGGAAAATTAGAAAATCTAAGTATCATATAAGCTGTACTTGTGCCCTCATCATCTTTTGTTTGACCAAGTAACATTGCGCCGGAATTAAATATTGGTATATGTTTTCTGAAGCTATGATGGCCAAGAATAATCGGGGCTTCATTGGAACTTAGAGGATAGACTTCTACTGTATCAACAATAAAATCATATCCTACGGTAGTTGGTTTTTCATTACAAGATTGGGAAAAAAATAGTGACGTAGGAATTAATATGAATACTATCAATTTAAATATCGCTTTGCTGTAGATTTTCGCCATATATATAATCGGCATTGATATCAATCTTTAAATATTTGCTTGTATATCTCCGCATACTGCCCGGCTGTTTTTAACCAAGAAAAATCTTGTCCTATACCGTTTTTCATTACTTGCTCCCATAATTTAGAATCTTTATAGGTTGCGAGAGCTTTTTTTATTGTATCTATCAATCCATTGGTAGAGTAATCTTTAAAGACGAACGAGTTTCCTTTTTTAGTCTTACTATTAAATTTAACCGCAGTATCCTTGATTCCTCCAGTAAAGTGTGCAATCGGAACAGCACCATATTTCAATGAATATAGAAGATTCAATCCACAAGGTTCATATAGTGATGGCATCAAAAACATATCAGAACCAGCTTCAATTTTGTGTGCTAATTCATCATCAAAGGAAGGAATAAATTTAAGCTTATCAGAGTACTTTTGCCCAAGTATTGCTAATTCCTTTTTTAACTGATTATCTCCTTCGCCAAGTAAGACCAATTGAAGATCTTCTTTAAATATCTTATCGGCAGATTCAATAAATAATGGAATTCCCTTTTGTTCATCTATTTTAGTAATCATCCCAATCAAGGGGGTTTTATCTTTTAAAATGAATCCTATTTTTTTGGCTAATGCTTCCTTATTCTTTTTCTTGAATATAGTTATATCCCCGGATAAATTGAAATCTATTTTATCGTCGCAGGCAGGATTCCACACCCAATTATCAATCCCATTTATTATACCTTTAAATCTATTTCTATTTTGCTTCAAAAGTGCATTAAAGCTATTTGTTAATTCTTTATCTTTTACAACTTCTTCAGCATAAGATGGACTAACGGTGGTTATCATATCTGAATAATATAGTCCACCCCGAAGAAAGTTGAAGACATTTTTATGCTTGTAATTAGCAATTGCTTCTTTGGAAAGTTCTGTAAAACCTAAATCAAAATCCCTGAATGCTCCTTGCTGAGAAAAATTGTGAACGGTAAATATAATTTTTGTCTTTTTGAATTTATTTGGATATAATGTTCTCGCCAATCCAGGAATGAGTGCAGTTCGCCAATCATTGCAATTATATCAGGGTACCAATTAAGGATATTACATGTTTGAATTACGGTTTTGCAAAAGAATGTGAATCGCTCAGCATCATCAGGATAGACCTCCCAGGTTTCGGGTGCATTATATATACCTTTTTTTGAATTGAAGTAATTATCATTAGTGGTAATATAGGCTTGAACTTTTGAACGAGGATTGTTGATTGATGATGATTTTATCGTTGCAAGCTCGATATAATCGGTCATCTTGACTTGCATATCCTTTAATCTATTTATCTCATGTATTCGATTTTTTCTCTCGGATACGCAACCATACTTTGGAATCATTAATCGCATATCGAATCCAAGTTCGCGCATCGCCAGTGGAAATGAATAAGCTACATCACCTAACCCGCTGACTTTGGCAAATGGATAAGCCTCAGTTGTTACATAAAGAACGCTTAATTGTTTTGCCATTTAAATTACTTTTTAAAATTTAATAAAAGGTTTAAACTACAAAAATAACTAAAATTTAACGAAAAAAGAAGAGTGTTTTCGAATTGATGTTAAGAGAAATGATGTATTAGTCTAAAATATATTGATTTCAATGATAAATCAATGAATAATGATTTTTTTATATTAATCCTACTTCCTTGCCAACTTTACCAAATATTTCAAGTATTTTATTCAAGTGTTCTTTTTCGTGTGTAGCCATATAACTTGTACGCATCATACTCATATTTGGAGGAACGCCTGGCGGGATAAAAGCATTTACAAATACACCCTCATCAAATAATTTCCTCCATATTACCAATGCTCTTTCCACTTCACCTACGATAACAGGTACTATTGCAGTTATATTATCAAATACTTCAAATCCAAGATCGGCGAAGCCTTTTCGCATATAGTCAGAATTTTGGCGTAATCTCTCAACTCTTTCTGGTTCTTGTTCGATTATATCAAGTGCTGCGAGAGATGCTGCACAAGAAGCTGGAGTTGGGCTGGCACTAAATATAAGCCCTGGGGAATGGTGCTTGAGAAAATTTAAAACTCGCTCGGGCCCAGCAACAAAGCCCCCCAGTGAAGCAAAAGTTTTTGAAAACGTTCCCATTACCAAATCTGTTTCCTTCTCAAGTGAAAAATGGCTCGGAGTGCCGCGTCCACCAACACCTATTACACCAATTGAGTGGGCATCATCAACCATTACTCTTGCACCATATTTATGAGCAACTTTGAGTAAATCCGGTAAATTAACAATTTCTCCAGTTACAGAAAAAACTCCATCTGTTACTATTAGTTTCGGTGCTTCTTCGGGTATAGATTGCAATATTCTTTCCAAATCTTTCATATCATTATGCTTATATCTAACGAACTCTGCAAAAGCCCCTTTGGCCATAAGGCAACCATTAATTATGCAAGCGTGATTCTCTTTGTCCGAAATAACATATTCGCCTTTATTCACAAGCGTTGAAATCGTTCCCAGGGATGTCTGAAATCCTGTCGAAAACAACAATACTGATTCAAAATTTAAAAATTTTGCTAATCTATATTCTAATTCTATATGTAAATCAAGTGTGCCAGTTAAATACCTTGAGCCAGAGCATCCAGTACCATATTTTTTTACAGCTTCGATTGCTGCTTCTTTAACTTTGGGATGGGCTGTCAAGCCAAGATAATTATTCGAACCAGCCATTATTACTTTCTTTCCGCCAATATATACTACTGGTCCTTCATTTTCCTCGATTGGATGAAAATATGGATAAATACCCTGCTCTTTGACCTCATCGGCTCTCGTAAAGCTATAACATTTCTCAAATAAGTCCAATTTTATACTCCGTTTATTTAAACACCGGCTAAAAAGATTTTTTAAATTTATAAAAACCAAAAAATCAAATATCCGAAATTTTAACGTGTTATCAAAAATTATTTGAAAACAATCAATTTAGCAACTATTTGGTACCCATAGATGCTTGGCCAAATCAACTTGTTCCCCAATAAAATTAATGCCTTCTTGTTCTAAAAGTTCTCTCATTAAAGTCGGTGTCAAAAAGTGCATTTTACCTGTCAAGTAACCATTCCGGTTCACAACTCTATGGCAAGGTATCTCTGTATAGCCTCTTACCGCATTGAGAGCCCAACCGACCATAATAGCCGAAGATTTTAAACCGATTTCCTTGGCTATTATTCCATAAGTTGTAACTTTACCAGAGGGTATTTTTTTAACTATTTCATATACTCGTAAGAAGCAATCTTCCTTATCTAATTTTTCATCATTCATAACAAATCAAAAGATATATTTTTTTTATAATGTAACGGGTCTTGTATTCCCGCTTGTTGAAACCCTCTCAATCTAAGGGCGCAAGAATCGCACTCTCCGCAAGCAATATCCATATTGCCATAGCAACTCCACGTCAACTCAAATGGTACCTTCAATGAATGTCCTTTTATGACAATATCCTTCTTAGAAAAATGAATAAGTGGTGTAAATAATTGAATTGATGTATCGGGCTTTGTCCCCAAATTTATTAGATTTTGAAACGCTTTAAAAAATACATCTCGACAATCGGGATATCCACTACTATCTTCTTCCACTGCCCCGATAAAAATTGCAGTAGCTCCTAATACTTCTGCCCAAGAAATAGCCATTGAAAGCATTAAAGAATTGCGGAAAGGAACATAAGTATTCGGTAACTCCTTCCTGCTAAAATCTACTTGTGGTATGATTAGCTTATCATCAGTTAAACTTGAACCGCCAATAATAGATAGCTCGCTGAAATCAATCACCAATCTCGTCTTAATGTTATAGTAATCAGCAATTTTATTAAAACACTCGAGTTCTTTTTGTTCGGTTCTTTGTTTGTAATTTAAGTGGAATCCAGCAACCTCATAGCCAGAATTTATTGCAATAGCTGTGCATACGGTCGAATCCATACCACCGCTCATTATGACAACTGCTATTTGCTTATCGTTCATAAAGTTCGCCTATGATTGTTACAACAAGACGCCGCGAACGTAGTGTATTTCTATGTTCACATAAATATATTCCTTGCCAAGTCCCCAGATTAAAAAAGCCATTAGTTATGGGAATCGTTATTGTTGTGCCAAGCAATGAACTTTTTATATGCGAGGTCATATCATCTAAACCCTCGCTTGTATGTATATATAAAGACATATCCTCTGGCACAAGTCTATTGAAAAAAGTTTCGAAATCATATCTGACAGTTGGATCTGCATTCTCGTTTATTGTTATCGAGGCACTTGTATGCTTTAGCAATAAATGGGCTAATCCAAATTTAATCTTACTTAGGACTATAATCCCATCTTCGACCTCATTAGTAATTAAATGATAGCCTCGACTTCTTGGCTTTAGTTTTATCTCATATTGGAATATTTCCATTACTATATGTCCTCAAAATTTTTTCAAAAATATAAATGATTTAAATAATATTGTATTTTTATTAGTCTATTTTTTAGTAATTAAAAATGAATTAAAATTATCAAGGCAACAAAAATGATAACTAAAACAAAAATCTGGTCGAAACTTAAAGCACATCAAAGAATAATTTCTCATAAACATCTGAAGGAGTATTTTGCTGAAAACCCTAACAGATTTGATAATTTCTCCATCAAATCAGAGGGTATATTGTTCGATTTCTCCAAAAATTATCTCTATTCAGGTACTCTTAAATTGCTTCTCAAGCTCGCCAATGAAGCTAAACTGATGGATAAAATTGAAGCAATGTTTGACGGCGAAAAAATAAATTTCACTGAAAATAGATCTGTACTACATATAGCATTACGGCAGTTATCCGATGAACCGATTTATTGCGATGGTGAAAATGTTATACCATTGATTCGTAAAGTACAAAACCAGATGCGAAATTTCTGCGATAAAATTCATAATGGGCAATGGCTTGGTTATACTGGCAAAAGAATTACTGATGTGGTTAATATTGGAATTGGTGGTTCTGATCTCGGACCCAAAATGGTATGCCAAGCACTAACAGCTTATTCAAATAAAAATATCAAAGTTCATTTTGTATCCAATATTGATGCAAATCACATTGCAGAAACCTTAAGAAATCTCAGCCCCGAAACGACACTATTCATAATTGCTTCAAAAACTTTTACAACGCAAGAAACAATCACAAACGCTATTACAGCCAAGCAATGGCTTCTCAACGCATTTTACGACCGATCAGCTATAAGTAAGCATTTTGTAGCTCTATCCACGAACAAAAAAGAAGTGGTTGAATTTGGGATTGATAGCGAAAATATGTTCGAATTTTGGGATTGGGTAGGTGGCAGATATTCGCTTTGGTCAGCTATTGGGCTATCTATCGCACTATACATTGGTTATGATAAC
>JBBISM010000048.1:10941-13979 GCA_037441245.1 Ignavibacteria bacterium | reverse complement strand
CATCTGAATTAAAATAATAGCTACAAGAAAGCCAATAAATTGAGCAATTGTAGTCCCCAACCCAGCGCCAAATATTTCCAATCTTGGAAACGGACCTATACCAAAAATCAAGAATGGTGAAATGATGACATTCAAAATGTTAGCAAAAATTAAAATAGCCATCGGGAAAACTGAATTACCAGTCGAGCGAACCGTTGCATTCAATTGAAATATCATAAAATTAAACGGCAAACACCACACAATTGCCGATAAATATTTATCAGCTAAATCGTATGTTTCTCCCTTTATATTCATTATCTCTAAAATGAATGGATAAGTGAAAAACAGTATAATTGTTATTAGAAAAGAGAATCCAAACATTAGCAAAAAACCCTGTGTTGCTGTTTGAACCGCACCAGCATAATTCATTTCGCCATAACGACGTGCAACAACAATACTGGTCCCTACCGCAAATCCAATACCAAGCCCAAATGCAAAAAATAAAATCTGCTCACCAACTCCTGCTGCTGCTACTGAAATTGTGTTTATCCTGCTTATATAATACATATCAACCCAGGCATAAACCATATTTAAAACAAAGCTCAAAATCAAAGGGAATGCAAATTTCCTCAAGCTTGAATCAATCGGACCTTCTAATAAATCAACTCGCGAGTTCATCGAATTTCTTCTTTATTTAAATTTAATTGAATGAATGTTATTCAAAATTCGTAAATTTGAACTTCTTATTTATTTTTTTTCATCTTTAGCTATAAGTTAAAGTATATATGATAGAATTAGTGTTCTACCTTGCTATTATTATTTACCTTTGTCGCTCAATTATATTTATTTATGGTGCTTTTCTCGAAAGAAAAAGAAATCTGAGTTTTTACCCTGACGAAATAATCAATTTTGTATCAATCGTAGTTCCTTCAAGAAATGAAGAAAATAATGTACGTCAATGTTTAGAATCCATAGCAAATTGCTCATATCCAAAAGATAAATATGAAATCATAGCAGTTAATGACCGGTCAACCGATAGAACACCTGAAATAATCGAATCTTTGACTGAAGATATTCCAAATTTAGTACCTGTCCACATCACAGAAGAAACATCGAATCCAAATCTCCGAGGCAAACCTGGCGCCTTGCAAGCTGGTATTGAAAAAGCAAAAGGTGAAATTGTAGTTATGACCGATGCGGATTGCACTTTTAAGCACACCTGGATTGAAGCCATTAAAAATGCTTTTACTGATTCGAAATTGACATTTTTAGCATCTTTTACTTCGATTAAAGGGAAAAATTTTTTCGAGAATATGCAAGCTATTGAGTGGATTATGCTTCACTCAATGGCAAGTGCTGGTCTTGCTTTTAAGCATCCTCTTGGATGTTATGGAAATAATATTTCAATCCGAAGGGATGCCTTCTTCGAGGTCGGTGGATACCATCATATCGGCTTTTCCGTTACTGAAGATTTAGCTTTAATCAGGACGCTTGTTAATGATAAGAAATTCGTTCGCTACCATCCGCATTCCGATTCTATAGTATTTACAAAGCCTTGTAATAATTTATCTGAGTTAATTTCTCAACATCATCGCTGGGCTACTGGCGGACTTGAACTGGGTTGGAAAGCTTTTTCGTTTGTTGTTACGACTGCAATATATTGGCTCGGTATATTTGCTTCGATTGTAACTCTACAGCCCTTATGGTTAATAATAATTATTGGAACAAGACTGATTTTGGATTCTATTTTTATGCTGCCCCAACTGATAAAGTTAAGAGAAAATAGATTAATCAAGTGGCTTATACCATCTATTTTAGTTCTAATGGTTTGGGAATTAGTTATACCATTTCTATTACTCAATAAAAAAGTTGTTTGGAAAGGACAAGTATTTTCAAAAGCTAAATAGAACTGATTTATTTAATTTTGAGTGTACTAATTGCCTTTTCGAAAATTTTCTCAAAATAAGCAAATTGCACTTCTGGTGCTTGAAAATAGCCATAAAACAAGTCATCACCCTTAGCTAAAATTATTTCATACATTCTTACAGGTACTGATTCTTTCGTTACTTTGATTAAAGTTTTATTCAAAAAGCCGTCGTAACCGTCTATATTATGGGTTTTCCTTGTAAATATTCTATAGACCGCATAATCTCTTGTATTTTCTAAGGCACTTGCTTCCCAAAAACTTATCAAACTTACATCTTGAGGAATATTATAATTTTGACGTAAATTTCTATTCATAGATAATCGAACACCGACAGAATAGGGCTCCGATGTTTTTTGAATTTTTTCGAGTGTTACGAATAAATCAGAAGATAATTTATCCGCATTTATCAATTTATTCCAATTTTCGGGTAATTGAATCGAATAGACATTTCTTTCATCACTATATCTAGAAAATTTAATAGTTTCAATTGGCGGAAATCTGTTTCCAGCCAATTGATTAAGTTTCTCTCTATCCTTTTGTGCTGCCTTTTTATTACCAGACAAATCATAAGCCATAGCTCTATTATTGATAGCTTCAGTATCATTAGGATCCAACTGGATAGCTTTAGTATAATCTTGAATTGCTTTGGAGTAATTTTTTAACTTGTAATAAACATTTCCCCTGTAGTAATAGACCTTGGGAATTGGAATACCTTTTTTTATTGACTGTGTAAAATCATCGAGAGATTTACTCATATTATCTAAATTATAATATGATATCCCCCTTTGATAATAAGCTTCAGCATTATTTTTATTCAGATTGAGTGCTTTATTGTAATCTTTCAATGCTTTCTCATATTCACTTTTAGATGCAAGAGCTGTACCTCGGTTGAGATATGCTTCGGCAAATCTACCATCGAGGGCAATTGCTCTATCGAAATCGTTGATTGATTTATCTATTTCTCCCATATAACCATAAGAAAGCCCCCTAAAATTATAAACATCGGGTAAAGATGGGTTCATTTGTATGATTTTTGTGAAATCCCTAATAGCTTCTTCAAATTTATTTAAAAACATATAAGCCTGCCCTCGCCGGGATAAAGCAGGAATGCTTTTGGGATTATTATCTATTG
>JBBISM010000048.1:8933-10876 GCA_037441245.1 Ignavibacteria bacterium | reverse complement strand
AAATGGTCCTTACTAATACTAAAAGAACTTATGATTAAGCTTATGAAAATTACTATTAGAACAAAGTGCTTTTTCTGATTCATTGGATTAACTGCGAATTATTTTAATAAATAAATATCAATAAGAAACGGTTTTAATTATGTTAGATTTTAAACAATTCTATCACTATATATAGCAAGATATGATAAATAAAGATTCCGAAATTAAGATGAAAAGAAGAAGTAAGATATTCTAGTGGCATTAATTAACTCAATTCAACGAATAATAAATAAAGTTATGATTGCTTGAATTAATCATAATTGTTGATTTTTCCCCACAAAATCTGTTTTAATTGTTCAATGCCAATATTTGCTACAGAAGAGATATACAAAATGGTCGTATTAGGTTCTCTGAACGTTATTTTCTTTATTTCTTTGAGCTTTTCATCTGTTATTGCATCAATTTTGCTAAATGATATTATTTTGGATTTATTGAGAATTGATTTATTGAAGCTTTTTAATTCATTTTTCAAAACTTTATAATCCCTTAACGGGTCATCGCTTAGAGAATCAATTAAAAAAAGCAAGCAGTTAGTTCTTTCGATATGTCGCAAAAATTCAGTCCCCATACCTTTGCCTTGGCTTGCTCCCTCAATCAATCCGGGTATATCAGCAACGGTGAAGCTTTTACCAATATCAATCTTAACAATTCCCAAATTTGGCGTTAGTGTTGTAAATGGATAATCTGCTATCTTAGGTTTTGCAGAGCTAATAACCGAAATTAATGTAGATTTCCCAACATTTGGAAAACCGACAATTCCAACATCGGCTATCAATTTTAATTCTAAAGTAAGTTTCAATTCGATTCCGAACCTACCCTTTTCAGCAAATCTTGGTGCTTGATTGGTGGACGTGGCGAATTCGGCATTGCCTTTCCCTCCTTTGCCACCTTGAGCTATTAAAACACAATCATCAGAATTAACTACATCTGCAAGTATTTTTCCAGTGTCTAAATCTTTTATCAAAGTACCGCAAGGCACATCAATATACAAATCCTTTCCGTCCTTGCCTGTTTTATTGCTTTTACTTCCTGGTTGTCCATTTTCAGCTTTATAATAATGCTTGAATTTGAAATCAAGCAATGTACTCATTTGTTCATTAGCTCTGAAATAAATGTCACCACCTTTCCCGCCATTGCCTCCATCGGGACCACCTTTTGGCACTCCTTTCTCTTTTCGAAAACTGATATGCCCGTCACCGCCTTTACCCGAACAAACCGTGATTATCGCCGTATCTATAAATTTCATTGGGATTAAATAACTTTAGAGTATTAATTTCGATTGTATGGCATTTCTAAATTCCTTAGCTATTGAAGAATCAGGGTCTATTGATTTGTGTGAGTACAGTAAATCAATTTTGACTGCAATATCTTTCCAACTGGTTAAATTCCGGATTGTTTTTAAAAATGTTAGATATTCTTGTTTATTATGATGGAATATTCTTTTTACGAATTTATCATTCAACTTATGATCGAATAACTTGTCTAATTCGACAGTATCAACTTCTTGACTTATTGCATTTGAATCGAACTCATACAATTGTTTGTTATCCCCCTGCATATTGATCGCATCAGATTTAGCTATAAAATAATCATACTCAGCAGTAATCACCTCAGCAGGAAATTTATCATCGAATAATATGAAGCTGGTAGGTATTGATGTCTCAATTTCAAACATTTGCAAAAAGCCATTATTATCTTTTTCTTTAGTTTCGAAATGAGTTACAGTGTCTTTATCTTTAATATGAGATTCTTTCGATTTGACAGTATTTTTCTCAGAAAGAAAATCAAAATCAAAGTCTTCAAAACCAATTTCCTCTTCCTTAGAATCCTTTAAAATGTGTAATGGTAAAAAATCATCTTCATCTATTGAACTTTCATCAAAATTCTTTGTTTCTGATTCAATA
>JBBISM010000048.1:0-8833 GCA_037441245.1 Ignavibacteria bacterium | reverse complement strand
AAAATCATCTTCATCTATTGAACTTTCATCAAAATTCTTTGTTTCTGATTCAATATTTTGCTTTCCTTGTAATTTCTCGTCAATCTTTTCTTGTGATATACCAAAAAGCTTTTTCGAATCATTATATTCAATAACTTCCCTATAAGGAACAGTTGGCTCTGGAATAACAATAATATCATCAACAATTTGGGGTTGAAAATTTTGTATTAAACTAAAGAGAAAATCTTGAAAGTCTTTGCGTGTTATAAATTCATTTTCTAAAGACTTAAACTTGTTATCGAGTTTTTGAGCTATATAATCGAGCCCTTTGTCATCAAAAAAGATAATTAGGGCTGAAACTGGAATTTTGTTCTGATTTTCAGAATCAAAATAATAAAATAAATCTTCTAACATAACAATAAATTCACTCGGTGTCATTTCATATAAAGCTTCATTATCGTATTTTTCTACTAATCTCTCAAATTCTACAGCACCAATTAATGAATTGTTTAATTGAGATTTCAAAATTTCTTCGCAACGGAAAAGTTTATCAATTAAATAATCATATCCAAGAAAATACTTCATTCGCAAGGATAATTCTTCGAAAGATTTTGTTGGTTCATTACGAAATATAAACCATTTCAGAGTTGTTCGGGGACGGCAGGTGAAGTTTAGATGAATTTTAACTCCGTTGTTAATCAAGATATTTAGATTATCTCGACTGAATTTAGCATTATTAAATAATGTTCTTTCATATTGTTTATTGAGTTCTTTGAATTCGGGTGCAGTGAAATCAAAATTGTTATTTGATTCACGAATGATTTTTTCTTGATAAATCCACCAATTTATTTCTGCAGTAAGATATATCTTAATGAAAAGCTCAACTTTATCATTTGATAAAATTTCTGGCAAATAGATAAAATCGTTTTGCTGGTCAATTGTCAAAATTATGTTTTGACGCCATCTATCAATAATTTGTTCAAACATTTCGACAAATTATATATAATTTGGTGCTGTTAATTAAAATATAAAATTACAGAATAAAATTGATAATCTCAATTCTAAAATTTTATGATTAAATTTAAAATAATTCCATCAATGCAAGTGATATTTTATCAACAGGAATTAATTCAATTCCAAAACTTTTTCTTACTTTCCTATAGTTCAGTCCTGGAATCAATATAGACTTAAATCCTAATTTCTCGGATTCCGATATTCTTTGTTCAATATGAGAAACTGGTCGTATTTCACCCGTCAAACCGACTTCTCCCATTAGAACATATTTATCGTGCACTGGACGCTCTTTGAAAGAACTAACTAATGCAACTGCAAGAGCTAAATCAACGGAAGTATCATTAATATAAATACCGCCAGCAACATTGACAAAAACATCATTATATCTGAAATTCAATCCCAACCGCTTTTCGAGCACTGCAATAATCATTTGCAATCGCTTTGAGTCATATCCATTGGATGTCCTTTGTGGCACTCCATATCCTGATGGTGCAACCAATGCTTGAATTTCCAGAATTATAGGTCGTGTCCCCTCAATACCAGCTACTATTGCAATGCCTGATTCTTGACTATTGCGATGCGCTAAGAAGATTTCTGATGGATTTTTAACCTCGTTCAATCCATTATCACTCATTTCGAAAATACCTATTTCATTGGTCGAACCAAAACGATTTTTTAATGCTCGAAGAACCCGAAAAGTGTTTGTCTTTTCTCCTTCAAATTGCAAGACTGCATCAACCATATGCTCGAGTATCTTCGGGCCAGCAATTATTCCTTCTTTAGTTACGTGACCAACAAAAAATATAGTTTTACGCTGACTTTTTGCTGTTTTGATAAAAAGGGAGGCACATTCTCTAACCTGTACAATACTACCAGCCACAGCGCCAATATTTTCGCTTGCAACAGATTGTATTGAATCAAGAACAATAATTTGGCACTCGCAACTTGAAATAATATCATTAATAATTTCAGCATTCGTTTCTGCAAGTAAATTCAAATCTTGTGATATATTACCCAAGCGTTCTGCTCTTATTTTTATCTGTTCGACCGATTCTTCCCCTGTTACAAATAAAGGATTATATTCCATCAAATTCGCACACATTTGAAGCAGTAATGTAGATTTACCGATGCCAGGATCGCCCGCTACTAATACAACTGAACCAGGAACAATTCCGCCTCCAAGCACTCTATCTAACTCGGGGTTCATAGTACTAATGCGAAATTGAATATCATTGGAAATATCCCCTATTCTTACGATTTTTGATTTATCCGATATAATTCTGAGCGTAGATTTATCTTCCCTCTTTGTAATTTCTTCAATAAATGTGTCCCATTGACCACAGGAATTGCATTTCCCCTGCCATTTTGGTGAGATATAGCCACAATTTGAACAGACATAAACAATCTTTTGTTTCATAATTATTCCGTCTAAAATAATTTTATAAATTTACTGAAATTTAAACTACAAATAAACTTCGATTAATTTATGGTCTTCAAAAATGCATTAATAAGTGTAATCATATTGTCAACAATAGTGAAATTCATTGCTGTTTTCACATTTTTTGATGATAGTAATATTAATTATTGGGAATATGGTATCATTGCAAAAAATTTAATCAATGGGAAGGGGTATTCTCTTCATTATCACATTGAGAACAAATTAACAATTGATTTCGATAAAGCAAGCGCACCTTATCCATCTGCCTATATGCCGCCGGCGTATGTGTATTACTTGCTTCCATATATGCTAATTAATGACACAAAAACAAGGAACATTGTATTTCTAATTATTCAAGTTTTAATCAGCAATTTTGCTGTGTATCTAATTTTTATTTTAACAAAAATGATATTTGATGATAAAATTGCCCTAATCAGTTCTACGATTTATGCTTTTCTTCCAGAATTTATATATTCAAATTTAATAGTCGGCACAACTTTATTCTATCATATTTTAATTCTACTTTTCTTTATTTTAACAATACACAAAGCAAAAAGCGAAACTAAAAATGCTATTCTTATAGCAATATTAATTGCCATAATTATATACTTGCGAGCTGAATTTTTGTTTTTTGCAATTATTTTGATCATTTACTTTATTACCAAAAAAAAATTTGGAAAGTCATTAATAATTGTATCAATTTTATTAATCTTAATTATCCCTTGGCAATATAGAAATTATCGTGTTTTTGATACTTTCGTTCCTTTCACAACATCCAGCGGATTAAATTTTTATCGTGGTCATAATCCTTATGAACCTGGTATATGGGCTGACGAAAAAATTGCTGATTCACTTAACAAATTAGTTGGTTACAAGGATTTCGAGGTTAAAATGAACCAACTATATTTTGACGAAGCTTTTCGTGCAATTTCAGAGAATCCATTGTTTGAGATAAAAAACAGTATAATTAAACTATTCCATCTTTGGATATTCAATCCAAACGATAGCAGGAGTTATCACTCTTTTTACTTTATCCCCTGGTCAATCTTTCTGTTACTCTCTATTTATGGTTTAATCAAAACATGGGATACGAAAAATTTTGCTGTGTTTTACATTTTTATTCTCTATCATAGTCTATTAGCAATCCTATTCTTTGCTTTGCCAAGATATCAAACGATGATGAAAATCTCGATACTTCCATTTATGGCTTATTCAATCTCATCATTGTATGATATTATAAAAGCTCGAAAAAAGACCGGGGATTAAGAATTTAACTCGAACAGAGCAACTACAAATTTCTCAGGGTCAAAAGATTGCATATCATCAATTTTTTCGCCTACACCAATAAATTTGACTGGAATTTTTAATTCTGAAACTATTGGGATAATAACACCTCCTTTTGCAGTGCCATCAAGTTTGGTGAGAACAATGCCCGTCAAATCAGCAACTTTCGAAAATTCCTGTGCTTGCATTATGGCATTTTGTCCAGTTGTAGCATCGAGAACAAGCAAAACTTCATCAGGAGCACAAGATTTGAGCTTTTTCATAACCTTACTAATTTTTTGTAATTCGGACATCAAATACATTTTATTATGCAATCTACCAGCTGTATCAATGAGAACTACATCATAATTTTTTGCAATCGCTGAATTTAAAGTATCATAAGCAACGGCTGCGGGGTCTGCTCCTTGTTTTTGTTGAACAATACTAACTCCTGCTCGCTCAGCCCATATTTCTAATTGTTCGTTAGCAGCTGCTCTGAATGTATCAGCAGCTCCGATAAGTACTTTTTTCCCCGCCTTTGAGTAATTATGGGCTAATTTCCCAATCGTAGTGGTTTTCCCTACGCCATTTACTCCGACAATAAGTATTGTCTTGGGTTTCGAATTCTCATCTATCTTGTATGGTTCAGCGGGTAATTCTGACAAAGATTCAGTTAATATGCTATAAATTTCATCTTTCAGAATATCTAAAATATCGGTGGAATCCTCGTATCCCTCCTTTTTAACACGGTCTTTTAAATTATTGATTAATTTTTCAGTCGTATTGACCCCTATATCAGCAGTTATGAGTATTTCCTCAATTTCATCAATCAATCGGTCATCAATTTTTTTTCCAGCCCCCAACAAAGAATTGATTTTTTTTACGAAACTATCTCGAGTTTTGGAAAGTCCTTCCTTGAGCTTATCGAAACTTACTGCCTCTGTAGTTGATTTGACTACATTCGATACTTTTTCTTTGATTTTATTAAATAAACCCATTCATAGATTTTCATAATTAAACATATGCAAATATAATATCTATCAGTCAAAGATGTTATATTTGTATAATGGTATTTTCCTTTTACAATTTGAAAAAAATTCTATTTGGATGACATAATTATTTTTAAATATCAAATTAAATATATTATATTTGCGTCAATGAAATTAGAATATTTGAATATTAAAATTATTAGTTCTTTATGAAAATAATATTTTTTTTCATTCTACTTATTGCTCTCTACACTTTTGCTTTGGCTTACGAAGGAATTATCGAATCATTTTCGGCACGCTCCGATACAAACTCAATAACAATTGAATGGCGTTCTATAAGCGAACAACAACTAAGCAAATTTGAATTAGAACGCTCTTCGAACAAAAGTGGATTCCAAAGAATTACCTCAATAGATACAAAAGGAACTCCATCTAACTATAAGTACATTGATAACGAAGCATATTTCAAATCTCAACCAAGCGATGATAACCCACTACAAAAAACCGTATTTTATTACCGATTGAAATTAATCAATAAAGATAATTCTCATTCTTACTCAAATACAATTACAGTAACGCACGAAGTCAGCACTGTTAAACGAACCTGGGGTATGATAAAAGAAATGTTCAGATAAAATCTTTTGCCCAAATCACAAATATACTATGAACCTCTCAAATAGCTTATTTCGGAACAATATGCTACTTAAATTATTTTCAGTTTTATTTTTATCATTTCATATCAATTTATTTTCTGAAGAGCATCTTTACCCCCCTAAATGCCTCACTTTTGATGAATCTACAAAAAAAGAAATTCTCATCCGACATATTTTAAACCATCCAAATCTCGATTTACAAACAAAACACAACACACTCCAACATTTAAAAGATGGCACATCTATTGTCAGATTCGAACTTACTCATTCTCATCTTTCGCCGACAGGTAGATTTAGAATACATTATGACTTAGACGGCGAAAATGCTGTTGATGCGACCGATTTAAATGGAAATGGTATTCCTGATTATATTGATTCCGTTGCAAAATTTTTTGATTGGGCTTTCGAAGTTCAAGTTAATCAAATTGGCTATCTGCCTCCACCAAAGGATTTCGGCGAGGGCGGAGGTACCGAATATGATATTTATATCCTTGAATTAGGGAAAAATCGTGGCGGATATGGATATACTAATGCAGAAAATGAAATTCTCCCAAGATACAAATTACCCCGATATACAAGTTATATAGTAATAGATAATAATTATTCTCCCAAAGATTCGTCTGTTTATAGCGATAATATAAAAAGACGGTCATATTACACAACTGGTTATGATGCCCTAAAGATAACAGCAGCACACGAATTACACCACGCAATACAATACGCTTATGGATTCATCGAGCCATCAGTTCCATCTATTTATGAATTGACAAGTTCTTGGATGGAATATCGCTTATATCCTGATGTTAAAGATTATTACCAATATTTACCACAACTATTCAATGGACTTAAAAGATACCCTTTTTCTTCAATTGATGCCGATAACGGCTATAGGTGGTCTATTTTTGGACAATATATGTATAACAAATTCGACGATTGGCTGATGAAACGTATGTGGGAATTAATCGGTGATGGAAACGACCCATTTAAAG
This sequence comes from Ignavibacteria bacterium, assembly GCA_037441245.1. Lineage (GTDB taxonomy): Bacteria > Bacteroidota > Ignavibacteria > Kapaibacteriales > UBA2268 > CALHGZ01. The sequence goes on along the minus strand of JBBISM010000048.1, from coordinate 2,508 downwards.
CTCTGGATTCAGCTTATAATGAAAAAAACACTTCTTTGGTTGAACAGTGGTGCAATTTCAAAAAATGGATGTATTTCACTGGTTCAAGACATAAAAGCGATATCTATTTCAATGACGCAAAAGATTTTCCTGAAATTAAATTCCATTCCGAGATTATCTTTTCACCACCAATTGCCGTTGACACAGGTTCAGTTCTACCATTCGAAATACGTGCATTTAGGACTATTTTCAAAGGCTCAGGAGAAAAATCGGCTGATACTTTCGATTTACTTATTTCAAATATTGATATTGAATCAATGAGAAAACATAGAAAAGTTTCATCATTTTACGAATTAAAAATTGCCTCAAATTTTTTCGAAGATGCTATCCCAATTCAAAATACCGATTATTTCTTCAAGTTAAATTATAATGATTCTCTTTTTTGTAATTATCATCAGGATTTATATAGTTATCCTGGTATAAGCACTTGTATCGTTGATAATCCTTATCCCAATCCAATAAATTTTAAACTCGATAGGGAGCTAAATTTACCTGTGCCATCACAAATTTTACTTTATGATAACGTAGAATTGAACATCTTCAACAATCTACTAGAAAGAATTTACTCGAAAAATCACGAAGTTATCTATCACAATGGATGCAGGGTTGTTCAATTTCTTGATTTAGAGCAATTGAGCAGTGGTATATATATTTATCACATTAGTCATCAAAAGGCAAATTACTGGGGTAAATTCATTTTAAAAAAATAGAATCTTATTGGGGTATATTTAAGTACAAGTAATATAAATACCCGACATAAAACAAAAGTAAAATAAATGCTTCAATCCTTGTAACCATCATCTTTGTCCAAGCCATAGGAAGAATAAGTAAAGTTAGGAAAATCATGAGTCCATAATCAATGATGCCTATATCTTCGGTATCTATTGGGGAAATGATTGATGCGACACCGAGTATTCCAAGTAAATTAAAAATATTAGAACTAGGATGTTCCCAATAGAAATATCTTGTTCTTTTTTAATTATTGCCACTACTGATGTTGCCAATTCAGGTAAACTTGTACCTAAGGCAACAACAGATAATCCGATTATTGCATTAGAAACTCCTAAATAAAGAGCAATTTTTTTTGCCCCTTGCAAAAATAAATCTGCACCGAAAATTAGAATCAATAATCCACCAATAATAAAAACGATATCAATCCAAGTTTTATGTTTCTTTATCTTTATTGGTAATGGTAGGTTAATGTTTTGATGTCTAACTTTATTTGCCATATAGATTGTAAAAGTAAAAACCAAATAAATTATTAAAATTGAAAACAAGACCAAACCATCAATCCTTCTTACAAAATTATCAGATACTACTAAAAGAAACAGTAAGCTAATGGCTATTAAAATTAAAAAATCAATTTTTATTAACTTAAGGTCAATCTTCATTGGTCTTAATAACGAGGCAATGCCAATAATCAAAGCAATATTACAAATATTCGAGCCAACAACATTACCAATAGCTATACCGCTATCTTTTTAATTGCCGCTGAAATACTAACAACTAATTCAGGACTACTCGTACCAAAAGCTACGACGGTTAGACCAATAACAAGCGGAGTGATACCGAGTCATTGAGCTAATGAGGAGCTACCAGTTATCAATCCTTCAGCACCAAAATAAAGCATCAAAGTTCCGATTATAATCAATGCTATAGATAATACTAATTCGCCGGGTGTTACCAAAACTAAATCCGATTTCAGTGATAATACATTAAAAATTTGACTAAATTAAACATTGATTGGTAAATAACCAGAACTGATTATACTGATTTTGGATTAATCGTAGGGTAATTATTACTCAAAATAAATGAAGAAAAACGTGGGTTGTTGTCAAATAGCCGATTTTTTATATTTTGAATTTCATCGCAACATGATTTAGTATCTAATCCACAAAAACTTTCGACAAATTCTAAATATCCTTCTATTGCGTTTAATGATGCAAATATGTTGATTAGATATTTCAGTTTTTTACTATTGCTGTTATGTGAATTGAATAAATTCAAATCTTCTTTTAATTTAGAATTATATTTTTTCAACCGACGATTCAAACTATGGACCTCGGTAAAGGGTATATCATTTATAAAACTATCAACTCTTAAAATCAATTTAGGAATTGTATTTTGTATAAATTCATCATTTTGATAAATCTCTAACATAAATCAGCACACCTTAAGAGAATTTTCTTTCAATCCATTATTTATCGAAGCAGAAGCAGTTGAATCAAAATATTGTAAACCTGAATAAACCATCTGAATTGCATAAATCACTTCTTCGATATCGGCCCTTTTTGTAATATACCCCGATGCACCTAACTTCATTGCTTTTTCTATAATCCAACTTTCGGTATGAGCAGATAGAATTAAAAATTTTGTTCTCTTCCTTTTTCTTGCTAACTTGCTTAAAGCTTGTAACCCATCCATATTGGGCATAGAAATATCGAGCAAGCATACATCAATCTTTTTTTT
>JBBISM010000047.1:0-14310 GCA_037441245.1 Ignavibacteria bacterium | reverse complement strand
ACCTTCCGACAATATTGGACAAAAGTTCGCTTACCCAGCCTCTTACTGACAATAGATTGATAGTATAGGGAGGAACCCCCAAATTTACATTATATTGAACAAACCGCACAGGGTCGTAATCAACAAGCTTGTACAAGTATTTAACTGCTTGCACGATTGTGTCATTTTTCGTTTTGGATTTTGTCCAGCGTGTCAAGTAATTCATGTAAAGCAAGTCCCTGTTTGTGCTTCTCATTAAGCTGTCGAGGTAGATATATGCCAACAAAGTTTCAAAATCCATACCTGTGAAAAGAGGGGGAACAACTTGTAATTTTGGATACTGAACTTCAAACTGGTAATAAGCGGGGTTATACCAAATTCCATTTTTTGCTGCTGTCATAGAATCGGTTATACCCCTTGTTCTGATTTGGGCATTAAGAACAAAAGAGTTCAAAATTAGAAGACTAATAGCAAACATCAATAACGTTAAGCATTTTTTAATTGCTAAATTTAGCATTTTTGAAACTCCATTAATGTGAATAATTTGTAAATGCAACATAATCAAAATAATGGAAAATTGAAAAAAAACGAAAAATGATATATGGAACCTCTGTGTTGTTTGTTACCTAAATGCAGTTTTAATCAATTATCTTCTCGAGGCAATTCACTGCATCCACGAACATCGCATTCCTCACTTCATCATACTTCGGAACATCCTTCTTAGCTAATGCAGGCAAGCACCAAACAATAAAAATTTCAATATCGAAATTGAACCATATTTCGAATTAAGCTCGATTGGATTGAAACTTTGTATATCACACTGATTGTATGTCATTAAATAGCACAATAGTAGCACAGACATTCTTGTCTGTGATTCATAGCAAAAATTTAAATAACAACAATGTTCAATCAGGGATGATTGCCCCACTAGTAAAGCAAGCATCCCTGCTTGCTACTCTCAGCTCAAATGCTAATCAATCAGGGATGTCTATCCCCGCTTATCACTTCAATTGTGCCAGCGATATCCTCAAAACGATAAATCATATAAAATTCGCTTGCTTTTTCAGAATTTTCTTATTAACTTATCAATCAATTAACTTTATTAGTAAAATCAGGATATATATAATTTTTTGATATAATAAGGTAATTAAAAAAGATATTTCAGGATTACTCGTTATTGATTATATCGAATTTAAAAGAATCATTGTTAATTCCAATTAAATTATTCGAGAAAAAATATGAAGAGAGAATTTCAAGTATTAATCGAACAGGATAGCGAAGGTTGGCTAATAGCTGATGTTCCAGCTTTGAAAGGATGCCATACTCAAGCAAAATCTTACGATGAATTAATAGAAAGAATCAAAGAAGCTATTGAATTATGCCTAGAAGTAGAAAAAGATATTCCTAACAATCGCTTCATCGGAATTCAAAATATTACAGTTGAAATATGAGTACTCGCAAGTCTTATACAGGTAAAGAAATTTTAAGCATACTGCAAAGAAATGGATTTGAAGTGCTAAGGATTAAAGGTAGTCATCATTACTTGAAGCATAAAGATGGTAGAGCAACCGTGATTCCTCTCCATTCAAACGAAGATATCGGAATCGGATTATTTATGAAAATTTTGAAAGATTTAGAGTTAACAAAAGACGATTTTGAAAAATTAAAATAAACTTGCTTATCTAATCATATCATAGTAGCACAGACATTCTTGTCTGTGAATTATGGCAAAAGTTAAAAAAAGCAACGATGGTCAATCAATGATGATTAATTCACAATCAACTTCAAATTTTGTTCGACATCAAAGTAATTTGCTCCATCAGATACAAACCAAAGTCAAGTTTTGACCGAGATTTTTATTACTGTATTTGCTTACTATTATCTACTGTCTGCCCCTAACCCTTCCTGAAAACGAATCTGCTTTGATTATCAACATCAATTATTAATTTATCCCCTGCAACGAACTGCCCAGATAATAATTGATAAGATAGCTGGTCGGTGATATGTTTTTGTATAGCCCTTTTGAGCGGCCGGGCGCCGTATTGAATATCAAATCCAATAGTAGCCAACCAATCGAGAGCATCAGAAGTAATTTCGAGTTCTATATCTCTATCTTCGAGAATCTTCATTAGTTTATCAATTTGAAGCTCGGCAATTTTTATGATTTCATTTTTTGTGAGCGGTTTGAATAATATTATTTCATCAACCCTATTTAAAAACTCTGGTCTGAGTCGTTTCTTCAGCAATTCGAGTATCTGGATTTTTAAGCTATCGAAGATTTCATCTCGATTATTTTCATTAACATCGAGCAATCTATCCTGAATTAGCTCTGTTCCCAAGTTAGAAGTCATAATAATTATTGTGTTTTTGAAGTTCACCGTTCTGCCTTTGCCATCGGTTAATCTACCATCATCGAGCAATTGCAGTAAGATATTGAAAACTTCGGTATGAGCTTTTTCTATTTCGTCGAGCAAAACAACTGAGTAGGGTCTATGCCGAATAGCTTCAGTCAATTGACCGCCTTCTTCGTATCCAACGTAGCCTGGGGGAGCTCCTATTAATCGAGAAACCGTATGTTTTTCCATATATTCGCTCATATCAATCCTAACGAGTGCGTTCTCATCATCAAATAAGAATTCAGCTAACGCCCGAGCCATTTCAGTTTTACCGACTCCAGTTGTACCCAAGAAAATGAATGACCCGATAGGTTTTGCTCTATCTTGCAACCCAGCTCTTGAGCGTCGAATAGCATTGGCAATTGCTTTAACCGCATCTTCTTGATTGATTAGACGCTGATGAATTCTATCTTCCATTTTGAGCAATTTAGAAAGTTCGCTCTCGAGCATTTTCTGCACAGGAATGCCAGTCCATTTTGCAACTATTTCCGCAATATCTTCGGGTTCGACTTCTTCTTTGAGTAATTTTCCATTTTCCTGAATCTCCATAAGTTTTTCGTTGGCTTCATTCAATTTCTTTTGCAAATCAATCAATAATCCATATCGAATTTCGGCAACCTGAGCAAGCAATCCTTGACGCTCGTATTCTTCAGCTTTTAATTTCATATCTTCAATTTCCTTTTTGTAAGAGCGAATCTTCTGGATATAACTCTTTTCGAGCTCCCATCTTCTTATCAAATCTTCTCTTTCAATTTTGAGTTGTTCGAGTTCCTTTTCTAATTCATCGAATCTTTTTTTGGTTGATTCATAAGCTAAGTTCTCTGCCATAAAAAAATTCTCCTTCGCAATTAACATTTAACCTGATATATTAACGATTAAATTATACAAAAATTAAAAATTTTCATAAATGAAGTATTTATAAGTCCATTAATTTTATTATTTTTGTAAACTGTATTATTTCTATTATTATCGAAATATTAGGGTATTTTATGAGTATATTAGTTAATAGTAAAACAAAAGTTTTAGTGCAAGGAATAACGGGCTCAGAAGGTACGTTTCATACAGCCCAAATGATTGATTATGGAACTAAAATAGTCGCAGGCGTTACCCCTGGAAAAGGCGGGATTATGTATGAAGGCAAAGGGGATGTAAAATTCAAAAAACCCGTTCCAGTATTTAATACCGTGCAGGAAGCTGTTGAAGCGACAAAAGCAAAAGCTTCAGTTATATTTGTCCCTCCCAATTTAGCTGCCGATGCAATTCTCGAAGCAATTGATGCCGAAATCGAATTAATCGCCTGCATATCTGAAGGAATTCCTACTCACGATATGATTACTGTTTATGAAGCTCTGAAACGTTCTAAAAGCAGGCTTATTGGACCAAATTGCCCAGGGATAATCACTCCCGGGGAATGCAAAATTGGTATTATGCCCGGTTATATTCATACCTCTGGAACAATCGGAGTCGTCTCACGCAGTGGCACATTGACTTATGAGGCAGTCAAACAATTGACCGATATTGGATTGGGGCAAAGCACCTGTCTTGGAATAGGTGGTGACCCCATTATCGGCACTCAATTCATTGATGCAATCGAATTGTTTATTAAGGACCGTTCGACAGAAGCAATTTTAATGATTGGGGAAATCGGAGGCAATGCTGAGGAAGTTGCCGCTGAATATGTCAAAAAATATGTCAAAAAACCAGTTATTGGATTCATCGCAGGCAGAACTGCACCACCCGGCAGAAGAATGGGACACGCAGGAGCTATTATTTCAGGCGGAAAAGGTACTGCCGATGACAAAATTAAAGCACTAAAAGAAGCAGGTATTTACGTCGTGGATTCGCCTGCTGATATCGGGTTGAAAGTAATGGAAGTGATTCTCAAAATGCCCAAAAAACGTGGTCCCAAACCTGGCTCTAAAAGAAGAAAATCAAAGTTAAGCAAACATCCTAAAGAAATAAAAAAGGAAATTGAAGAATCAATTATGAAATAATTTAATATCATTATTCTATTGCTAAATAAGGGGGTTATGCCCCTTTATTTATATATAGAATAAAATTCATTGAGACCAAAATTGATTTTATGTGTCATTTATATAATATGGAGTTACAAATGGGAAATAAAACTTTGGCAATCATCAAACCCGATGCAGTTCAGAAAAACGTTATCGGAGAAATAATTGCTATGATTACAAATGCCGGATTCAAAGTTAAAGCAATGAAATATACCAGAATAACAAAAGAGCAAGCTGCAATCTTTTATGAAGTACACAAAGAACGACCCTTTTATTATGAATTATTGGAGTATATCTCAAGCGGTCCAATTGTACCAATTGCCTTGGAAAAGGACAACGCTGTTAATGATTTCCGAAATTTGATTGGTAATACAGATCCAACTATGGCTGAAGAAGGAACAGTCAGAAAACTTTACGGCGAATCAAAAGCCATCAATGCAATCCACGGCTCCGATTCAGATGAAAATGCTGATATCGAAATTGCTTTCTTTTTCAGCAAAATTGAATTGATATTTAATCAATGATTCTCAAATAATTATGATAAATCAATTAAAACGAATTTCAACAAAATTACAATTCCCCAATCCTTACTGGGATTATCGAATTGACGAATATACGCTACCGAATGGCGAAGTGGGGCTTTATTATTATGTTGATTCGAGAGGCTCTACATTTATCATACCAAAATTCAGTCAATATAAATATATAATGGTTCGTCAATATAGGTACTTAAATCAAAGAGAAAGTCTTGAATTTCCTGGTGGTGGAATTAAAGAGAGTTTTGAACCATTGAATAATGCAAAGCAAGAATTGATAGAAGAAACAGGATATATCAGCAATAAATGGAAAAAACTTGGGGAATTTAATCCATTCAATGGTGTTACAAATGAATTATGCTATGTTTATTTAGCTGATGAGTTAATTCTCGAGAAAAAGCAACCTGATTATTCTGAACAAACTGAAATAGAAATTGTTAATGAAAAAGATATTTATCATAAAATTGAAAGGGGCGAAATATGGGACGGTATGACACTCGCCGCATGGATGCTCTATCAAACAAAGCGTTGAAATTTGTTTTATCAATAATCTCATTATTAGTTTTCGCTAATACTCTTTACTCCCAAGCTGTTCCTGAGAAGGGAGAATCACCATTAGATACGATGCAATACCGCATTTCGCTAAAATATTCAGCAAATGTATACTCTGCATATAAATTGACCGAAACCACCGATGTCAAAAGGACATATAGCGATGGCTCTGCAAAAGATTATGTCAGGGAAGTTACATATTTCTTTACTACCTTAGTATCAAAACTACCCGAAGATGGCTTCAATACACTTACAATAACAATAGATTCAATGCTTTATAAATTCAAAGAAGGGGATAAAGTTTACGAATTCGATTCTCAAGACCCCGAAAAAGCAATACCAAGTATTCTCGACCTTACAGTTCACGCAGTACCATTAGCTCGCACCTTCGATATGATTTATTCTTCTTATCACGATGTAGCTTCGCTCGAAGGAGAAGAATTTGAAACTTTAAAAGACCAAATACTCGTGCAAGGAAAAGGTTTGATAGATGAAGTCAATCAAACAATATGGCTGAGAGGATTCTCTTACGAAACGCTAACAAGCCTTACGGATTTACCAAAAGGAACAATTCCCTACGTTCGAGTTAGAAAAGATACTGTTTGGAAAGCAAAATTTAGAACACAACTCGATGGAATAAACTTTTTCGATACTGCATTTTGTAGAGTAGCTGATTATCAAGCGGGAGTATTCACTATCGAGGCAAAGCTCGATAGCTTGCGACCCTTTATGGAAGGCGTTGTTCTTCACGATATTCGAGCTATTGTTATGGTTGATTCTGGCTTAATTCGAGGAACATACAAATACCAGATACGCCCTAATGGCTCGATTAATTACGCAGAAGCAATTTTCGAAGGCACAGTTTATCCAAGAATTAGAAACGAAGTATTCACGCAATACATAAGAAAAAAATCCGTTTGGGAATTAATCAGACAGTATAGATGGTAACAAAGAGATTAACTATGTTCAATAATATCCAACTCAATAATTGGATAAAAGTTCAAGTATTCCATTATGGTAAGTTAGCAAATACAGCTATCTAAAAGTATCAACGAAGTTAATATGGAAAAATCTCTGAAAACACATAGTAATGACAACACATATAGAATAATATTGCCTCCAGAGGAAATTATTCAATTATTTAATTCAAAAGGAATAGAAGCAGATTGGTCTTTCATAGGGTATAAACCATCTGATACTGGCAAATGGACCCACGATTATCATAGATACCCGGCTAAGTTCATCCCACAATTGGTCGAAAGGTTAATTGATGATTATATCAATAGTAATGAAGCTCATATAAACGATCCGTTTTTTGGCTGCGGAACGACTGTTGTTACTGCACTTTCTAAAGGATTTAAAGCAAGTGGAACAGATATTAATAAGATAGCATATCTCATTACGAAAGTAAAGTCAATACCTATACAACCAGAATATCTTCAAAAAAAAATTGGACAATTCTTATTAAAATTGAAATTTTTAAACGGCACCTTTATGTTCTTTTTTGATGACAGAATTGAACCGTTGATTCCTCAAAAACATATTGATAGAGTTAATTATTGGTTTTCAGAAGAAAATAAAATTGAACTCGGTAAAATATTAAGAGTAATACATGAAGAAGATGATGAAATCGTTAGAAACTTCTTCTTTGTTGCATTCAGCCATATTTTGAAAAATTGTTCAGTATGGCTCCAAGGAAGTACAAAACCGACAAGGGATCCAAAAAAGAATTCAACTAAACCATTTGACGCTTTGCGAAGACATTTGAAAAAAATGGAGAAAGGAAATGCTGGCTATTATAAAATTGTTCCTTATAAAGTAAGAGAGAGTTTAGAGCAATACTTAAATATTGGGATTGGAAATGCAAAAAAACAACCCATCCCCGATGAAACAGTTGATTTAGTTATAACTTCAAGTCCTTATGTAACCAGCTATGAATATGCTGATTTGCACCAATTATCAACAATTTGGCTTGATTTAGCAGATGATTTAACAGAATACAAAAAGAATTTTATTGGTACATCTTATAAGCAATACTCAAATAAAAAATTAAGAAGTTCAATTGGTCAGGATATCGTTTATAATATGTCCAAAGAAAACAAGAAAATTGCTAAAGAAATTGAAGCTTTTTTTATTGATATGGAAGAAGTATTTGATGAGAATTATAGAATTTTAAAAAATGGTGGGCGATGTTGTTTTGTCATTGGAAATACAAAATTGAAAGGTATTAATATACTTAATGCAGAAGTCTTTGCCGAGAGTTTACAGTATTCGGGCTTTAAACTTGATAGGATAATAAAAAGAGAGATCCCATTAAAAATTCTTCCTCAAAAAAGAGATGAAAGAACTGGTAGATTTGCAAATAACCATCAGGCTAACTCAGAAGCCTATCCTGTCGAATATATTGTTATTGGTCAAAAGGAGTAAGTTCTATGAAATTCGAACATTTGAAGTCTCTATATCTAGAAATGAAAGAACAGTTTGGTAAACAAACATACAAATATGTTTCAGCACTGTTGAGAAAAGCAAAAGAAATTCATAAACAAGACTGGTTGATGCATCCTACTCCAAATGGAGATCATGAACAAAGTTGGAGAGCATTTAAAGGGAAAAATTTAGAGAAATTAATCCAATATATAATTCAAGACGAAGTTGAAAATCTTGGATTGAAGGTTGTTAATGGTAATAATTTTAGATGTTTGTAAAGAAGAAAATAGATATGTGAAGGGATTTGACATAGTCCCTTATAGAAACGACATAAAGCAGGCAGATGCTGGAAATTTACCTCTTGATGATGAAATAGCAGATTTTATCTTTATTGACTCTCCGTATTCAGAAAACATCAAATACAATAAACATCCCGATAACATTGGTAATATCTCGTGTGAGATGGATGAATTTTTCATAGAATTAGAAAAAGTGACAAAAGAATCTCACCGCATTCTTAAACCGAACAAATACATAGCATGACTTATTGGCGACCATTGGAGGAAAAAAAACGGATTCATCCCTGTTGGATTTAAAGTCTATACTATCTTAGAAAAATATTTCAAACCTATTGACTTAATCATCATTTCCAGGCATAATCAAACTTCTAATACCCTTTTATGGCACGAGAGAGCAAAAAGATTTAATTTCTATTTACGAGGTTTCAAATATCTAATAATTATGCAAAAATGGGAGCAAATGAAACTTCAGTCTCGTATTGTAATGTATTTTCTTTTTTTCTTACTTTCAGAAATTTAAACTTTGCATAAATTAGTAAATTATTGAAATGTAATTTAGCTCAATTTTCACAAAAAGTTATTTGAATAATATCTACATACTTTAACAAATTTCCATTTATTAATCTTAACAGACATCAAATTAATCCGATTCCAAATATATATTGCATTCTTAAAAAAAATATATTAAATTTACATTTGGAATTAATAACTTCTTTCAAGTTCGGGGGGACTTATTGAAGTTTAATTATAATTTATTTAATTTGCGTTATTGAAATACGCTGAATTATAATTATTCAATGAACAGACCAAAAGTAGATTATAGAAAAATTCTAATTCCAAGCGATTTTATAGCAATTTTTGTTATTTTGCTTGGTCTTATTATCGCAATATTTCTTCACGAACTAGCAGTGCGTCTTATAGGATTTCTATTGCAATTCTCGGTGCTGTTGCTTTCTTTATGCTAATTTCGCAAAGAATTAACGATTATGTAGATATCAAACGCACTCCTAAAGTTCCTCCACAAAAATTTAAAGTTACAAAGAAAAAAGAATCTACCGCCGTCAGGACAGTCTTTGAGGATTTTAATTCTTCCTTTGGCGATGATATTGTCGAAAAGAACATAATTAATCGAACGACTGAAGATGATAGAATCAAAATTATCAATAAAAAGAACGAAGTAGCTTATAAAGATGAGAGTCCCGTTCCCACTCAGCAATCTAAAACACCTGTTACAGAGTTCTCCGATGAACACTCCGGTATGAAAATTGTCGGAAAATTTAAACCAAAAGACAGTAATAATTTCAAATTAAATATTGAGGAGAGGATAAAAGAAAATCAAACTGAAGATAAGCAATCCCAAATCAAAGAAGAAATAAAAACTACTGAAAATCATATAGAATTCAAAACCCCAAAAATTGATATACAACATCAAATACCTGATGAGAAGAAATCTCTACCTCAAATTTCGTTCGATGTGAACGATGAGAAAACCCCAAGTGATAAAATTCTTGAAGAAAAAAAATCAGCAAGTCCATACAAAGAAAAAGAGTTCGATTTGCAAATTAATCTTCTTATTGAAGAATTTGAGTCATTAGCAAACGAACCCCGCAAAGAATTCGATTATTTCCTTAATCGAGTATTGACCATAATCCGCACTGTCTTTAATATTAGAACAGCAACTTTTATTCTCATCAATAATGAAAAAAAAGAGCTAATACTCGAGGCATATTCAACTGATGTTGAGCAAGCAATTTCCGAGAAACGCAAGTTACCTATCGGAAACGATATAGTTAGCCAGATTTTCCAACATAAAAAGCCAGAAATTCTCACAGAAATAAACCCGATTGCGGAATTAGATTTAATTCCATATTATAAAAAATCGGTCAAAACCGGCTCATTCATAGGCGTTCCCGTTTTCTATCAAGGTGCTGTTGTTGGTGTCCTTTGTGCAGATACTAATATTGTTGATGCTTATGATTCATTAACAGTAACATCCTTTGGCCATTTTACAAAATTAATTTCTGCACTTGTGCAAAGCTATATCGAAAAATATGACTTACTCCAAGAATCACGAACATTAAAAGCAATTAACAAATTCAGTAATATAATATCCGAACCAGATAAAACATTAAAAGATATAGAAGAGTCATTAATCGAAACGGTCGAATCTCTGCTCGAATTCAATGCAATTGGATTGAGCAGTTACGACGGTAATTATGGTGAATGGAGAATAAGATTTATTAAAAGTGCTAATCAATCATATCGGCAATTGACTAATCATCGCCTTGACCTTAATAATACATTATTAGGCAAAGCCATTCTCACTGGTCAATCAATAATCTCATCTCCACATAATCCATCTCATAGGCGCTTCGCAAAGCACGAACCTTTACTTCAATCTGGATTTTTTGCCGCAATACCAATACCACTCACTTCTTTCAATGGAATCTATGGTGCAATATTTATCGAAAGTTCAAATATTAGCGGTATTACAAGCATTGATGTCAAAATTTTAGAGACCTTGGCTGAACACGCAGGCAGTAATATCGAAAAATTGCATCTTATCGAGCTAATCGAATCCAGTCCGATGATTGACCCAATGACTGGACTGCTTAATACACCCGCACTTTATAGAAGATTATATGAAGAAATCCTGAGATGTAAGAAATTCGGAACTCCCCTTGTTCTCAATTTAGTCCAGATTGATAAATATGCTTCATTCGACCCTATTAAATTCAAAAACAGAAGAGATAGAGCTATGGTGCATATAATAGAACAAATAAAAAATCATACAAATTCATTCGATATTTATGGTAAAATTGATGAAGAAATTATTGCAATTGGGCTTGTTGGAATTAATTTACAACAAGCTCACATTTGGGCCGAACAACTGAGGAAGAAAATAGCAAGCAGTATAATTGATATTGATAGCAAAGGATTTAATATAACAATTAGTCAGGGCTTGTCTGATTCAAAAAATATTCAAACAGTCGAAGAATTAATAAATAATGCAAAAGTTGTTCTCAAAAAGTCTTATGAAAAAGCTAATTCTGTCTCCATATATTCGTAATACAATTTTTTTTACATTCCTTTATTTATCATAAGGCTATTTACAATATGAATTATGAAGAAATTATTGGGAAAATTCTCAGTTTGTTAAGGGGAAAAAATGCTCCTATCCAGCTATCTGAAATATCAATACATTTGGGCTTCAAATCAGATTCCAATGAATATCAAGATTTAAAACTAATTCTAAAGGATCTGGCAAAGCAAAAACTAATTATTAAGAATAGTCGCCGGAGATACTCCCTCAAAGATATTGTGCAAGACGCCACTTTTATTTCTCATATAAAAATTAGAAATGACTTTGGTATTGTCGAAATTAATAAGAAAGACGGCAGTGTATATATTAAAAGAAAAGATCTGAATACCGCTCTCGATGGTGATTTAGTTAAAATAAAACTCTTACCATTAATAAGGGGCAAAAAGAAAAGAGGAGAAGTTATCGAAATTATTGAAAGGGAAAATACTCCAATTACTGGAACTGTCGAAAAAGATGGTGATTTCTATTTCCTAATACCTGATGATCAAAGGAATTATATAGATTTCCTTATTCCTTTGAATCACTTGAATACTGCAAAAGTCGGCGACAAAGTAATCGCAGAACTTCTATCGTGGAATACACCTTCAAAAAGCCCACAAGTTCGAATCACTAAAAGAATAGGCAAAGCTGGAGAACCAAGCGCAGAATTTGATTCATTTATTGAAGAATTTAAGGTCAGAACTGAATTTCCCGTTGAAGCTTTGAAAGAATTGAAGCAAAACAATGACAAAATCCCTGATGAAGAATTGCAAAAACGGCTCGATTTGAGGGATAAACACATAATTACAATAGACCCCGAAGATGCTAAAGATTTCGATGATGCAATCTCTATCGAAGAGCTTCCTAATGGAAATATCTGGTTAGGAGTACACATTGCCGATGTTAGCTACTATGTAAAAGAAGGCACCGCACTCGATGGCGAAGCATTCAAGCGTAGTACGAGCATATATCTTGCAGATAGAGTAATACCTATGCTACCCGAAAAGCTCTCGAACGAATTATGCTCTTTGCAACCTCATAAAGACCGTCTTGCATTCAGTATTTTTATGGAATTCACTCCAAGGGGTGTACTAAAAAATTACGAAATTCATCAATCTGTCATAAACAATAAACGTAGATATAACTATCTCGAAGTTCAAAAAATTATTGAAGGTTATGGCGATGAAAATTCTGAATTAATACTGAAAACTCATAAATTAGCCCAAATTTTAAAAGAAAAGAGATTAACTAAAGGCGGAATTAATTTCGAAACTTTCGAAATTCGCTTCAAATTAGACGATAATAAAAACCCAATTGAAGCAATGATGAAAGTACCAACCGATGCCACCTCTCTTATCGAAGAGTGTATGCTTGCTGCTAATCAAGTCGCTGCCCGCCATATAAAAAAGTTAGCAAGAATGCAACACAGAAAAAACTTGCCATATATCTATCGTGTTCACGATGAGCCAGATCCTAAACAAATTAAAAATGCACTCCAGTTCATCCGAACATTAATGCCAGTCGGCAAAATCAAGGATATGACATCTAAAGAAATTAATGCTATAATAAATCATTTCGAAAACAGTAAAGAAAAGTATATCGTAAATAATGTATTAATTCGCTCGATGGCAAAGGCGATTTACTCTGATGAGAATATTGGTCATTATGGTTTAGGCTTTACGGAATATACGCATTTTACATCTCCTATCCGACGTTATCCTGACTTGGTTGTACATAGACTAATTAAGGAATACACAGAATCAAAAATTGATGAACGGCGCTATAAATATCTTGAATATTTTGCTAATAGTTCCGCAAGGCAATCATCAGAGACCGAAAGGTTAGCAATCGAATTAGAAAGAGAATCTATTAAGCTAACCTCAATTATTCTTGCTAAAAACTATGTCGGAGAAGTTTTTCAGGGTATAATTTCCGGGGTTACAAGTTTTGGAATTTTCATTTTGATTGATAATATCTTGGCTGAAGGTTTGCTTCATATTCGAGATATATACGATGATTTTTATTATCTTGATGAAAAAAAATATTGTCTTATTGGAAGAAATACTGGCAAAATCTTCAGAATTGGCAAAAAGATCAATGTTAGAATAATTCGAGCTGATATTGCCAAAAGAAGGCTTGACTTGGCTTATATAAATGATGAAAATAGTCAATTAAGAAAGAATTCGAATAAAAATCTAAAATCTTAATAACTCGATTAGTTGATGGAAAATTTTTCCCTCATTTGGCAAAACATCCGCTTCATAAATTGAGTTATAAGGAATATGAGAGTCTTTGGCTGCAACCCTCATTACTGGGGCATCTAAATATTGGAATGCTTGCTGCGAAATAGTAGCAGAAATCTCTGCACCAAAACCGAGTGTAATTGTATCCTCGTGTACAATCAAAATCCTATTAGTTTTACGAACAGAATCCAACACAAGTTCCTTATCCCAAGGGATAATTGTTCTTAAATCAATAATTTCTATTGAAACATTTTTTTCTTTTTCCAATAATTTTACAGCATATAATGAGTCCTTGCAACCCATACCGTAAGTAATAATAGTAGCATCACGACCTCCTTTTAATATCTTGCCTTTACCAAAAGGAATGAGGTATTTTTCATCAGGCTCAAAGGAAACCGCATAAGGAAGACGATACATACCTTTATGTTCGCAAAAGATTACTGGATCTTGCAATCTACAAGCAGTCTTCAATAATCCCTTGGCATCTGCAGCTGTGCTTGGATAAGCAACAAATAATCCAGGAATATGAGCAAAAAAAGCTTCGATATTTTGAGAATGGCATAAACCACCATGAATATAACCTCCAACTGGGACTCGTATAACAACAGGAGCGGAATATCCACCATTAGAACGATAACGCATTGTTGCAAGTTCATTTTTTATCTGCATAAATGAAGGCCAGATGTAATCTCCAAATTGAATTTCGACAACGGGTTTGTATCCATAAACCGCCAATCCTATGGCGATACCGACGATTGAAGCTTCTGCCAATGGAGAATTG
>JBBISM010000046.1:322-14428 GCA_037441245.1 Ignavibacteria bacterium | reverse complement strand
TATCAAAGTATCTTTATTTATAAAAGGCTTGCCCCCGTCATTATAATGTTTAATAACTTTTTCTAATGTTGGAAAAGTTCCATCATGCATATAAGGGGCAGTAACCTCAATATTTCTAAGTGTTGGTGTATTAAATTTGCCTCTATCTTTATTATCATTTGTTATTAAATATCTCCCCCTATCAAAGTAATGTGTTGTTATACCAGTATTATGAAATTCAAGGTCTGTGAAGAAGATACCTGAATGACATTTTGAGCAATTGGTTCTATCGCTAAAAAATAGCTCCATTCCCCTTTTCTCAGATGCATTCAATGCATTACTATCACCTCGCAAATATCTATCATATTTAGAATTTCCTGATATTAATGTTCTTACGAAGCAGGCTATTGCCCTTGAAATTAAAAATGCACTCGGTTTAGCATTTTCGCCAAATGCTTTTTTAAACATATTGGGATATATTGGATGTGCTTCTAGTCGTTTCACAATTTCGTTTGTATCAGCACCTAAAATCCGAGTTAAAAACATACTACGATAAGCATGCGATTCGATGGCTGAACCGCGTCCATCCCAGAACAACCTTTTGCGATATGCCGCATTAGCTAAACTCATTGTATTGCGATGTTCCGGTAAATTCAAATTACCCAGACTTACTGGAGTATTATCGCAAAAAGCATGATCTTGCTTCATACAATGGGAGCAAGAAGGGATAGTCTTGTCATTAGATAATAGTTTTTCATAGAATAACATTCGCCCCAATTCAACTTTTTCTTTGGTAATTGGATTATCTACTGGTACAGGTAATTCAGGAAAATGCTCAGGTATAACTAAGAAAGGTTCTTCTTGAATTTGATTGGGTGAGTTAGTATCACTGCAAAATGTAAATAAAAAAAGAACAGTACAAGTGGATACTATCAAAAAATTGCTTTTCATTTTGTAAAACCATATATATAGAAATATAATGTTCCTTAAGGTCTTTTATATCTCGGATTTTTTATTAATTCTTCATCTGTTAAAGAATGAAGAAAATTTATTATATCGCTTATTTCATCTTTTGTCAAATTCAATGGACTCATTCTTTCATCTTTATTGATAAAAATTTTACCCCCATTATTGTAATGCACAAGAATTTCTTCAAGTGTTAATATCTCGCCATTATGCATATAAGGTGCAGTGAGAGCAATATTTCTTAAAGTTGGTGTCCGAAATTTACCTCTATCCGAATTTTCATCAGTTACAAGAAATCTTCCCCTATCAAAATAATGAGTTGTTATACCTGTGCTATTGAATTTATTATCGGTGAAAAGATGACCTGAATGACATTCTGAACATTTTGTTCTCTGACTAAAAAATAATTCCATTCCACTCTTTTCGCTTTCACTCAAAGCATTTATATCCCCCCTGATATACTTATCATATCTTGAGTTACCTGATATTATTGAGCGGATAAAATTTGCAATTGCTTTCGCTGCATAATCTAAATTTGATTCCGCTAACTCTCCATAAGCTTGCTTAAATAATTTTTGATATTCCGGATGGTTTCTTAATCTCTTATTTACTGTGTTAGGATCGCAATTGAATTCAAATGGTAATGACACAACGCCTTTTGCTATCTCTTCAATTGCATCTGGACCAGAAAATTTCCCATCCCAAGTATAATTATCATAATAAGCTACATTGACTAAAGGTAGTGCGTTTCTAGTAGTAGCTCTTCCTTTAAAACCGAAGCTAACATGATTTCCTCCATCAGAAAAAGCAAATCTTTGCTTGTGACAACTTGCACAAGATATGCCTCCATTGGAAAGTATTGTATCATAAAATAATTTTCGCCCTAATTCTATTGAATGCTTCGTCAATGGATTGTTCGGATTTTCCGGGATTGGCGGAAATCCGTATGGAAGCTGAATAACTTCATTAGATTCTTCTGGTATGCTTGTATTTTGACAGGAAAATATGATTAAAATAAAGACAAAATATATGAAATAATGCATAATAATCAAAATAAAGTGTAACAATTACATCAATTCATTTGTTAATATAACATACAAAATTATTAAAAATTTCATAATTTAGTTTGCAGTAAAATAAAATTTACAAGTTTGTGATACAAATCGAGAATTTATATTATGAAACACTCATACATAGCATTTATAATTGGCTTTTTGCTTTATTCTTGCACAGAATCATCGGTTACTATTCACGATGCCCAGATGCTATCAATAAACGATGTTAGAAGACATTCGGGCTATCTATGGTTTGATATAGAATATAATCATTATCAACCCGAGCAATTATATATTGATTCTATCAAACTATTATTCAATGAAGAATACCACCGTGTTTACTTTTTTGCAAAGCCCTCCTGTGCTTGTGAGTTATCTCAGGAATATTTTCCATTTCTTGTAAAAGTATTGCATAGAGCTGGTGTCAGCGATAGCTGTTTAATAGTCTATTCGATGAGTTCGCCAGAATCACCATTCCCAGAATCAATCTATTTTCAGGTTAATACAATACCTACAATTTATCTGACCAATTTATACGAACCAAAAGCTGTAATTACTGATACGATAAACCATAGATTAAAACTAAATCCAAACGAACAAATAAAAGTTGAACAGATTTTGTATGAATGTTTGAAATAAGGGCTATGAACTATTGGCTGGTGAAAAGCGACCCTGAATCATATTCTTGGGAACAGATGCTAAAGGATAAATCAACAATATGGGATGGTGTACGTAATTATCAAGCACGCAATTATCTATCCCAGATGAAAAAAGGCGATACTATTTTATTTTATCATAGCGGAAAAGAAAAGTCAATCGTCGGAATTATCTCTGTTATTGAGGAATCTATTCCCGACCCAACAAGTAGTGACACCTCCTGGCTTGCAGTAAGAGTTGGAAAGCCTGAACAATTAAAAAATACCGTATCATTTCAAACAATAAAAGACAATCCAAAGCTAAAAGATATGGCTCTTTTAAAACAATCACGATTGTCAGTAATGCTTTTGACTAAAATAGAATATGATACAATTTTAAAATTAGCAAATGCACCCACTAAATAATAACAATCGAATTAGACTGCTTTTTCAGATATAAAATTGAGAATTGATAATACTTTATTAAAGACAAGTTCAGGGCTTAATTCTTTCATACAGGTATGGGTGCCAATAGGACATTTGTTGCTTCCATGAATTCGACAAGGTTTGCAAGCTAAACCCTCTAACTGAATATAAAAACCATTATGTTTATTGTATGGATAGAACCCAAATTCAGGAGCAGTCGGTCCAAAAATTGTCAATACCGAACAATCAACTAAACCAGCAAGATGAGTTATAGCATTATCATTTGTAACTACCATTTTACATTTTTTTAAAAATATTAACAATTGTTCAATTGAAAATACCCCGGCTGAGTTAATACTATCGGTTTGTTCTGCTATTCTCTGGCATAATGAATATTCTTGAGCTGAACCAAGTAATATTAATTTAAAATTTAATGATTTCAGTTTTAATATAATTTTTTCGTAGTGTTCGGCGGGATACTCTTTTGTTTTCCAAACTGAACCAGGAGCAACTGCAATAATGGGAGAATCAATTTCGCTAACAAATCTTTCAACGAAATTTATATCAATTATATCATCATTGAATTCAGAAATCAACGGAACAGAATCGGGCTGAAAATGATATAAATCAAAAGCATTGAGCAAGGATAATATTCTATCAACTTCATGCAGATGAAAATAATATGGTATCCTATAATTATAAACAAAGCCCAATGAAGCATTGGTATAACCTATTCGATTTTTGATTTTACTTAAAGCGACAATCATAGATGTGCGAAATGAACGATGAGGTGCTATTATTGTATCAATATCCAATTTTCTCAATTTTTTTGCAAGATTGATCATTCCTCTATAGCCTTTATCTTTTCCATATTTATCGAATATCATTAGATTATCAATATAAATTGAGTTTTTAATCACTCCAAAACCACGGGGAGAAGTAATAAAAGTTAAGTTGAGAGAAGAATTAATCCGTCTGATTTCCTTAGCTAAGGGAATAGTTAAAGCAGTATCGCCTAAGAATGCGGTCTGTATAATTGCAATTTTGTTAATTTCATTGAAATTGATTTTCTTTTTCATAATCTTTTATTGTGTGTTTCCATCTTCTATGTTGCCAGGTCCATAGCCCAGGATTATTTCTAATAGCTTCCTCCAATTTGGCGACGTGCCGTCGCGTAAGCTCGATTTTCCCTTCTTCATCATCGTTAAGGTCATTAAAAGGAATTTCTGTCAATTTTACTTTGTAAGTTAAGTCTTTTTGGCGAATAGCAAAACCTATTATAATTGGTGACCTGAATTTAAGAGCTAAAACAGCTGGGGTCTCAAAAGTTGCAGCAGGAATACCGAAAAAATCCACATATATATCTTTATCTTCCGTAGCTGATTGGTCAGCGAGCAGAGCTAATGCTTTTCCCTCCCTTAAAACTTTGACTATAGTTCTTGCAGATTGATACATCGAAACGGTTTCATTTCCGCCCAGGGCTCTTAGTTTATTTAGGTAATTGTCAGCTATATAGTTTTTCTGGGGCTTTACAATAATAGTAATATCAGCTTTCGAAAATAATCCTGCAGAAAAAGCAAGTAATTCCCAATTACCGAAATGCCCTGATAATAGAATTAATCCTTTGCCACGTGCATAAAGTTCGTCAATCAGTTCTTTATTTTCATATTTTATGTAATCATTAATATTTGTTCGAAATATTTTTTCCATTGCCAATAACTCAACTAAGGTGATACCTAAATTGCGATAGGATTGCTTGACAATGCTTTTTTTCCAATCATAAGGTTTATCTGGAAATGCATTTGAGATATTTTGAAAAGTTATAAATTTTCTTTGGGGCCCAATTATTCTTAAAACTTCACCAATTATAATACCGAATTTAGCTCTAAATTTTATATTCAAGAGCTTCGATATATAGCCAAGAAATAGAAGGAAGATTGTGGTGAGTCTATAGATTAATATTTCTATCATCATCAGCGGATTTTCTTTTTTACATCTATAGGTACGTATTCATTGTACCAATTCTTATTGAAAATTTCTCCATAGGCAGTGGAATGGACTAGTATATAATTATTCAAACCCATCACATCAACAAAATAAAAAGCTATACCGCCTTGTAGATTGTCATATCTCCATATTTCATAAGCTTTTTCCATAGCGTTAACTTGATGACGTTCGACATAAGTAGGGAAGCCATAAATTAATAAGATGCGTCCTCTTTCTGTCCTCCATCCATCTTTGAATTTACCAAAAACGAAGTGTTTATTGGCATAATCAATTGCTTTGCGAAATTCGATTAATCTTTCATTTAAAGGTGTTTCTGGATTGGGATCCCTAATTTTCCAATAAGCGAACAAAAATCTTCGTTTAGCTTCTAGTTCAGTCAAGTTCTCATATCTATCAATTTCTTCTCGAGTAGCTATATATTTTATCTTATCATACTCTTGCTTAACCTCATCATCATACATTGTTGCAAATTCACTTTGCTCGAACAACTCACTTTCAACGAATCGGACCTGTTCTGGTGGTATTTCACTATTGATAAAATAAAAGGGCTTTATTGCAATGCTACTATCATTTGCTTTTTTTAAAGGATAAGTAACCTTTATCTCTAAATAATACTTACCGGTTGGTAATAGTTCTACAGGCAATTCAGCAATCTCGACCATACCATCACTTATGGGTATGCTCGAGCCTGGACTAGTAAAAATATTCTTTCTTAATGCGTTATATATGCTATAATAAATATTATAACCCTCGGGTGCAAATTTTTTTGCATTATAGACTTCAACATACGACAATACCTGAGGTGAATGGTTATAATACTCTAAAGTAGGATTAGGTATTACAAATAAAGAGTTTTTATTGAAAATCTCCATCCAATTAACTGATTTTTGGCTTTCGGATTCTATGACACGAGCTAATTGAATATCACTTAGGGCTATCGAATTCTTTGGAGTTTGTCTTGCTATGAGACGAAATGATGTATTATACTGATTGCTTGTATCATTTAAATCAACAATAGTTAGGTCTATTTCATAAATACCTGGTTTAATGACAAAATTTCTTTGTCCAATAAATGTTTCAGTTGGTCTATCTTTAGGAAGTGAATCAACTTGATTAACAACTGACCAAGTCTCTACATTCTTCTCAGAAATAGCTGAATGGAAAATAATTTGAAATTTTAAATTACTATGGTATTTATCTCCAACTTTATTATATCTAACGTTATTATCTTTATATGAATAATAAAATTCCCATAATAATTGTTCATCGTGAGACCGGAAAATGGCTCCATCAATAGAAAGATCTATTCTGGCAAGAATACTAAAATTAATGATAGTCATCAATATCAATATGCTAAAAGACGCTTTCATCAATTAATATAATCAATTATGAAGAAAATTGCCGTTAAGAATCATCTCAACGGCAATTAATTTAGCAAAAAATCTTAATCTAAACAAATTAATCGCCCAAATTAAGTACAATAGAAAGTCTATTGACCAGACCTAATTCGAAAGATGGGCTAATTGAATAATCAATTTGTCCAGTAAAACCGCTTGTTAAGTACTTAAGACCAGCTCCAGCCGAGAAACCGAACATATCAGAGCCGAATCTATATCCAGCACGAACTGAGACAAAGTTCATCCAAGTATATTCAGTTCCAAGAGCAAACTGCTCAGCAACATCAGAGGAAGTAACAAAATCAACCGCAGCTATAAGCTTATGGTCTTGAATATCTAAAACATCGCTAGTTGCTCCGGCACGGAAAATCAAAGGCACTGCAAATGGGCTTGCAAGATACTGTATATCCAACGATGAGGCAAATAAATCTTCGATATACTTCTTTGTTGATTTCAAATCCACTCCTCTATACTCCTGCTCGGTGCCTAAATTATGCATTGAAAACCCAAGTTTGATACCTTGAATACCCGTGTCGTACATTGTTCCGACATCAAAAGCAATTCCATCGCTATAAAGAGAAGCAAATGTGCTTGAAATGTATTTAGCAGTTATGCCAAACGAAAACTGGGTTGTAAGATACCCACTGAAAGTTATTCCAACGGCAACATCATTATATCTATATGTATTGCCCGTTCCATCAGGAAATTCAAGAGTTGTTACTGGAATCCTATCGCTTAAAAAAGATATAAAACTTGCAGCAGCAGTGAAATTCTCAGCAACTGGTAATGATATTGCAGCAAAATTATGACTTAATCCAGCAACCCATTGGGTATATGAAAAGTAGCCTGACATATTTTGCAAATCTGCAATACCAGCAGGATTCCAATGTACTGCTGTTAAGTCATTAGCTAATGCACCATAGGCACCAGCCATCCCACCAGCACGGGCGCCTACACCTATTTTAAGAAACTGTCCACCAGCGGCTCCAACTTTTTTAAATTCACCCTTTGTTACTGATTTTGTTATATCAACTGATTGTGCATCATACATAATGAGCGATAGAATCGTTATAATTGATATAGTTAGTTTTTTCATATATGTCTCCATAATTATTTTTTCCAATTAATCTTGAATTAGTCTTGCACTACCAACAACAACAGTGAATTTCTTCACGGTTTCAGCACCATCTGGTGTTCGAATTATGGCTATCATCATCTGGCTTTGAACTCTCTGATTATTCGTTGAGAGTAAGTCCCAAGCATCCACTCCAGCCTTATCAGGTGCGGGTGAATTTATTTCATCATGCTCAATAGTTTGGATCAAATCACCCGTAAGAGTATATATACTTATAGTGCATCGTTTGGGTAAGCGAGTGAAGTATATCATTTTCGTATCATAAGGTGATTTTTGGGCTTGATGTGTTATATAATATGGGTTTGGAACGACCGTTATCTTATCCATCATTTCATTAGTAATATTCTTTTCTTCAACTTGTGTTTCAGGAATTTTGAATCTAACCTTAGCCCCAGGCAGCGGTAAACCTAATGCACCTCCAAAAGTTTTTAATAATACTTGGTCGCCTGATTTGAAATCTGGTCCATAATTGTATTGTTCACGTGGAACTGTGAAGCCGCCCTCACCCCATTCAACATTTATACTCTTCCGACGTGCTTTATTAGCATAATCAAAAACAAATTGCACACCCGAAGCCCATAAGATGTGAACAAAATCGAGTGTATCTTTGCCATCAACAGATAATGCAGATAGATAATATCTGCCTTGTGTACCAATTGATGGAAATCTTATATCTGCATCAGTCATTGATACCGGCTTAGCTGCTTGTCTTCTAATGAATACGGTTCTGTTATCATTTCGTGAATTGATATAACCATGAGCGGCTAAGTTATACTTATTGATGAACTTATTACTTTCTTTTTTTAATGACTTTGGATTTGGATAATATGCTTCTCCATCGCGGATTAATGGCAATTCCATATGTTCAATACGATTAGGATACGTTACCTCGACAGAATCAAATGGATTATTTTCTTTAGGCCTATTAAATTTAATAATGTTATGCAACTTGGGTACTAAATATGAAACATTGAATGTATTTCTATTTTCATAATTTTGACCCCATTGCAATTCCATAGTTTCAGTGCCACCAAATTCAAAATCAACCAAATAGTGAGCTGGTCCATTATTGAAGCTTCCATAGATTGGAAAGAAATTGAAGTTTGCATATCCTTGACGAACCCTTTGCGAATCTACTGGCATAGTCGTATAAACATTGAACGGTTTTTCATCGGGATCAGCAATGAAACTAATTGGTGTAACAGCGTCCCCTTTAATCCGTGCAGTAGTTGAATCTGGTCTGTAAAGCCCACCAAACTGAACCATCGAATAATCGAAACTGAAGCCCAAAGTTCCATAAGCTTTGGGAGCGAAACCGTAACTATAGCAATAGCCCGGTGTTGTAAAATTACCAGTTGAAATTGTACCCGACCTTTGAAATAATCCTTTATCAAAAGGAGTACCAAAAGTAATATATTCTTGCTTCACTGGATCGAATATTGGTTTATCATACAACAAGAACGAAGCAGCATTCTCTGTAAATGCTCCTCTGTAGTATATGTTGCAGGGCTCAACCTCGAAATATGTATATGCTCCAAATAAATCTTCGCCAGAAGTTAAATCTTTGAGTGTTATTAATCTACGATATAAACTAATATCCATTTCCTTTCTGTATTGTATTGAATCATAGTTCATATAAACACGTGATAAAGACCAAGCGGGTTGAAATTCCAACTCGAATTCGTGTCCAGCAAATAGCTCCCTTACACGGTCATTATTTAAACTATAGAATCTGAAATTATATAATCCACCAATCATATTTGAATCAATATGTGTAATCTCAAATGTAGGTTCATTTTGTACTGGTGAAGCAAATGAGTAAGTTTTGGTAAAATTGGTCGTTCCTTCGGATGCATCATTTAGTTTGGTTCCAGTCGGTTGCAAAAAGTCCCCTTCATCATACGAAAGTAACATATAGTAATAATCAACATTATTGATTATTTTCTCTGTCTTGGTAGGATCAGCATTATAGGTGATGACAGCATCCCTATCAGTATCGCCAATATCTAAATAGGTTCGATTAGTTGTTATTCTTTTGAAGTAGGGCAAAATAACATCATTTTTAGCTTTCTCAGAACCAGCAAAATCTGGTAAATCATATTTAGCGATAAATCCTTTCTTGATGAACATATATAATGAATCGAGAAATTCTGTTATATGCTCTCGATCATTCAAAATGCTATCGCGATGCCTTGGATATAGTACATCCATATAATATGTAGAAGCGTTGTTTACTGTTTCCCAGCGATAGCTTTCTGGTTTATATACTGAGTCAATAACCTTTATGAATTTTGTAGTATCATCGGGATTGACAACATCTCTTGAGAAAATACCATTTGCAGGTAGTTGATTATTATAATCCTTGACAACCCTTACAGTTCTTCTTTTGTAATACAAAGGATTATAATCAAGATTGGCTCGATTTAAATAAATCGTACCGATTAAAACATTATCGAATAAAAAGTGCTTTGGAGGATTCGGGTATGTTTTGACAGGAAACTCAAGACCTCCAGCTAATTGTGCATAGTATTTACCCCAAGGCTCTGCAAATAAAGCTGTATCAATAAGTGCAACTACTGGAGATACAACAGCATCTTTTAATCGTGGATTAGGAGTTGTATTGAAATTGTAGTTTTGAGCTAATGAATCGGGTAATATTACAACTCCTCGACCAAGATTCATCACTTTAACTGCAAATTCATCAAGACCAGTAATCCAATTATTTGGATCTTGGACAAGACCAACAACTTTAAGCGAATCAATATACATATTTGTTAATTCATTTTCCCTATATCCAGCCGTATGAACTGACTTTTCAAAAGGAGTAGGAATTTGCCATTGAGCGACCTGACGCCAACCGAATGGTCCCGCTCCTTTAGTATATTCACCTCCAGGGGTAATTCTATCAACATTGAAAGTATCTAAATTTGAACGCCTTGCTCTATAAATTCTATAACCCATAAAATCGAGTCCTCGCTCATTTACATCAGTTGAGATTTCTGCGGTCGAATCCCAAGCAACCATAATTGCATTATTTAACGGCTTGAATGGTTGAGTCGCTGGTTTTCTGTCTCTGTCATCAGGATTGACAAATATTGCCCTTAAAGGTGGAGATGGTGCCTGAAAATTATTGTCATAAACTTTTTGAGCAAAATGTGTCCTTGCTATAAGTAATGCAACGTCTTCAGTTTTCCCAGTAGCATCAGCACCAGAGGCGGTGTTTGCTAATATCACACCGACAACTGTTCTGGCTGTATCTCGGGGTCTCATATTGAACGGACCTGTTGCCATAAGAAATCTCTTATCGCCAGGACCGGTATCGCCTTCTCTTTGACCGAGTGCCATAAAATCGTATCGTTCTTCATCCCCTTGGGGGTCAATGTCGATGGGCCAATTTCTGAATGTAACAAGCCCTAATTGAGAACTATGAGCATAAAAACTACTATCTTTTCTAAGAAAATTTGTTTCTGGCTTGATTACTTCACGATAGACTGTATCAATTGGATTGCCTTCATTATCGCGAACAATTAAAGTATCATAAAATTTATTGACTGCTGGGCTTTCGAGAAAGACAAATCCTAAATAACCGAATCCACGCCCGGCTTCGCCCTGATCTGGATTTGTCCATTGGAATGCTAAGTTCAGTGAAGGATTTTCTTCGAAAAATCGCACTCTATCATTACGAGCGCCAAGATTTACATTACCTCTTCTGGCAATATCTATATCCATTACTGTTGCTAACCAACAACTCTCCAATGTATCATTTGAATAATTGATTATATCATATTTGATAAATATGAAATCTTTGTAATCACCAAATCCCCAAGAATATATCATTTGTTCAACTTGAAGTTGCAAAGGATACCCTTCATTCTTTCGCCTCGAACGACCACCTTCGATATAATTCAAGTCAGTATCTTTATACGTTGAAAAAATATCCTCTCCCGAAATAAAGGCGGGTCCTTTAGGATATTTAGTTTTATTTCGGTCATTGACATCATTAATATAATAACCAAAATATCTGTTACTTTTCAATGTATCTTTTGGGTCTGGGCTTGAATCCCAAATAGGCCAGTTCGGTCCATCAGCTTTATCAATCGGGCTACCATCAGATACAATCATATCTGTAGAAAAGTATGTTCTATATTTGTAAATATCACTTTGGTTCAAATCAGGACCATCATCAATTCTTCCTGGTACAAACCAAGACTTACCGCTATTGGGATTATAAGATAATACAACATACTTCTTTTTGACATCAAGATCGGGACGTTTTTTAATAGCTGCAAACCAGAAGCCACCACCAAATATATATTGATTTTGTGAACCCCTGGGCCAATAACCACTACCTTCGCCCCGTTCAGTATTGAGACCGAAAATACCCCAGTTAGTGGTATGGAATTCGAGATTACTGACTGTGTTTTTTTGTAAATCGAATACTCTTAATGGTGTTCGCTGGATCTCATCGCTGTTTTGATCCTTGCTGTTTGGCTCTTTTATTCTACCTTGCATTACTCCAGCAGATAGTAATAGCACAACAAAGAAGCTGATAATTATATTTTTTGAAATTGAATTTATCATAATAACCTCGTAAAATAATATTCTTAATAGATTTAAAAATTAATTAACACACCAAATCTTAATTGTCTCGGAAAACTATATAATCCTCTGAAAGAAAGGAGGGTTTCAATATAGCGCATATAACTCTCATATTTCTCGTATTGATTTACTACTCCATTTCTATCATGATCCGAACGCTCGTTGTATAATCTATTTCCAAAAGAATCATATTGTGTAACATTATAAGTTTCAGCAATACCATAATTAGCTTCACGATAAAAAGGAATACTACCAAAATCTCCGGGTCGGCGATTTAAGCTTATGTTATTATCGTTTGGATCACCAGAAGTAGAATAAACAGCCACAGGCGCAAAGCGATTAGTCAAGTTAAGAATATCTAAGAACAAGTCAAGTGAAGTGCGTCCTAAGCTTTCACCAAAAATATCCCTCATATAAAATCTCTTTGTAATTTTAGCATTTATATTCCATCGTGAAGGATGTCGCTCGGCATTTATTTCGCTTAGAGCTTTGCCACCGGGTTCGAATCTTGTATAGGGCGCTCCTGAATTGAATGTGCCTGTTAGATTAATAAATGTATTCTCTAAGAACTTAATACCACCAATCGAAGGCCCCTGATTATCAGCCCATATAAAATCTAATATTAGAGCAATACTATGAGTGCGGTCAAAACCGAGTGGATATGTGGTTAATGGTAATACTAATTCACCAGTATATGGATCCGTCGGAGGATTATAATTATCTCCAGAAGATGTTGATGTACCAACAACTGATGATAATGTATAATTAATTCTAAATCCGAAATGGTCTGATGGAGTTGGACGCTTACGCAGTGAAAGTTCCAAACCTTTTGCATTGCCATATTCGGCTACAGTATATTGGAAATACGGCGTAGGTGTTGTTGCAACGTATTGTATTCCTAATTGATTATATATATCTTTATAATATGCATTTACATCAAATGCAAAATCATCGGATAATTGATTGCTGTAAGATATGTCATAGGAATTTGCTCTTTCGACGTCTAAATTGGGTTCGCCGAGTAACTCATTGCCTCTCAAAAGGAATTTATAGAAACCATCGTAAAAGTATTGTAAATCAGGCATTTTGAAATAAATACCATAGTTTATTCTGATGAACGAACGCTCTGTAACTGGATATGAAACGTTTATTCTCGGACTTAACTGAATCTTAGCAGGTGCATCAGCAAATCCGGTATCTGCAGTTATTGGAGTAAAAGATAATGATGGTAATCTATATTTTGATTGTGGAGTGAAATAATCAAGTCTTAATCCAGGTGTGAATATAATCCCTTTATAAGTAATTTGGTCTTGGGCATAAATTCCGAATCTTATAGGATTTTGGGGTTTGCTTGTTTTTTTATAAACCTCTTCGTTTTCTGCATAAATATTACCACCCCATCTATCAGAATATACATCATAAAAAGGTTCATCGCTTGTTGGGTTACCATTAGAATGCAATCTCATATTGTATAAACGCAATTCAAAACCAGTTTTAAAGTTATGATTAAAATCACTAGTTTGAAATACATTTGTATAACCACCATCAAATTGCCAATAATTACCGTTTCTAAATGAGAATCCTTGTGATCCATGAGTAACAAATGTGTTAGCCATCCCCCAGGCATTGTTTGTTCCAGTTGCGTTTGGACTTGTTTCTATATATCCCGTAAAAGGATTTGGCTGTAATATATCTTTATCGGGCAGGTACCCATCCCTTGTAGTTTGCGACATTGATATTGATTGGTAATAGTCAACTATCCTGTCTGTTCCAGATTCAAAAGTGAAACCAGTGAATCTCCACTTATCCTGTGGGATAAGTAAATCAAAACCAGTGAAGAAATTAGGATTGCCATAACTTGTTCGGCGGGCTATCTCATCACTATTCGTATTGAACGATACAGTAAA
>JBBISM010000046.1:0-312 GCA_037441245.1 Ignavibacteria bacterium | reverse complement strand
GAACTCAAGGTATGATTAATTCTTGCCATCACATTCGTAACGAACTGATTTCCAACATTTTGTTTAGCCATTCGCTCGGGTATTCCATTCAATCTTGATGTTATTTCGCCGTTTGATAATGTATCGAATATAAACCCCTGTTCATTAGCATAAAGCCAACCTAATCCAGATGTCTCATAGCTTGTTACTCCATAAGAGCCACCAACAACAAGACTGATATCATTGGTTAAACCAAATCTCAATCTACCAGTTATATTCCTAACCCAGGTTCCATTATGAGGCATTCTACTTAGATTATTCCCCATTGGGTCA